>CAIKOL010000410.1 GCA_903829085.1 uncultured Anaerolineales bacterium | reverse complement strand
GGCGAAGCCCGCCCACTACCCCCATTTCTCTACCCCAATCCCGGCAGCTCCCAAAGAGCTACTATTATAGTGGAGCGCTCAACAGGGCGACCAGCAGTTTTATGGAATTTTCCACGTCGCGGGTATCCACCATTTCGGATGGGTTGTGCACATAACGGGTCGGGATCGAGATACAGCCAGCTGGAACCCCCGCGCGGGCTGTCTGGATGGCGCGTGCGTCTGTGGTTCCGCCCTCGAGGACTTCGCGCTGATAGGGGATTTTCGCTTTCTCAGCGGTGCGTATCATCCAGTTGACGATGCGCGGGTCAGCCAGCATGCCCCCATCCTTCACCTTGATCGCCGGGCCTTTCCCCAGGGCAACCTCCATCCTGGATCCCTTCGGTGTGTCGCCTGTGCTGGTTACATCCACTGACAGGGCAATGTCCGGGTCCACGCCAAAGGCGGATGTGGTTGCCCCGCGCAGGCCCACTTCTTCCTGAGTTGTAAACACGAAATAAATCTCGTGAGGGGAAGTCTTCAAGGTGTGCAAGGCTTCGATCATCACCACACAGCCGATACGGTCGTCCATCGACTTGGCGATCATCCGGTTTCCCAGGTCGAGGAATGGACGATCAAAAGCGCATACATCTCCCACCTTGACCGGGCAATCCTTCCTGTTGCTGGCACCCACGTCAATAAAACATTGATCGAGCGTGGGGGTTTTAGCCAGATCCGTCAGCCGGTCTGAGCTGATGACGCCGGGTGTTCCATCCATGAAGCGCACACGCCCACCAGTGAGAGCTGCCGCGCGGATACCGCCGAGACCGGTGAAGCGGATGAATCCATTCTCGTCGATGTGGGTGGCCATCAGGCCGATCTCGTCCATGTGGCCTGCCAGCATGATTTTCAGGCCGCCTTTGGATTTGGAGCCTTTGCGGGCGATCAGGTTGCCCAGCGCATCCAGGTGGATTTCATCGGCTTGGAGTTGGATCTCCTTGCGGATTACCTCGCAGATGGTGGTCTCATAGCCAGATGGGGAGAAGGTTTCGGTCAGTTTTTGGATGAGTTGTTTCATGGTTGGTCCAGTCTTAGGGGAATGAGTGGGGAAAAAGGTCAACGAAGTGTAACAAATATCCGTCTACTCGATCAAAATTCGTTACCTATTCATCATGCTCTTCCGGATTCAAGTAATTCCGGGGTGATACGACTCAATGCAGCCTGGAGAAGCGAGTAAGTGTTTTTCCAATCGTCCATGCGGGCAATTGAGGCGGCGGTATGGCTGTAGCGGTGAGGAACTGAAACCGAGACGGAAGGGATCCCGGCGCGAGCCATATGAATGGAACCTGCATCCGTTCCTCCTCCACCAGGTTGACGGATTTGAAAGGGTAACTTTCCAAGCCGGGCTGTTTCACTTAAATGGCGGACCAGGCGCGGGTCACAAAGTGTACTGCTATCGGCGATGTAAATTGCCGGCCCAAGTCCAAGTTTCGTATTATAGGATATGTTCTCCTCGCCATCCCAGGTTGGCAGGTCGTTGGCGGGTGTCGCATCCACCGTGATCGCCAGGTCGGGGTTAAAAGTATATGCAGCCACCCGCGCCCCGCGCAGGCCGATTTCTTCCTGGACGGTGAAAGCCACTAGAAGGTCAATATTGGTTGGGGCATTCTTGAACAGTTCAAGCAGGGTGACGATCCCAAGACGGTTATCGAGCGCCTTGGCGATCAGTACCGGGCCGTTGCGCTGGAAACGGGTGGCAAAAGTAGCCCGGTCACCGGGGAAGACCTTGCCTCCAGCTGGACCGATGTCAATGCGCAGGGCATCCAGAGGAATTTTTTGTCTGAGTTCCTCGGCGGTGGTCAGGTGAATGGGACGTGCCCCGATCACGCCGGGCAGGTGCTCTTTTCCCACCAGCACAGCCTTGCCGGGTAGCTGGCGGATATCCATGCCTCCGACTGTCTCGAAACGGAACAAGCCCTCGCCATCATCAGCCACCAGCATGAAGCCTACTTCATCCATGTGGGCGGTGAGCATGACTTTCAAGCGTTTCTTTCCTGACCCGGGGTGAGTTACCAGTACATTTCCGAGGGCATCCACCCTGGTATCCCCGCCACGGCCTTTGAGTTCTTCAAGGATAATTTTACGTACTTCGCCTTCGTCGCCAGAGACAGCACTGGCATTGCACAGTTTTTCAAGCAGCTTGAGTTGAGCGTTTCCAAATGTTGGCATGTTAATCATCCCAGGTGATTTTTTCCATGAAATCGGCGCTCAGCCCGGCGATGAACTCAGCCAACAATCTTCCAGCGCGTTGGATGTCTTTGACTGCGACCACCTCCACCGGTGTGTGCATATAGCGCAGCGGGATGCCCATCACAAGGGTTGGTACACCTTCCGCCGACACCTGCGTGGAGTAGCCATCCGTCCCGGTATGACGCGGGGCGTACTCAAGGCCGTAGGGAATTTCCAGCCTGTCGGCCAGGTCTTTCATCGCCTTGTGCAATGCCGGATGAATGTTGGGCCCCATGCACAGGGTGGGGCCTTTCCCCATGGGAGAGGAATTCCAATCATTGGTTCCAGGTCCCTTTGCCCAGGTTACATCCAAAACAATGGCAATGGACGGGCGCAGTTCAAAGGTGGAGCCGATGGCTCCGATGGCGCCTACTTCCTCCTGCGCGGAAGCCACAGCCCATACGTCCCAGACATGCGGGCGGGACTGCAATTCCTCCAGACAGACGGTCAGTGCGGCGACTGAAGCGCGGTTATCCAGCGTGTGACCAGAGATGGTCTCACCGCTTAACTCGATCGGCGGCTGGGCAAACGATACCAGGTCTCCGACGCGGACGATTTTCTCAATCTGGCGGCGTGGAAGTCCGGTATCCACAAACAGGTATTCCAGCGGAACGGGGTTCAGGCCGATTTCAGGAGGCAACAGGCGGACGGGTGGTTGGATGACCACGCCAGGAATGGGGTGAGCTGTGCCCGCTCCGCTGGCGTATACGGTTACCAGGGTGCCAGGCAGGACACGTGGATCCACCCCGCCCACATCGGTCAAACGCAGGAAACTGTCTGAAATACCGGTTACCATCAGGCCGATGGCATCCATATGTGTGGCAATCATCACAGATGGGCGCGGGCTTGCGCCGGTTCCGCGTTGAATTCCATGCAGGGAGCCGGCTTTGCCCCGACTGGTCTCTTGAACTAGCGGTGTCCAGCAGGCGGAGATGATTTCAGCAGCGGGATCCTCGTAGCCGGAGAGACCGGGGGCAGTGAGAAGTTTCTTAAGGAATGGGGTAATGTCAGTCATTGGAAGATGGGGGAGATGCAATCAGGATTAAGGGGTTGGCGGAGTGTCAGTGGGAGTAGAAGTGGGAGGAACTGAGGTTTCGGTGAATGTGTAAGTCGGCGTAAATGTGACAGTTGGTACCGGTGTGGATGTCGGCGTCAGCGTTGCGCTGGCTGTGAAAGTTGGCGAGGGGGTCAGGGTCCAGGTGGATGTACGCGTAGGGCTGGCGGTGGGCGTAGCTGTGGGTGTGGACGTTAATGTCAGGGTGAGAGTCGAGCTCGGTGTAAGAGTCAGGGTGGTTGTTGACGTATAGGTGGAGGTCGATGTGGAAGTGACTGTCGCGGTGGTGGTTGGGGTATTCGAATTTTGAACGGGGGCAATTTGCCGTACGATGATTCCCAGGCAATAGCACGGGATGGTTGCCAGGATGATGGCTGCCAGGATAACCCGCGTGCGGTTGCGCTTGGAGAGGTTGGAGAGCACGTCGGTATGATAACATGCCTATCAAGTATGGGCAAGCCAAATGAGTTCTGAACCATAAACACCACCAGGGATGACCGATTTTCCTTTGTGTTTTGGAAGCCTTTCCGGTTAAAATAGATTCGTGATTCCCCTGCGTCTGAAGCTGTCTGGTTTCCTCTCCTACCGCGACCCTGTCGAGCTGGACTTTACCGGTTTTGATCTGGCCTGTATTTCGGGCCAGAACGGGGCGGGCAAGTCCTCGCTGCTGGATGCCATGACCTGGGCATTGTTCGGTCAGGCGCGCAAGCGGGATGAGTCGGTTGTCAATCTGCAGTCAGTAGCTGCTGAAGTGGCCTTTACGTTTGGGTATGAAAACAACCAGTACCGGGTCATCAGGTTGCTGGCGAGAGGGAAGAGCGCCTCCCTGGAATTCCAAATTTCCGATAGGGATACCTGGCGGCCACTCACTGAGCACTCCAACCGCGAAACCCAGACGCGCATTGAACAGGTACTGCGCCTGGATTACGATACTTTTATCAATGTTTCGTTCTTCCTGCAAGGCCACGCCGACCAGTTCGCCCAGCAGCCGCCTACCCGGCGCAAGGAGATCCTGGGCAATATCCTTGGTCTGGAAGTCTGGGAAGTATACAAAGAGCGTACCGCTGAGCGCCGTAAGGCAGTGGAAAGTGACCTGGACGCAGTGGACGGCCGGATGGCCGAGATCGATTCTGAACTGTCAGAAGAAGAACCTCGCAAGGTTCGCCTGGCTGAACTGCAATTGCAACTGGGCGGGTTGGCGGCCAGCCGTAAAGTCCAGGAGGCAGCCCTGGCAGGTTTCAGGCAGGTGCGGGCCGGGCTGGACAAACACCGTGACCTGGTCAATAGGATAGGGCAGGTACTGGAACATTCACAGGCGAACTTTTCCGGATTTTTGACCCGTCTCGCCGATCGGGAAGCCGAACGCCAACCCCATGCTGACCTGTTGGCGCGGGCTGCTGAGGTCGAAGCAGCCTATGCTGCCTGGCAGCAGGCCCGCCATGATCTGGAAATGTGGGATGGAATAGCTTCGCAATTCCACGAACAGGAAAAACGCCGCCTTCCTTTCCTGGATGAGATCAATGCCGAAAAGGCAAAGTTGGAACAAGAAAAAGAGACACTTGAGGGACAGGGGGGTGCTGTCAGTCAACAAGCGTTAGAATCTATTGGTCTGGCGACCGGGTTGGAGTCTGCAAAAAAAGCACTGGCGGAAGCTGAAACCAGACTGGCTGAACACTCCAGACTGGAAAATCAGATCCAGACTGGTCGGGAGCGGCAGGCAGAATTGCGGGCAGAGAATGCCAGTCTGAAAGCCGAGATGGATAAACTTAAGCTGCGCATAGATGAACTAAAAGCAGCCGATGGCGCCTCCTGTCCGTTGTGTGGGCAGCCACTCAGTACGGAACACCGTCAGTCCACCCTCGAGCAACTGCAAACCGAAGGTGAGCAAAAACGCGATAAATTTTTAGAGAACAAGCGCGCGGCGGAAGAACTTGCCTCCCGGCTTAAGGAGGCCGAAACGCAGCTCCTGGATCATGCCAGAGTTGACACCGACCGGCTGAGATTCTCGAATATGATCGCACAACTGACTGAGCGGTTGGAAACAATCCAAAAGCTGACCAAGGAATGGGAGACGAACGGAGCGAAGCGTTTGGCGCTGGTCATAAAATTGCTTGATGGTGAAAAATTTTCAACCGAGGCGCGTAAAATGCTTGCAAAGGTGGATAAAGAACTGACGAGCCTCGGTTACGATACGGCTGCTCACGACGCGGCGCGCCGGAACGAAATGCAGAGACGCCCAGCCGAGACTGCTTTCAGGTCGCTTGAGTCTGCCCGGGCCGCGCTTATTCCGCTCGATAACGAAATTGCCAGTCTCAATTCCCAGGTCACAACACTGGCAGCCGAAATAGCCATCCAGCAAATTGAATACCAGTCTGCGGTCGAAACACTGGCTGCTTCGGAAGCGCAGGCTCCAGACCTGGACAGCGCTGAGAGCACACTGTTCGATCTGCAGGAACAGGAGAACCGGCTGACCCTGGAAGTAGGCGCGGCCCGCCAGAAGGTAGCTGTGTTGGATGACCTGCGCAAGCGCAGGAAGAAGCTGGAGGTAGAACGCGGCGAACTGGGCTTGCAAATCGGGCGCTACAAAGCACTGGAGCGTGCATTTGGAAAGGATGGCGTGCCGGCATTACTCATTGAACAAGCTTTGCCTGAGATCGAGATGAAAGCCAATGAAATCCTGGGCCGCCTGAGTGACGACAGCATGCGCCTGCATTTCGAGACCCAGGCCCGGTACAAGGATGAGAAACGTAAAGACCTGCGCGAGACGCTGGAAATCCAGGTAAGCGATGGAGCCGGGGAGCGCGATTACGAGATGTTCTCCGGAGGGGAGGCATTCCGGGTCAACTTCGCCATCCGGCTGGCGTTGTCGGAAGTCCTGGCCCAGCGCAAGGGGGCGCGCTTGCAAATGCTGGTCATTGACGAAGGTTTCGGTTCGCAGGATACCCTGGGCCGCCAGCGGTTGATCCAGGCCATCAACGCCGTGCGCACCGATTTTGCCAAGATCCTGGTCATCACGCACCTGGATGAACTCAAAGATGCCTTCCCGACCCGCATTGAGGTCGAGAAGACAGAGACCGGGTCAACCGTTACCGTGATTTGACCAGAATGAAGAAAAATTCACTCCTCATGATTGGAGTTCTGGCCTTCCTCGCCGCCCTGGGTGTTTTTACCTGGGTGACGGACGCACCATCCTACTTGAGGCACGAACCATCCACCTGCAACAACTGTCATGTGATGGATGCGCAGTATGAAGGCTGGTTCCATGCGGCACATGAGAATTTTACTGCCTGCACCGACTGTCATCTTCCACATCAGAACATCGTCAGTTATTATCTTTATAAAGGATATTCCGGGATGCGGGACGTTTACTCACTCACGTTCAAGACTTACCCGGCAACCATCCGCGCCTCCCACCAGACAGATGAAATTGTTCAGGCTAATTGCATCCGCTGCCATATGGACACGGTCGAAAGTATTATCACAGGTCCACAGTCATTTGACCGCTATTGCTGGGATTGTCACCGCTCGGTCGCCCACGGCGAACGCGGGCTGTCTTTATATCCATATCAGGATTCGGAGGTTTACGGAAAATGAAAAAATACACCACAATAATTCTGGTTGGGATTATTCTTGTCCTGGCGGTCATCTTGGCTGGCGTCTTGTTATACCTGAAGAACCAGCCACCGCAGGAACGCGCCGTCATCCAACCGCTTGTCACCATTCAACCTCTGGAAGCGGATTCATCCCTTTGGGGTGAGAACTATCCAAATGAATATTCATCCCTGATCCAGACTGCCAACAATAATACACCCACCACTTATGGCGGGTCGGCCCAAAACTCATACCTGCTCCAGGACCCGCGCCTGGTGATCCTTTTCATGGGCTACTCATTCAGCAAAGATTATAACCAGCCGCGCGGCCATCAGAATACTTTGATAGACATTCGTGCCACGAAGCGCGTGACCGCCACCACCCACGCCACCTGTTATTCCTGCAAATCATCCGATAATCCCGGCCTTTGGGCGCAGATTGGTATGGAGGCTTTTGATTCCAAGCTGTTTTCGGATATGACGCCCGCCATCAACAATCCAATTGGCTGCTCCAACTGTCATGAAGCCGGGACCATGCGCCTGGTCATCACCAACCCGGCAGTGGATGCGGCCTTCAAAGCCCAGGGAATTGACTGGCGTACCTTTACGCGCCAGCAGATGCGCTCGGCGGTTTGCGCCAATTGCCACGTTACCTATTATTTCGCCGGGGATAGTAAAGTCCTGACCGTTCCATGGGATAACGGCACGCGTGTCGAGAATATCATCCAGACCGAAGACAGCGTCAACTTCTCCGACTGGATCTACCCGGATACGGGTACACCCATTATGAAGGCGCGCCACCCGGATTACGAACTGTTCACCGCCGACAGCACCCATTACAAGGCTGGCGTTTCGTGCGCTGACTGTCACATGCCTTATATCCGGGAAGGTGCGCTTAAGTATTCCAGCCATGACATCATGAGTCCACTGCTAGACCCGCAACTGGCGTGCGGGCAATGCCACACCGATGTAAATGTCGTCCTGGCGCGCGTTAGTGTCATCCAGGATACAATTTACCAGGCAAAGATTGGCACCGAAGATGCCCTGATCGACACCATTACAGCCATTAAAGCTGCGGCAGCGAAACCGGATTCCGATCCTGCCCTGCTTGATGAGGCGCGCAACCTTCATCGTCACGCCCAGTACATGTGGGATTTCATCTCCTCATCGAACAGCATGGGTTTCCACAACCCCGATGAGGCGTTGCGCATCCTGCGCAATGCCACCGACCTGGCACGCCAGGCACAGATGAAAGCTGCCCAGGCTGCGGGTGACCCCTCCCTGCTGACGACCGGGGTGTATTACACCATTGACCCGCCTCCCACACCGGTGCCTTAACTTAATAAGCCACAAGGGTGACCTGGTTGGGTCACCCTTGTGGCTGTTTATCTGGGGGAAAGGTTACTTATTCAGCACGGCTGCCAGCGGTCCGGGGGCCAGGATCTGGGCGGTACTTCCGGTAGCCTGGGCTTTTTCCACGTCACGGGCCCACAGGTACAGGCAGGTATGGTAGGCGGTGGCGGTGTAGGAGGTAACGACGGTGGCGACCATGATGAAGATGCCGGCGATAATTACGCCCAGGCTGATGCCGGTCACCATTCCGAATACCGAGTTGACTCCCGCCAATGAAACGATACCCAGCCCCACTCCAAAGCCCAGGGCAATGCCAACCCCACCCAGCAGAAACCCGATCAACCCGTTGACGGCTTTCACACCAACTGTGCTGATACCCACCAGCAGCAGGTTGTTCTTGATGATGCTGCCGGCGCGTTTGAGGGCGTCTTTCAGGTTGATCTCTTCAATCACCATGACAGGCAGGATCAGGAAAGCTGCCTCGGTCCAGACCGTGTCGATCAGCCCGGAGAGGAAATTGCGCCCTGCCGACCTGCCCTTACCTCTGACCTGGTTCCTGACCAGGTTGACAGCGGTCGAGGCAGCAGCCAGGCTGATGATATTCAACCATTCTTTCTTAACGATAGCCCAGGCCTTTTCCATCACGCCATCTCCTTCGGCCAGGTAGCCATAAACCAGGTAAATGGTCATGGCGGAGAAGATATACCCGACGGAGTATTGGGCAAAGATAAGCAAGGCGCCGAAAATGAACATCAAGACCTGCCCAACAACACCTTTATCTCCGAAGATAAAACCAATCCCGATGATCGGAATGAGGAAAATGATCGATACGCAGAATCCGACGAACAGGGAATATATGGATGGCTTGATCAGGTCTTTATCCTTGAAAGCCATTGACCAGGCTTCCTTCAGGAATGACCAACCGCGGCTGAAATTTTGCATGAGACACCTCCTGAGGCGTAGATGAGAATGAGTGAGAATTGAGCAGAAGAATATCCGTATTGTATTCTATTTTTTATGTCACGACCAAAATTCTCCCTGGTTCCGGCGTGATTATAGTAAAGAGATCGGATCCACTTCCACCCGCCAGTCCCCAAGATTTCGACCCGCCAGCAGGCTGGCCGGGTCCGGTCCCCGCAGGATGATTTGCCAGCGGTAGAGGCCGTTCAAACGTGAAAAGAAACAGGGGGCAGGGCCAATGATGGTAGTCTCGCGCCGGTCTTCGCTCTCGATCCAGTCGGCAATTTTTTCCGCCAGTACATGCGCCTCAGCCTCGGCTTTTCCCATCTGACCATGCCGGTATTCCAGCCGCACCAGGCGGCTGAACGGCGGGTAACCCAACTGCCTGCGGTACGCCAACTCACTGGAATAGAAAGCGGTGTAATCATGCCCGGCCGCGGCCTGGATGACGTAGTGTTCCGGCTCGAAGGTCTGCAGCACCACCCGACCGCCCAGGGACGAACGACCGGCACGCCCCGAAACCTGGGTCAGCACATCGAAGGTGCGCTCGGCGGCGAACGGGTCGGGCAGGTTGAGTCCCACATCCGCCAGAACAATCCCCACCAGTGTTACCAACGGCAGATCGAGTCCCTTGGCCAGCATCTGGGTGCCAATCAGCACATCCGCCCGGTGAGCTGAAAAGTGACTCAAGATGATCTCATGGGCATCCTTCCGGCGGGTGGTCTCCCAATCCCAGCGCAGGGTGCGTGCGGATGGGAAGAGCGCCTGCACCTCGGTGTCCACTTTTTCACTACCCAGCCCATAAGCGCGGATCTGATCACCTCCACAGGCCGGGCAGGTTTTTGGCGTTTGCCGGTGATACCCGCATCTGTGACAGGTAAGCAAGCTGGCAATTTGCTCGTTGTCACCTTCCGTGTGCACGCTGGGTAACGTCTCAATGTGCAACGTAAGGGGTGTATCGCACCTTGGGCATTTCAGTACGTACCCGCAGCGCCGGCAAAAAATATACGTGGCTGTGCCGCGCCGGTTCAGGAACAGGATCGCCTGCTGTCCCTGCTTAAGAACATTGTCCAGCGCATCCACCAGCGGCTGGCTGAAGATACCCCGGTTGCCAGACTTGAGCTGCTCGCGCATGTCCACCACCTGCACGGGAGGCATCTCCTGGTTTACGATCCGTTTGGGTAAATCCAGCCGATGAACTTCCCGCTTCTCTGCCCTATCTCCCGGTGAGGGAGGGGATGAGGGGATGGATGCCTGATACCATTGCACAATAGAGGGAGTGGCTGACCCGAGCACACAGACCGCCCCGCAAAGACGGGCATAGGCCTTCGCCGCGTTGACGGCAGAGTAGAATGGCGGCTCGGACTGATGATACGATCCATCATGGCATTCGTCCACGGCGATGAAACCGACATCTGGCAGGGGGGCGAACAACGCCGAGCGCGGCCCGATGATTACTTTCAGCTGGCCCAGGCGGGCGCGCCGCCAGGTATCGTAGCGTTCACCCTCGGACAACCTTGAATGCAGCAATCCCACCTGTCCGGGGAAGTGTGCCAGGAACCGGCGTACCGTCTGCGGAGTGAGGGCGATCTCCGGGACAAGGATGATGGCTGCCTTTCCGTGCCGGATGCATTCCTGCGCGGCACGGATGTAGATCTCGGTCTTGCCGGAGCCGGTCACGCCGTGGAGCAGAAAAACGGAATCAGGGACATCATTCCCCGGGATGGAAGGTTGGAAGGCGGGCATGATCTGTTTCAGTGCCTCATCCTGTTCAGCGGTCAGGGTCAATTCCTGAAGGCCTGATCCCTCATTCCTGGATTCCTGGAAGCTTATTTTTTCCAGCGGGTCGCGCCAGATCTCCGTTTCCCGCAAGATGACCAGTTCACGCTCTGCCATTGCCTGCAGGTCAGCCAGGTTGCAGCCCGATTCGGCAAATACCCACGCGACGTTCACGTCTGCTGGTTCACGCATCAGGAAGCGCAAGGCTGCCTGCCGGCGTGTGAGCGTATCGGCGGTCTTTCCAAGGTCCGGTAGGGCCGCTTCCGCCACATCCAGGGGCACCGAGAGCTGCGCTGTGCGGATAAACTTTGGGCGTACCGAGGGCGGCGGCAGGATGGAGAGGCTGGTCAGCACGCCAGCCCTCACCAAAACCTGGGCTGCCTTGCGCCAGTCCACATTTCTGAAATGCCGGTCGATCTGCCTGCCCCGCAGGGAACCGCGTTCGGTGAGCAATTTTACAAGTCG
>CAIKOL010000409.1 GCA_903829085.1 uncultured Anaerolineales bacterium | reverse complement strand
CGCAGGTTGTATGCCAGGGTGGGATTGGGCACCAGGGTCATTTTCGCTGGATCAAAGCGCAAGAAGTTGGTGTAGATCGGGAAGGTGGTGGCGTTGCTGATGGCGATCATAAAGATGCCCTGCGCCAGGTGCAGAAAGCCCATCACCAGGTTAAAGCGGCGCAATCCTGTATACGTTCTTTCTTCAGACATGGTAAAACCTCCTTTTATGTCCTCAAGTAGATCGGCAAAGTTCACGCGTGCTATCCACTAACACTATATCATGGATACTTCCCATTCCAACCATCATATTGAGAGCATTTATTCCCAACGGAATGTTTTCACTGAAATAATGATCCCGAGGAGCAGCATTCCGACCAGCACACCCACATCCAGCAGGTGAGTACCCCAGCTTTCGCCAACCCACAGGCCGCGTAGCAGGTTGACCACGTAGGTCAGAGGCAGGAATGCTGAAATTTTCTGGACGGCTGCAGGCATCAGTTCACGCGGCCAGGCGGCTCCGGAAAGGATCAACATCGGGTACAAAAGCACCATGGCAACGATCTGGGCCGTACGGGCATTGGGCATGACACCCGCCAGGATGAAGCCGATCCCGAAGAAACTCAGGCTGCACAGTGTAAATCCGCCCGCCATGCTGAAGACATTTCCATCGAATTGCACATGGTAAACAACCTTTCCGGCGATGGCGAGCAGGAGCACACCCAGGCCGGTCATGACAAATACCACCATGACTTGCGCTGCCAGGACTACCAGCGGGCTGACCGGCGTGGTGCGCAGGCGGCGCAGGATGCCATTCTCGCGGTAGGTCGCCAAGGTAATCGTTACGGGCATCAGCCCGGTCATGCCGATGATCATGGCGGTGAAGGCCGGGATCAGCGTCCCGATCGCGCCCTGGGTGCTGTCCGTGCCCGGCACGGATTGGGTGCCATAGATGCTGCCGAAAATAAACAACATCACCAGCGGGAAGATCAGCGTAAAGAAGGCACTCACCGGTTCGCGCAGGAACAGCTTGGTTTCCATCCAGGTCATTTTCAACAGGCTTTTCATTTCACGCCTCACTCTCTCATCTTGCGGCCGGTCAGGCTCAGGAAAACATCTTCCAGGGTCGGCTGTTCGGTGCGCAGGTCGCGGAAATTGATCCCTTGCTCGGTCAGCAGGCTGACCACCTCGCTCACCAGCGGGACTTTGCGGCCGTTCTTCCCATGGATGGTCACCTGCTCTCCCTGGACCTCAAGCCGGCCAGCCATCGATAGGGCCTTTTCCAGCGCGGGCGGCAGGCTCCCGTCCAGGCTGAAGATGACCCGTTGCTCTGCTTCCAGGCTGTGGATCAGGGCCGCCGGGGTGTCCAGCGCCACGATCCGGCCGAGGTCCAGGATCGCCACCCGGTCGCACAGCTTTTCAGCCTCTTCCATGAAATGGGTACTCAGGATGACGGTCTTGCCACGCGCACGTACGTCGCGCACCAGGTCCCAGATGGCGTGCCGGGCCTGCGGGTCCAGGCCGGTGGTGAGTTCATCGAGGAAAATTAATTGCGGGTCGGGCAACAGCGCCAGGGCGATGAACAGGCGCTGCTTTTGTCCACCGGAAAGCTTGGAGAAGGGGGCATTGCGCTTCTCTTCCAGACCCAATTGCACCAGCAGTTCCTTCCAGTCGACGGCTTTGGGATAGAACGAGGTGTACAGGTCGAGCGCCTCCCAGACCTTCATGCGCTCCGGCAGGTTGGACTGCTGCAGCTGCATCCCGACGCGCAGGCACAGTGTCTGACCCTCGCGCTGCGGGTCCACGCCCAGGACGCGAACCGTCCCAGAGTCTGGCTTGCGCAGCCCTTCCAGGCATTCGATGGTGGTAGTTTTACCCGCCCCGTTCGGCCCGACCATCCCGAAGATCTCACCCTCCTGCACCTCGAACGAGATGTCATCCACTGCGGCTATCGCGCCATAGGTTTTTCGCAGTCCTTCCACTTGCACAATCGTATTCATTCTTTCCTCACTTGCCTTTCAAGATCTTTTCGAGCGCGGACACGTGCTCGCGAAAAACCCGGCGACCAGTCTCGGTAGCAGAAACATAGGTGTGCGGCTTGCGCTCCACAAAGGTTTTATTGACGGCGATGTAGCCGGCCTCTTCCAGTTTGCGCAGGTGAGCGCCCAGGTTGCCGTCAGTGACTTGTAACAGGTCACGCAAATAAGTGAAGTCCACTTCGTTGCCCGCCTCCAGGGTCACCAGAGCAGCCATGACGCGCAGGCGCACCGGCTGGTGAATGGTTTCGTTCAGTTCAGCCATGATTCACCACCTCAAACGGATGTAAAGACCGAGGACGATCATCCCGCCGCCGCCCAGGATGGCCATCCAGAGATAGAAAATACCGGGCAGGAGGAAGTAACCGACCAACGCCAGGGCCGTGATTGGCAGCGCCCACCAGGTGGAGGAGAAAGAGAGCAGTAGGCCCATGGCCAGTTGGCCGAGCATGATGAACAGGATGATGAGCATGGTCACCTGCTTCCCGTCCGTGGGCCGGGCGACGGCGATGACGGCAACGGCGAAAAAGACCAGGAACAGCCAGAAGAAACCGGCCCGCCTTGCCGTCGCGTTTGCGGATGCGCTGCGGACACGCCTGCCTGTCCGGCTGCCGAGAAGGATGGACAAGGCGCTGCCGGCCAGGCTCATACCGACCCAGATATACACAACGATCGCGCCGGTCAGGAACTGGGTTGACAGAAATCCGACCAGCCAGATGATGCCCGTGATGATCAGGAAAATGTAAGCGCCGCTGCTGGCGATCGATTTGCGGGTTTTCTGTGCCATGGCCTGGATCGCCGCCAGGGCTTCTTCGGCTTCGGTAGGGGAGATGTTCATAAGAAGATCCTCTTTCGATGTGTTTAGAGTACTCTGTAATGCAGAGTATTCTATATCAAATACTATACGATGTCAAGCCTCTGGGACTGTTTATTCCTTGCAGAATTGAATGCGAACCAACTCGGCCAAGACCGGCCGCAGCTGGCGGTGAAAGTGGTAATCGCACACGGGAATCAAAAACCCACCGAAAACGGTGGATTTTCATGTGCCCCTCGCGCCTTTTACACCCT
>CAIKOL010000408.1 GCA_903829085.1 uncultured Anaerolineales bacterium | reverse complement strand
TTTGCTTCTCCGCAACAAACCACATCTCCTCACGGTCTGCGGCCGCCGCCTCTACGCATGTCACCGTAAGACCCCCCCCGGTGAGAAGGGTGCTGATTGTCTCAACCGTCCGGTAGTGCGGTGTCGCCCTGACCATCTGCAGACGCCATTCCTCCAGCCGTCGCAGCCAGGAGAGGCGTTTCCGGGAAGGGATGGTCGCCCGGAGAATCAGCCGCCCGCCGGGTTCCAGTCTTTCCTCAATTCTCTGCAAGGTCAGACGCAGCGCGTCATCGTCAAGGAGGTGCATCATGTCCAGCATCAGCACCGTGTCCACTTTTTCCGGCGCTGCGGCCTGTAGATCGGGCGCCCCGCCGACTTCGGCTGTGCCCCGGTCACCCAGGGCCCGTATGGCGATGGCAACGCGTTTGCGGTCCGGATCGATCCCGAAAACCTTTGCCCAAGGATAGAGGGAGAGCAGCCAGACCGCCGGGATCGCATAACCACAGCCGATATCGATCACGTGACGGGGTGATTTCAGGTAATCGGCGAGGCGGGGAAACATGGGATCGATCAGGATCTTGAACCGGGCGAAGAGTCGCGGATAGGCCTCCATGTGGCGGTAGCGCCGGAGCGTCCGCGACCGGTGCTGCGGCGAGCCGGGCGTGACACTTTCTTCCGGCCAGAGGGGCGGCGCCAGGACGCGCTTCAGCAGGGGCGGTGTAATCGTTACCGCGCCGATGAAGGAATAGCCGATTCCCAGGGCCAGGGCAATGCCCGCGCTCTTCAGGAGGGTGTGACCGGAGACGGCCAGGACGCCGAATCCCATGAAGGTGGTGGCAAAGGAAAGAAAGACGGAAAGGCGAATCAAACCCAGCGACGGATGATGCTCGTCCAGGTAACGCTGGTGGGCGCGCACCAGATAGAGGGCATAATCGGTGCCCATGCCGATGACGACCACGGTGACCATAATGGTGGGAATGCCCAGCGGCTGCCCCAGCAGATTCAGGGTTCCCAGGGTGCAGATCAGCGCGAAGAGGGTCGGCAGGAGACCGAGCAGCGTCAACTGCCAGTCCAGCAGGTACAGGAAGGCCACGGCGATGGTCACGGCCCCCACAATGAGTGCCATTTTGACAAAACCGGAAAGCATCCCATCGGCCAGCCGCTGTGTGAAGAGTGCCGGATCAAAGAGCGACCCCGGCCCCGATGACTTGAACCGCTCATAAAAAGTATTTCCCCGGTAGGCCGGACCGGGCGTGAGCGTGGAGACCTGGAGCCAGAAGGAGCGGTCGCGGCTCCGGGAGATGCCGAGCAGGCCGTAAAAGGCCTCCGGCGCGGCCAGGGCGGCCATTTCCTTTGTCTCCACAAGGTTCATGAAAGGATGGAAGGCGTCCGGCGCAAAGCCCAGCTCCCGGGAGACCGCACGGATGGTGCTGCGAAGTTCCGCAACCCGATGGGGATTCCAGAAGGTTCGCCAGGCCTGCAGGTTCTGTGCGGCGCGCTCCTCACCGGGGAAGATCACGGAAGGCGTGAAAGCGGAGGCCAGGGCGCCGCTTTGAACCTCCTTCTCCAGCAGGGCCGCCAGACGGTCGCCCTGCTGCTGCAACTGCCGCGGGTCCCGCCCTTCCACCATGGCATAGATGCGGCCGAAGAGGTTTCCCCAGACGTCGCTGACCTGTTTTTCCGCCGCCAGGGTCTCCGGGCTCACCGAATTCATTGCATTGAGGTCTACACGGAACACCGGTTTGGCAAAGAAAAGCAGGACCACAGCCAGGCCCACGGCCGCATAGAGCTTGCCTTTTCCTTCCGTCGAGGCGATCCGGTTTGCCAGCGCCAGGAGCGGCAGGAAACTTTCCCTTTTTGCGGGGGGCATGACGGGAAAGATCACAGGATAGATCCCATGCACGAAGATGTAGGTGAACAGGACGCCCAGGGCGGTAAACTCGCCGATCTGGGCCAGCGCGGAAAAACCGCTGAGGATCAGAAAGGCAAAGCTAACCGCGGTGGTCAGCATGGCCAGAAGCCCCAGAGACCAGACCTCTCTGGTTGCGTCCAGCCCGCGCGTTTCGTGGCGGCGGTCCAGAAACAGGAGATAGGCGATGCCGTAATCCACGGTAAAAGAGCTGACGGCGCTGCCGAATCCGATGGCCATCATGGTGATGGCCGGGTGCAGCAGAGAATAGACGAACAGCGCCAGCATGGTTCCCGCGACGGAGGGCAGGAGAGCCAGCAGTCCGATCACCGGACGGGGAAAGGCGACCAGCAGCAGCAGGATAATGGCGATGGTGGAGAAAATGACCGCCCGCTCCATTCCCCGTTTTGTGCTGATTTCGTTATCCAGCGCGGCCCGGTAGGTGCCGACGGGCGTCAGTGTCACAGTCCCCTGCCCTTCCCGGTTTTGATTCAGCTCCCAGCCGATCCCGTCGATGAGGGCCGTGGCCTGCCGGGAAAAGGCTGTATCCGCTCCGGACATTCGGGGCTCGGCGATGATCAGCAGATGTTTCCGGTCGGCCGAAAGCAGCTGTCCCTTGTAAAACTGCGCATTCGGGACCGGCGCGAGGTGCGCCAGACGGGACAGGAGAAACTGCCGCAGGTTCAGGGGGTCCTGGGACATCAGCGCCGCCTGGCCAATGCTGTCCAGTTGGCCCAGTTGCGCGAAATGAGCGGAGAGTGTTGCGCGGATTTTCGCCGGCTCCAGCAGGGGTTTGACTTTTTCTTCCAGATCCTTTGCAGAAAACAGAATGGGCAGATGACCAGTAATGGAAAAGATGAGTTCCGGGAAGAGTTGCTGTTCCTGGCCGAGGCCGATGCGATTGAACAAGCCGCTCTCCCGCAGGCGCTGTTCGATCAGCGCTGCCGCCCCGACCAGTCCTTCCTGATCCGCGCTGGGAAGGCTGACATCGATGACCACCCGGTCCTGGATGGGGTGATGGGTGATGATCCGG
>CAIKOL010000407.1 GCA_903829085.1 uncultured Anaerolineales bacterium | reverse complement strand
AATGTTCTGCCACGATTGTTATTACCGCTCGCATGCTCGATGAGCAAGGATGTTTTCTTGTGGGGATTCGACGGACGCGCACCAAATGACCGCCTGTTCTGGTCCAATTCAGCGAAACACAATTACCCGGAGTTGATGCCTGAATTACAGGAAGCTTTTCCGGCGTTCTTCAGCTACTATGTGCCGGATGAGAATCCACAGAAATATGTGGCCTCGGTGCATGGAGAGACGCTGGAAAATGAGCTACAAGCGGCCGAGGAAGCTGGTTGGAGTTTTACCATGCTGCATGAAAGCTGGACACCAACCTTGCAAAGAAGATATCGCCCTCTTGAAAGGTAAGTCATTGGGAAGTAAAAACCGGATGCAAGGAATCAGTAATGCTGAGATTGAAATTTGAGCAAGTATCTAAATCAATGAAAAATTACCAATTCATCTTAATAATAACCGTGCTGGTTGTTGTTGCGGCAGCCATCCTAGGGGGATTTACTGCCATCAATATAAAATATAGCCTGCTAGCCCTTGGGCTTCTCCTGCTAATAGTCTTCCTTCGATATTTTGATATCTATATATTTATCTATTTACTAGCCCTGACCTGGTGGATGCCATTGGAAGTGGGCCGTTTCCTGCCTTTGCAGAACTACCTGGGTCTGTGGTCTCAACACATAACCATCCCTGAAATTCTGGCATATATGGGGCTGGCGGCATCCCTGATTCGGTCACGGAAATTCGCCGAGCGTATCTTCTCTGAACCGGTGTGGATATTCCTGGCGTTGCTGACAGTAGGAGGCATCCTGGCTGCGGGAGCGATAAAAACGGACGCTGGAATCGTAATGTTCCGCCGATCAACGTTTTTCTTCACGGCTGTGATACTGCTTTGCCGGGGGTTGTTAGCCGACCGGAAGATCATCAAGCGCGTAATGGGTATGGTGATGCTTAGTGGCGTGTTGTTTGGTGGTTATATTTTATTCGCTCAATTTGTGGAAAAGAGTTTTTTTGTAGGACCAGGTGCTTATGAAGGCGCTTCGCGACTTGGGGGATATTATCAAATCCCATTCATGGGTACTTTTTACTTTGGACCCAATAATGTGGGTTTGCTCACTGCTATTCTGGCATCCATTTCCTTTGCCTTGATCTTGTTGAGCTCCTCGCGACGGAACCGTATTCTCATGAGCGGAGTATTTCTTTTCAATGTGATTATCCTGGTTCTTACCGGTTCGCGGGCGAGTATAGCCAGCCTGTTGATCGGAGTAGTATGCCTAGTTTTTTATATGCTATTCCTCAGGAAAAGGGGAAGAGTAGTTGTTTATGTGCTAGTTTTCAGCGCAGCAGTTGCCATATTAGTGCCACTGGTGGCACCCCCACAAATCCTGCAGCGGTTGCAATACATTGTGGCTATCGGGAACGACCCTTACGGCAGTATCCAAACGCGCATGGGACTTTTGGAAGAAGGTCTCCAACTACTGGTAAAAAACCCGTTTGGCATCGGATATGGGACTTTTATCACATTGCATAGCAATTCCACTTTTTGGGAACAAAACCTGTTCCTTAACACCGCCCTGGGTGCCGGAATCCTGGGCCTGTTGAGCTTGGTAGGATTTTATGTTCTTCTGTTCTTGCGGGCAGGTCGTCGACTAATAACTGCAAGGGATACTTCGTTTTTATACATTATGGCAGGTTCAATAACTTTTTTTGTGAACTCCCTATTCACCGATCCAAATTCAGAAACATCTGTTTATTTCTGTTGGCTGATCCTGGGAATCTCGTTTGCGGCTTTCTCCATCCAATCCCAGACTTCCGAGGCGGATCAAGTTACAGAACCTTCTCGAACGGAACCGGGGATTCAATTTCATGGGCAGTGAATTGACCAGACGAGGGCGAATTGGTCTCTTTTTCATGTATGATTATTTAGAGTCATTCGCCTTTGTACGGGATGCGTTAATAATGTTTATAGATAGCGGCTACAGTGTGGATATTTTTATCCCTACATCGCGCTTTCCTCCGAAAAATGTTGCCGGAATGGAAAGGGTTACCATGTTTGGAAACCCTGAGGCATTTCAATTCGTTCAGAACCGGCAGCCCAGATGGATCAGAAAATTACGCAAAGGGGGAAGGATTTATGCCTGGTTGGAGATGAATATCTTCCGCGTGGTATTGCGAAGATCCTTCCATCGTCTACTGCAAACACGGCACGCTGCCTGCCCCTATGTTTGCTTGATCGGTAATGACCCTCAGGGGTTGGTATCGGCTGCTTCATGGGCCAAATTAATGAACGTACCGCTGGCCTTTTGGTCTTTCGAGTTATTGTTCGCTGATGAAATTCAAGAGAAGCAAGGTAAACGCCTCAAAGAAAAGGAGATCGAGGCTTGCAAGGCCATCCAATTTGCAATTATCCAGGATAAGTGGCGTTCACGTGCATTGATCGAAGAAGATGGATTAGCTTCAGAAAAAATACTGTATGTCCCCAACTCACAACGTGGCGCTGCTCGTCGTCAAAAAAGCGACTACATCTATCAGCGGTACCATATCGAACCGGACCGGAAAATTGTGTTATATGCCGGGATGATTGGGAAATGGACAATGAGTGTTGAACTGGTGCAAGCAGCTGCATCCTGGCCGGAAGAATACCTACTGGTGATGCAGTCTCATATGGCACGGGAGAAATACTGGGCACAGGATTACCTTGACGAGATCGTTCGCTTAACTGACCCTGCCCGGGTGATCCTTTCCTTTGACCCGGTTCCAGCCTCAGATTATCAGACATTAGTGGATTCAGCAGCCGTGGGCCTGGTTTTCTATTCGCCGCAAACGTCAGGGGATACAACCCAGGGGAAAAATGTTCTTCTTATGGGTTTGTCTTCAGGGAAAATGGGGGGATTTTTGCAAAGTGGTTTGCCTATAATAGTCAATAAGGCGGTAATTGGCCCCAAGGAATTGGTGCAACAATATCGCTGCGGAATCTGCGTGGATACTCCAGATCAGATAGGGGAAGCAATTAACACGGTTTTTAGGGATTATAACGAATATTCTTCCAATGCCATTCGTTGCTTCGACCAGGAATGGGAGTTGGAAACGCATTTCAAGAAAGTCATTGAACGGATTGATCAATTATCAGGCAGAATAAGCGGAGAAGGTCAATGGTGAGAAGCTTTATAAAACAGTTATTAACAGGAAAACCTAAATCTCTTGACCCTCGACGTTATGCTTTCCCGGGAGAAGAACTATTAGCCAGTGATGAGGCGCTAGAGATTGCCAGGAAATTGCGCGCCAACCGCCTGGAGGCCATCTTCCTGCATGGTGTTATGCCCAGGTCTGGGACCACTTTTGTTGGCGCATTACTTGGACTTCATCCTTCTTTTTATAACTATCCAAGAGAGATCAAAGAATTCCCTTTTCTCCGTTTAACAGAGGACATTTATTCCATCCATGAGAAATTTGAGGGAGGACATCCCGCGGACTACGGAAAAATCCCCCAAAACGATTTCTTGATGCTATCCGGCAGCTCGATTCTGGCTTACCTCAATGTTTCCGTGCCTAAAAGCCAGCATATCTTTTTAAAAGTTCCAAATGTCGAATATTTGCCGTATTTTAATATTTATTTCCCTTTTGAAAACCAGATTGTACTAATGCGGGATGGACGCGATGTAGTCGCATCCACTATTAGTACCTGGCCTAAATTGAGTTTTGTGGATATTTGCAGGCAATGGGATCTTAGTGCCAGGCTTGTCCTAACCTGCAACCAGAAATTCGTAAACCATCCCAATTATTATTTTACCAAATATGAAGATGTGGTTACTGCTCCTGAGGTCATCGTTAAGGATATTTGCAGCCATTTCAGACTAGATGTGGATCAATATCCATTTGAAAAAATCGCCGGGATCCCTTTATTTGGCTCTTCGGTGGAACGCATTGGAGAGATAGTCAGTTGGAAGCCAGTTGAGAAACCGAAAGATTTCAACCCCATCGGGCGTTGGACCTCCTGGTCTGAAGGGCGGAAACGCATTTTTAAACGGATCGCCGGGCAAACCCTGATCGATTTTGGGTACAGCGCGGATTTGGATTGGTAAGAGATTAAATATGGCAATCCAAAACCAAGTCAAGGGAACCCTTCCCAAAGTCTCGATAATCACTCCGTCTTATAACCAGGCGCTTTTCCTGGAACAAGCCATCCAATCGGTATTGGAGCAGGATTATTCCAATATTGAGTATATTATTATCGATGGCGGGTCTACAGATGGCAGCGTAGATATCATTCGGAAATACGACTCCCATCTAGCCTATTGGGTAAGCGAACCTGACAGAGGGCAATATGATGCCCAAAACAAGGGATTGCGGTGCATGACAGGAAATATCTGGGCATGGATGAATGCGGATGACGCCTACCTGCCAGGTGCGATCAGCCAGGCTGTGGAATGGCTGAATCAACACTCCAACCATGAGATCGTTTATGCCGATTGCATGAATGTGGATGAAAACGGAAGGTATTTATGTCCCATATATACAAGAGATTTTAATTACGCTGCGATGTTGACCGGTTCGGGCATGGTACCAACAGGTTCAACTTTTTTTCGTCGAAAAGTGGTGGATCAAATTGGCGAATTTGACGAGACACTTCACTACGTTGGAGATATTGACTACTTGTTTCGAGCGGGCGAGATCTGCAAGTTTGGACACGTTCCTGAGATGTGGTCACTTTACCGCATTCATCCGGATGCAAGGACCTGGGATAGGGAGCAAAGTGCGAAACGAGCAGTAGAATTTGTCCGGGTTTACGAACGATTCTGGTCCCGATCTGGATTGTCTCCTCGAATAGGTTACCTGAAGGCACAGTCACTGGCCAAGGTTTATCTATATGCTGCACATTTAGCCAGTCGAGTAGATCAGCGCAGTTTATGCTTGGACTATGTTATAAAGAGCTTGGGGATGGGTGTACCAGCTTTACGGCCTCGCCTTCTACGCTTGGTTATTTATTTGATGTTGGGAAAGAAAGTTGATGATTCCATCCAAAAATTCCGTTCCACGAAAGCGAAGGAATGAGATCGGTAGTGCTCCATGCCGGTCCCGGGCTGGACGACTATACCCTGCACCTAGCCAACGCCCTATCAGAATTTGCGCGTGTGGGCTATTGTATTGATGCTTATCAGCGGGAGCGGTTTGGCGATGCTTTGAATCAACGGGTTACTCCGCTCGTGTTCCACCGCCCCCGAAGACGTGAAATGTGGGGATTTCGGGAAATGCTGAAGCTTTCACATGCGATCGAAGAATTCCGACCGGATATTTTCCACCTGCAAGGGGATGGCGCCTGGGAGGGTGTGCTCCTGCGCATGCTGGGCGATCTCCCGGTGGTCAACACCGTCCATGACCCGGTTAAACACGTTGATCAGCGCAACTGGATGAATAATACCCTGCAAGCAGATGCTATTCGTCGTTCCCGTGGCTGGGTGGTGCATAGTGATGGTTTGAAACGCGTTTTTCTCGAACGCTTCCATGTAGATGCGGAGCGAGTGCTTGTGCATCCTCATGGGATCCTAGATTACTATGTCCGTTTTGCACCGACACCCGCTGAACGTAACAAGAACATTTTATTCTTTGGTGAAATGCGTTTCAATAAAGGCGGGGATATTCTCCTGCGCGCTTTTGATTCTATAAAAGAAGAACTTACTGGGTGGAAGCTGGTGCTGGCTGGTCAGGGTGGTGGATTGACCAATGAAACGGTTATGATGGCGCGGCTAGGAGAACGGTTGGATTTCCGTCAGCGTTTCATTCCCGACGAAGAAACAGCTACCCTGTTCTCGCACGCAGGTATAGTGGCAATTCCCTATCGTCATGGCAGTCAAAGCGGGGTATTGGCTTTAGCCGCTGCTTTTGGTTGCCCGGTATTGATCACCCGCATCGGCAGTTTACCGGAGCTAGTAAAGGATCACGAGCATGCACTTTTAGTAGACCCGGAAGATGAAACTGCCCTGGCAAACGGTCTGCTGGCAATGGTGGCGGATGAGTCCTTGCGAACTGAACTGGGCTGGAATCTGAAAGAACATGCACAGGTGAAATGGTCGTGGAAAGCCATAGCACAACATACTGTTGGGTTTTATGAAGAGCTCCTTGCATCTTCAAGAGAGAATATCCGTGCCTAATAAACCTGATTTCATTTGTATCGGTCCAACCAGAACTGGAACCACCTGGCTATACGAGATGTTGCAACGGCATCCTTCTGTCTGGCTT
>CAIKOL010000406.1 GCA_903829085.1 uncultured Anaerolineales bacterium | reverse complement strand
GGATGACGCCCAGGTGTGGAAGATCGAGGCGACCAAGCGATACGCCGGGCCGGCAGAAATGCCGGGTGCAAATATCACGGTAGTCTGGGAGTAGCGCCGCAAGTCTATCCGTGGTATAGTGTCCGTAGGTGAACGCGCTGGTTATGATCCATCTGGCAGGTTCCCCTGAACCTTGGCCCTGTTGCTTGTTCCCGGATCAACCGAAAGGTGGGACAGCGGCCGTGCCTTTCTTTTTGACAATGGGCCGAAAATGGTATATGATGCCGAGGTAAATCATTCTGACGGGTGATTATCAATCTTTCCTTACGGGGAGAAAACTAAGAAGCCCAGTTGGATCTAAGGATGCCGTAACATCCTGAACGCCCGTCAGCGAGATCCAACGGGGCTTTTTTATTGGCGGCATGATATGAACGGAAAAGCAGTTGGTTAATGGATTGGGTGCAATGTTGCCGGGAATCCTGGATAATCAGGAAGTCAGCGCAAGACAAAGAACTATGACCGTCAAGGAAGTGGCAGAAGCTTTGGGAACGGCTGAAAGCACCGTCAGGAACAAGGTGGCCGAAATGTTTCCAACATCGGTGAAGAACGGGAAAGCCACAAATCTGACAGAAGAACAGATTACAGCTATCAAAAGGGCGATTGTCCCACGCGACCTTACTTTGAAAAGTAAGCTTGAAAGTTCCGTTACCGACCTGGAAATGGAAATGAAGGCTGTAGAGGTCATGGCATGGCAGATGCGCAAGATCCAGGAAATGCGTGAACGCCTCACCATTGCAGAGCCCAAGGCCGAGATTGCCGACCGCCTTTGCATTGCAGTCAACGGCATGACCCTATTCGATTTCGCCAAGACCATCGGGGAAGGCCCGAAGAAGATTTATCCCAAGTTGGCAGAGATGGGCATTATCTACCGCACTTCCAATGGAGACTGGGTGCCGACACAAGACCTTATCAACCAGGGATACTTCCTGGCCAGGATCAAGCCTATCCCCCAGGGTGCCGTGGTAGTCAGCCACACAACAACAATCATCACAGGAAAGGGTGAGGCGTGGCTGGTGGGAAGCTTGATGATTGGCAGGCTTGATGAAAAGCAACTTTCCCCCATAGAATGATACGGGGGAACATATGAAAAACAAGATTGTAACAATTCGGTGCAAAGCCGCTGACGAGCTTGCCCTGGATGACATGGTAGAGTTCCAGGGCGGGTTGAAGCATCGAGGCCCTGAAGAAATCAGGCAGATGATTACCTCAATAGAAAAGTATGGCTTCTCGTTCCCTTTCTACGTTTGGAAGCATGATGGGAAAAACAAATGCTTGGATGGCCCTGGTCGACTGCTGGCCCTGGCAGAGATGCGAAAACAGGGCTGGGAACTACCGCTATTCCCGGTCGCCTATATCGATGCCACTGATGAAGCGGACGCAAAGCAACGGCTCCTGCGGGTCAATAGCCAGTATGGGCAGATGACCGTCGATTCTGTACTGGAGTTCGTTGGTGACATGGAGGTGGATTTTGGGGAGCTTGCCCTGCCGTCTGGCGTGATGAGGATAGAAGCCAAAAACGCAGGCAATACTGATAGTACAAGGGAAATAGATGTTGATGCCATGGAAATGACAAACAAGTGTCCAAAATGTGGATATGAATTTGATGGGGTGACAAAATGAACCCTTGCGCATGGTTCATGCAGGATCTTGAAAGTGTCCCCCAAAATGGCATAAAAGTTTTTACTACTTTCGCTTGCGGCGGAGGTTCTACGATGGGGTATAAACTCGCTGGATGTGATGTGGTGGCCGCTTGCGACATAGACAAGGAAATGGCTGAACATTATAAAGCCAATCATCACCCGGTCAATTATTTTTTGATGCCCATTAAGGGTTTGCTTGACGAAGATTTAAGCCAATTTATAAATATTGACATCCTGGATGGTTCACCACCTTGTTCAACATTCTCCATGGCAGGAAACCGCGAAAAGGATTGGGGCAAAGAAAAGAAATTTAGAGAAGGGCAATCGGTGCAAGTATTGTCAGATTTGTTTTTTGATTTTCTCGATGTGGCAGAAGTAATAAAACCTAAAGTCATTATTGCTGAGAATGTAAAAGGAATGATTGCAGGAAACGCTAAAGGTTATTGCAGAATGATATTTGCCCGATTGCGAGAAATGGGGTACAAGCCGCAGTTGTTTCTGTTGAATGCCGCAGATTGTGGGGTCCCGCAAAAACGGGAGCGAGTGTTTTTTTGCGCATTACGAAACGACATAAATAAGCCAGAATTGCAAATAACAACCAATTGCAGATGGATCACGGCAGGCGAGGCAACTGCAGATTTGCAAGAATTGACTGAGGAAGAACGAAAGGCGTCAGCGCCTACTGGAATAGATAAACTATATTGGGCGCAAACACCTCCTGGGATCAGCTATTCCAAGACTTGCATGCGCATGCATGGGAAAAATTCATATTTTAATCAAAAACGGCTGCACAAAGATCAGCCTTGTAACACTATTCCGGGCAACGCTGGTGGAATAAATCATTGGGCAGAAATGCGCAAAATAACCTTCAGGGAAGCAAAACGGCTGGCAAGTTTCCCAGATGATTATTGGGCAAAAACTGATAGGATAGGAAAATACATGATAGGCATGAG
>CAIKOL010000405.1 GCA_903829085.1 uncultured Anaerolineales bacterium | reverse complement strand
CGGCTGCCACTGGATAGGGTAGGTATTTCCGGAAAGTTCCTCACGCAGGCTGGCGTAATACCCTGGTTCCAGCATCTTCTTGATCGGCTGATGGATATAGTCAAATGTTAATTCGTCATGCGGTTGGATATCCAGCTTTTCCATGGAAAAGTTGGAACGCAACGGACGATCGGAGTCCTTAAGGTAGAGTGCATATTTTTCGGGGGCTTCACCGGCAATATCATCGAACTGGTTCAGCACCACTTGAATCAGCGCAGCCACCGTGATGTTCCGGCGCACGCGGGCATGCTGTGCACCGTGTTCAAAGATATTAATTACTACATCCAAATAATCATCCATATGCACCTAGCCTGCCGTCCAACTTCATTTGATCAACCCCATGGTCCGGGCGTTTTTTACGATGTCATCCGGCGAGAGCAGATCCAGCAGCGATTCTCCCATTCCTTTTTCGATCAGCTGTTTTCGCAAGGCCGGTATGTCGTACTGGCTGCTTGACGCCTGAACGGGGTCGCCCTTGCCTCCTTTTCCGCTCCCGGCTTTGGGGCTTCCATCGTTCGAGGCTTTGGTGGACCATTTAACCTTTGATTGAGGATAACGCGCCTGCACCAGCCTGACCCAACGATCCAATGAACCTTCGGGATCTTCATCATCGGCATAGGGAGTGGCCAGCTGCAACATGCTGGTGATCCCTGAACGAACGGTGAATGCACGGCCCAGGGGAAGTTCCACATCCACCAGACTGCGCGGGAACTTCCCATTGAGGCGATTGACCGCCTCCGCGCTTTTCAGCCCGATCCCAAAGTTTGGCGCCATGAATACCCTGCGGAGGTCATCCTGGGCGTTCAAAATATTCAGCGAACCGGCCACAACCAGGCAGACACCCGCGGTCTGGTATTTACGGATCAGCGCGGCAAGTCCTTCAAAGAAGGCAGATTTCTTTCGGCCCGCCTCTTCGGTGAGGGCATCATAATTATCGATAACGATCAAGATCTTGCGCCCCTTCTTGCGAGCCTCAAACTGCTCACATTCCGCCTTCAGGTTCCCAAGGAATTCATCCAGTTCATCAATACCCGAGACGATCCCCGCTACCTGCGGCAGATCAGACAGGGAGAGCTCGTTTCCCATCCAAAGCCTGCGCGAGAAATCCACCAGCACCATCATCACTTCGTCTGGAGAAAAATGATATGCCACGGAAAAGATCAAGGAACGTAGGGCGGTTGTCTTTCCGGAGAAAGGCTGGCCGATCACCACCATATGTGGGCCCTGGCGTTCGATGTCGATCAGAGCGGGCAGAAGCGTGCGATCATCCACCCCCATTGCCGCACTCAGGTGTCGCGTCGGGGAAATGGCAACCTGGCTGATGATACTTTCGAGACTGACCCGCAAGGGTAAGGTTTCGATGGAAGACGGCCGCTCGCCGGCCCAGGCATCATTCCAAAGGTCTTTCATCCGCAAAGCCATTTTGCCGATCCTTACCAGACCGTCGGGGTCGTCCTCTTGCGGATCGAAAGGCAGGGCGGTCTGGAATTCGAGCGGTATGTTGCCCGCGCATACGTAGCCTCGGCCCTGGATGGACGCCAGATCGGCCGGGACGCCGCGCCCCACCACCTCGGAATACTCGGCTGAGTTGGAAAGCTTGAACGTAAACCGCTCGGCCACCAGACCGTACAGTTTGCCTGGAATGGCGTTGGGTGTATCCGCCGAGAACAGGAAATGCACTCCGTAGGCGCGCGACTCTCTCACCAGGGAGATCAGAGGAGCAATCAGATCCTCGTAATACTCCTTGAATTCCGCAAAATTATCCACAACGACCAGGACCGCTGGCAATTTTTGGGTGGGATTTGCCAGGTTGAATGAATCGAGGCTGTTGACCCTTGCTTCGCTGAAACGGACCTGCCGCTCATCAATGATCTCGTCTATTTTACGCAGCAGACGCTTGACGCGCTCATCTTCTTCGGATGTGATCACCGCACCGACGTGAGGCAGGTCACGCAAGCTGCTGAGCGCCCGACCGCCGAAATCGAGCAGGTACATATGAAGTTCGTCGGGGGAATGAGTCAGAGCCAGACTGGTAATCACCGTACGCAGGAAAGTGGTCTTGCCTCTGCCCGAGGCGCCAAAGATGACCGCGTGGCCATTGGGGAAATTGACCATCAGCGGGCACTGCGTGGCCCGGTAGGGGTTATCCATCAGGCCGATAAGCGGGCGCATGGAATTCTTTCCCCATTGCACGCCTGGCCAGTGGAATTTCCCGTCCCAGAAAGTGGCTGCCT
>CAIKOL010000404.1 GCA_903829085.1 uncultured Anaerolineales bacterium | reverse complement strand
CGTCCATCGACACCTCAAGATCATCCCCATCAATGCACCCTTCCCGGCCTGCGTGTGTTGTAACTCACTGTAGCCCCATCCATGCGCTTCACAGGAGCCTGCCAACCATGAAAAGAACCCCCCTGTTCGTCCTCGCTTTTGGGATGCTCTTGCTGTTCCTCATCCAACTGACGGGCAGCCTGGTGCAGTCCATCTACATCCTGGACCTGATGCACACCTCGCTGGATGCCAAGGCGCTGGGATTGCTGTTCTTCTTCACCCCCGGCCTGCTGCTGCTCTTGCGCCGCAAGCTGGCCCCGCAACTGGCCTGGGTGCTGGGCGGGCTGCTCTTCCTGGCACGCGGCGTGCTGCCCTCCCTGGATACCTTCTGGCGCATGCTGGCCTCCGGGGTGGGCACAGGCGCGGCGCTGCTCCTGCTGACCCTGCTCCTGACCGCCAGGCCGAAAGGGGACCCTGCCCTCCAGACCGGGCGGCGGGTCTCCGCCGGGCTGGCGCTGGCAGTGGGGCTTTCGGTACTGCTGCGCAGCCTGAACTTCAGCATTGACTATTCGCTCACCCCGGCGGGCGCCTGGATCGGCTGGGGGCTGGGGCTGGTGTTGCTCCTGCTGCTCAGCCAGTTGGAATGGGCCGCAGACCCTGCCCCGCGCAAGAAGACCCGCGGCCTGACAGCCGCGCTGTTGGGCATCTTTCTCATCCTGACCCTGGTCTATTTTGCCTTTTCCGCCCCGGCGGTGCTTGCCCGCTGGACGGAAGGCAATTACGCCCTGATCGTGCTCACGGTCAGCGTGCTGGCTGCCGGTTGGGCCTGGCTCTCCATCGCCCACCCGCACAGCCTGGAACGCCTCTCCCCGCCCGTGGTGCTGTTCTGGAACCTGGCCTTCAGCCTGTGCCTGGTGGGGACACTCCTGGTCCAGCGGGTCCCGTTCCCCCAGGCGCCGGAAAGCCCGGCAGTGGTGGTGGCAGGCCCGTCCTGGCTGGCGCAACTGCTCCTGGCGCTGATGCTGCTGCTCTTCCCGGTGCTCTTCCTGGACCTGGGCCTGCTGGTCAACCGGGTGCGGCAACACGACCCGGCGCCGCGCGACCTGGTGGCGGGGATGCTGCTGGGCAGCCTGGCCCTGGTGCTGCTGGTGTTCATTAACATCTTTACCAACGTGTGGGGTTATATCCCGCCGGTCAGCAGCCTCTTCCGTAATATGTTCTGGCTGCCGTTCCTGTTGATCGCCGGCGGGATCAGCCTGCTGGTGGGCAACCAGCTTGGGCCTGAGGCGGACCCCGCCCCTGGCGCCGGCATCCCCTGGGGCTGGAGCGTGCTGCTGGGGCTGGTGGTCGTGGGCACCGGGCTGGGAGTCTTGCGCGGCGGGCGCCTCCAGCCCGAGGCGGCGGATCAGTCCTCCCTGCTGGTCATGACCTACAACCTTCAGGCGGGCAACGATGGCGCGGGAGAATCCTCCTTCGACCGGCAACTGGCGGTCATCCGCCAGGTTTCACCCGATGTGCTGGCGCTGCAGGAATCCGATACCGCCCGCATCTCGCTCAACAACAACGACCTGGTGCGCTACTTTGCCAGCCAGCTTGGATACTATTCATACTACGGTCCCAGCCCGGTGGCCGGCACGTTCGGCACCGCCATCCTTTCGAAATACCCGCTGCTGGATACACACACCGTGTTCAGCTACAGCGACACGGACGAGATCGGCACTGCGGTGGCACACATCAATGTGGGGGGGAGAAGCATCATTATTTACGATGTCCACCCGGACGGCTCGGACACCGCCAAGCTGGCCTGGGCCGCAACGCTGCTGGTGCAGGCACAGGGACAGCCCAATGTGCTTATCCTGGGAGATTTCAACTTGCGGGAGAACCAGGCCGCCTACCAACGCGTCGCGGCGGTCTATACCGAAGCCTGGGCGAGCGTCTACCCCTCCAGGATCGGCCCGGATGGCAGCGACATGACCGGCAGGATCGACCATATCTTCATAACCCCCGCCCTGCAGGTGCGCAACCCGCTCTACCTGCTGCCGCCCGCCTCCGCCAGTGACCACCCCGTGCACTGGGCGGAGATCTTCTGGAAGTAGCTGGGGAGTACGACTTTCTCAAAGTCGCCTGCTTGTGCTGATTAGATCAAGTTATACCCGTCACGGGCACAAATTGCGCCTTTTTTTCCCGCCAGGAAGTGCAATTTGTATCACGGTGATGCTCCTGGAGGTCGGGCAGTTCCCCCTTACACGAGCTGGGTGATCTGCTCATACGTCATCTGCACTTCCTGTTCGACCAGGGGCAGCATATCCCGCCACATTGTCATGAACGCGGCCTGCCGTCGTTCGAGCTCTTCCAATGAAAACTCATTGAGGAGCATGGTCTGCCTGACCCGCTCCTGAAAGTTGGGAGGCAGGCGGACCAGCCGCTCCACGCAGTAGTAGCGCCATTTCATATCGGCTGCCAACTCGTTGTTAAACGCAAACAGCATATCGAAGAAATAGTTCAACCCTTGCGCGAACATATGGTGGGCGCTGACCAGGTTGCCGCGCTCAACCCACAAATGGGTCAGCCGGTTGACATACCACTCAGAAAGCGCCAGCCCCGACATCAATAACCATTTCCTCTCTTCCGGCTGGAGCGGCACCTTTTCTCCGAGCAATTTTGCGACCCTGCCTTGCGGATCGTAATGGATCCGGCCCTGTGAAAACGTCCAGCGTTTCGCCATATCCCAGGGCGTGATGAGTTCACTTTCGTAGTCCGACAACCAGCAATGCAGCTCCAAGCCATCCACTTTAAGGAATTTGTTTGGCAGGGAGAATTCCGAGGCCTGTTCTTTGAAGATGGCGATATCAATGTCGGCGGAGGCATCGAAATAGCCCCGCACGATGGCCCCCAGAAAGACAACCCCGACAATATCGTCCCGGATGAACTGTTGCGCGAATTCCCCGGCTACCCGGGTGGCTTTTTCCAGGAGGGCTTGATCTGAAGATGCGATCACAAACTGTGTGCTCATATATATCATCAATTTTTTACAGATGTTTTCATTTGGGTTTCAATACGAGATTTAAGCCTGGGGTAGAGTAAATAAGAAGTTGGAAATGTTCCTGGAATGGCTATAACGAATAGAATCAATCCAATTATTATCGGGTGAAATCGCACGTACATGATTGCGAGCAGGAACAAGATCAAACCTATTACCAGAGCACTTATCATCGAAAACGTTTTACGGTTTATTTTTGGGGAAATCATTAGTCTCGCTAGAATGAAAGAAGGGATTAGAACTAACCCGAAAGAAAAAATTAGATTTAGTAGAGTGTTCATATTTTCCTTCCAAGGCTTACTACCGAAAAGAACTGGGGTTATGGTGTACTGAAATGTTCCTTTCGACCCGTATGGAATTGAATCGAATATGCAAAGAGTTAAACTTACAGTAAAACCAGCTACAACTTACATTGAGCATTATCGCCACGGCCCACACCCTTTCCACGTTTTTTCAAATCTCTGTCCGGTATGAGTGCTTTCAAAGACAGGGATGATGAACTCCTTCAAGCGCATCAGGATAATGTCAAATGGATCGGGCGCATCTGCGATGGCGCTTGTTTTGAGGAATGCCCTCCACTGGTTGCGCTTGTCCTGGGCAAACTGCGTTGAAAATGCCACCGGCTCGCCTGAGGGAATATCGGTATCCCGGTGCTTGAATGTCAGGCGGATGGCTTCCTGCAATTCAGCCCCTTTGAACTCAAATTCTCCGGCAAGGATCCAGATGTCATAGAAATCCTTCATCCGGCTGTTGACAGAACCCAGAAATACCATCGCCTGTGCCTTTTCTGCCACCACCGTCTCGGGTGGGTAACTGCGCAACTCCGGTGCTGGCATTGGCAGAATGACCGGGTATATCTTCACCATTGGAGCAGGGGAAACCACATCGGCAAAACCGACGTCAATCTGCAGATGGACACGCGCTTTTCCAAGCAAGCCGGAAAACCGCACCCGGACGCCTTTATAATCCGCATCCTCTTTGATGCGTTCCCCGGTCACTGTGGCTGGATCGAATAACAGGCCATCCTCTTGAACATCCTGTCCACATACTTCCCGGACAATCTCAACTAGGTTCTCCACTTCATTGCTGGTTTGTCCAAGGAGATCAATATCACGCGTCGGGCGGAAGGATGCTAGGCCCCAGAGACGAAACAGCAGGGCTCCCTTGAGAACGAATTGACCGGCATGTTCCGATCGGGACAGCCGGTAGAGGAAACGTTCGATTGCATAATATTGCAAGAGTTCGTTCAAAGATCTGCCGCTGAGACGTGCCTGGTTGAGCAGGCGGTCCTGGATCGAAGCCGGCAGGTTCTGTACGGGTTTGCTCAAAGGAGAGCCTCCAGATAGGGGCGCATGGTTTTCTCAACCCGGTCAATGCGGGCGAATTCCAGCAGGGTTTCCAGCTTGCATCCCTGCCCAAGTCCTTCTTTCAACGCCTCGAGCGCCACATCCAGGCCGATCTTGTTACGGAATTTGAAGCAGTCGGCGAGCGTCTTCTCCCGGCTGTAAATAAGGACGGTCACTCCATCCAGAAGATGGTTCTCTATCCCTGCAGAATAGACCGGTTGTGAGAGCCAGAACAGGCGGACGGGTGGGTATGCCAGGCGCGGCTTTTCAGCATCCAGCGGTAGGGCCACAGAAACCTGGCGGGGAATTTGGGTGGTCAATTTATGGAAGGCCAGGGATGAGAGCAGGCAGATGATCCCCTTTGGAACGCGCAGAGCCACCTGCACCAGGTCGGAATGTTCAATGGATACGGCACCGGACAGGCGATATGCTCCGCGGGTCACTTCCACAATCAGGCCTGCATCCCGCATGCCATACAAGGTGCGTGGGGAAATCCCAAGCCGGATGGCTTGAGAGGTGCGCAATATGCCTGAATGCTGCTGGAACAGGATCGTTGCCTTCTGGATCGAAGTCGTTTTCATGATGTATAGAATTAACTGTTAATCTATTGCCTTACAGTTAATTCTATACACTTTTCGGGATCTGTCAATATCCATGATTGAATTCGAGTGGGGAAAATATCCCGCTACTTCTTCCTGCGCCGAAAGCCGACCAGCAGGACAAGCGCGATGACCAGCAGCACCGCACCCGTCCCCAGGCCCAGGAGGAGGCCACTAACGGCTGCTGGAACGGGTACGGGTGTGGGTGTGGGGGGAAGCGGTGTGGAGGTCGGCAGCAGCGGTGTATCCGTCCGGGTGGGAGCCAGATCCAGCGGCGTGCCGGCATGCGCAGGGGTGCTGGTTGCTGTTTGGACGATCCCTCCGGTATTCCCCACGGGAGTGAGCATGGCGGTGGGATGTGCCGGCGTGGGGGGCACCCGGGTGGCTGTAGACAGGAGGCTGGTTCCGGCGGAGGTGTTGGCACTGCCTGGCCCTGCGGCTGCAGTTTGCCAGGGAATGAACGCAACGAATAAGGCAATCAGGATGACGAGCCGGACTGTTTTTTTATTCATCCATTGGATCTCCTGCCCTGATTGTACTCTCCATCCTCCCGCCGCGCGCAGAAAACCCACAGGGGTTCCCCGGCTTTTCCGTGTGAACCCGGCGCCCTCTAATTTGAAAACAGGCAAGAAACGTCCCGAAGGTTCCCGACAAAGCATTATCGCCTTTGCAACCCTGCGGGACGATGGCTTCAAGCATGGCAGTGCAGCCATTTATGATGTCTGCGGCGAAGACGCCTGGCTCACCTGCCTTATGGCAGGTCGAAGGCCAGGGTATCCCTGGCGATCTCCAGGAGGGATTGCTTCTGCTCGTCCGTCAGGGGGGTGTATTCGGAATTTGCAGTGCCGGTGTCGCGGTTTTCCACCAGCAGGATGGTCGCATCCTGGCTGAGCAGCACGCCGTGCCAGGTGTTGCGCTTGACGTTATACAGCCTGGCGGGTTCCATCGCCTGGGGCTGGATCTTATCCACCCCGCTCCCATTCCCGCCGATCAACAGGATGACGCGCCCCTGCAGCAGCACGAACACTTCATCGGTCTGGGTGTGGCGCTCCATGGCAGTAATGTGGTCGGGCCGCAGTTCGTCCAGGTAACGCAGGAACGCCACCCGCCAGCAGCCAAAATCCACCAGGGGCTTATAGCCTTCCCCGTTGAACTCAATGATCTCAAGTATTTTTTCGTCCATTAATGTCTCCCTGGCTGGCTGCCCAGCCAGACCTCAATGATCTTCTCTTCGCCCGGCGTATTCTGCGGAACGAGGTTGCCTTCGATCTCTTTTCCGTTCACCAGCATTTTCACCACCCCCCGGCAGACCGCCTGCGGGTTGTGGACGGTGATGCGCAGCGTCTGGCCCCTGAATTTGCGCACGGCGCTGAAGCCGCTCCAGGCGGACGGGAGGCAGGGGTCGATGCGCAGGCCGTCCATCTCGGGGCGCAGCCCCAGCACGTACTGGGTGGCGCTGAAATAGGCCCAGGCAGCCGCCCCGGTCAGCCAGGAGGTGCGGGTGTTGCCGGGGCGCGGGGAATACGTGGAGTAGGTGGTCTGCCCCTGCACGTAGGGTTCGCACTGGCGCACTTCGGCGCGCGTGTTGTAGGCTGCCGGCAGGCTGGCGCGCAGCAGTTCATAGGCGCGCTCGCCGTGCCCCAGCAGGCACTCCGCCATCACGCCCCAGCCCTGGGTGTGGTTGAAGATGCCGGCGTTCTCCTTGATGCCCGGGTTGAACACCACTGCCCGCATCACGTCGATGGGCATGTGCACAAAGGGCGGCGCGGCGAGCATCAGGCCGTAGGGGGTGGCCAGGCGCTCGTGCACTGCCTGCATGCAGCTTTCAGCCTGTTGCGGGCTGGCGGCGGCGCTGATCACCGCCCAGACCTGGGTGTTCAGGTAGATCTGCCCCTCGGCGGATTTTTGGGTGCCATAGACCGTACCGTCCTCGCCGATGGCCCAGATGAACCAGTCCCCATCCCAGGCGCAGGCCTGGATGCGCTCATCCAGCTTTTCCCGCTCGGCCAGCGCCCAGTGTGCTTCGGCGGGCTGGCCCAGGCGGCTGGAAATTTCCGCATAGACCGTCAGCCCGAAGCGCACCTGGAAGGCTACGAACAGGCTTTCCCCATGGTAGCCCAGTTTCAGGCAGTCGTTCCAGTCCGCGGCCAGGCCGCAGGGCAGGCCGTGGCTCCCGCTGCGCTCCAGGTTGAACTCCAGGGCGCGGCGCAGGTGGCCCAGCACGCTGGCCTGCCCCTGGTCGGCGTAAGGCAGTACCTTATGGTAGAAATCCAGGTCGCCGGTCTCGTTGACCCAGGCGGGCACGGTGTTGAAGAACCACAGGCAGTCGTCGGAGCGGTATTCTTCCGGGGCGGGGGCCTGCTCGTGACCTGGATTATGCTCGAATGGCTTGACGATCGGCATGGCCCCGCCGCTGGATACCTGCCCGGTCAGCATCAGTTCCAGGCGCTGGCGGGCCTCTTGCGGGATGGCAGCCGCCACCCCCAGGATATCCTGCACCGAATCGCGGAACCCCAGGCCGTCGCGCTCGCCGTTGTAGACCAGGCTGGCGGCGCGCGACCAGGCAAAGGTGACCAGGCTGTTATACAGCCCCCAACCATTGACGGTGTGGTTGAAATCTTCATCCGGCGTTTCCACCGTCAGGCTGCCCAGCCGGGCGTGCCAGTGTTCTTTCAGTTTTTGCAGTTCCTGCCCGGCGCGCTGCAGCGAGCCGAATTCGGCCAGGGTGCGCTTGCCGGTGGTGCGGGCGTCGCCGATGCCCAGCAGCACCAGCAGCTCGCGGCTTTCGCCGGGCTGGAGTTCCAGGCTGGCCTGCAGGCTGCCGCAGGCGTTGTCGCCGTAGGCCAGGCTGCCCGAGCACTGTCCGCGTTCCACTGCCAGTGGGTTGTGGTACCCCCGGTACGGCCCCAGGAAGGCCTCGCGGCTGGTGTCAAACCCGTCCAGCGGGGCGCCCACCAGTCCCATCCAGGCGTGCCGGGCGATGTCATGGACGAAGAAGCCCCCGCTCTTGGGGGTCAGGTTGTCCTGGATGGCGATGCGCAACAGGCCGTCCTGGGTGCGCTCGCCGCGGATGATGAAGAGCGAATACTGCAGGTTGACCTGGTCCTGGAAGGTGTCCCACTGGTTGGTGAACTCGCAAAAGGTGAAGGCCGAAAGGGAACGCGGCTGGTCGCCCTGGTTGGTGACCTTGAGGCGCCAGTACTCGAACGTCTGCCCCAGCGGGACGAAGTAGGTGGCCTGGGTGGCGATGCCGGCGTATTCCGACTCGATCAGCGTGTAGGCGGTGCCGTGCCGGCAGACCGAGCGGTAGGCTTCGAGCGGCTTGCCCACCGGCTGCCAGGAGGCCGACCAGTAATCGCCGCTCTCCCGGTCGCGCAGGTAGAAATAGCGCCCCGGCTGGTCGAGCGGCACGTTGTTGAACCTCAGGCGCAGGAAGCGTCCGCGCGCCCCGGATTGATAGAAGCCATAGCCCCCGGCGTTGTTGGTGATGATGGCGCCGTACTCGGTGGAGCCCAGGTAGTTGCTCCACGACTGGGGCGTGTCGGGGCGGGTGATGACGTATTCCTTGGCGCTATCGTCGAAATATCCGTATTGCATGGGGAACCCTTTTGCATCTGTGGTGAGCAGCACTGACCTGAGCCGGTACTAGCTTATACCGCGTTGCCTGGCTTCATCGAGTATCGCCTCGGTGGCAGTCGCGCCGCAGCGGGTGACGCCCAGTTGGCGGACATTAAGCAACTGGTCGAGCGTGCGCACACCGCCGGCGGCCTTGATCTGCACTTCAGGCGCACTGGAACGGCGCATGAGGGATAAGACATGCTCCGTGGCGCCCTGGTAGTTGTAGTCGCCATTGGACTGTTTAACGAAGCCGTAGCCGGTGGATGTTTTGATGAAAGCCGGTCCCAGTTCAGAGCAGATCCGGCAGAGTTGCAGGATGTGCATATCCTGGAGGTAATCGGTCTCGAAAATGACCTTGAGAATGGCGCCATTGTATACACAGGTCTGGTTCACTGCTTCGATCTCAGCGCGCACATAATACCAATCCCCGCCCAGGGCTTTGCCAATATTGATCACCATGTCGATCTCGGCGGCGCCATCCTGGATGGCCTGTTCCGCTTCGGCAACCTTGATCGCGGTGGTACTGTTGCCATGCGGGAAACCGATCACCGAGCAGACCTTCACGCCCGAGCCTGCCAGGGAAGCCCGACAGAGCGGCACCGCGTAGGGCTTGACGCAGGCCGCGGCAACCTCGTACCGCCTGGCAACCTCACAGCCTTTGAGGATGTCTGCATCGGTCAGGGTCGGATGCAGCAGGGAGTGGTCGATCATCTTGGCCAGCGATCTCAGGGTCAGGCTTTGGTCCATGGCTTATTTTCCCTTTCCGAGCCAGACTTCCACGATATGTTGGTCACCGTCCGTCAGCGGCACCAGGCTGCCGGGAATGTCTTCTCCGTCCAGGGTCAGGCGGGCGATGCCCTGGCAAACGTGCTGCGGGTTATGGACAATGATCCGGTAGGTGCGCGACCTGAACCGGCGCACGGCTTCGAAACCCTCCCAGCCGGAGGGGATGCAGGGAGCCAGGCGCAGGCCGGTATAGTCCGCCCGGATGCCCAGGATCCATTGGGTGATGGCCACGTAGTTCCAGGCCGCCGCGCCGGTCAGCCAGGAGTTCTTGGCCTCCCCCGGGGTAACGGCCTGCTTGCCGGCGATCATCTGGGCGTAGACGTACGGCTCGCAGCGGTGGATCTCGCTGATGGCTGCGCGGGCGGAGGGATTGATGCGCAGATAGTAATCGTGGGCGCGGTCGCCGTGCCCCAGCCGGGTTTCGGCGATCATCACCCAGGGGTTGGTGTGCGAAAAGACTGCGCCGTTCTCCTTGTAGCCGGGCGGGTAGGAAGTGATCTCGCCCAGGTGGAGGTAATAGTGGCTGAAGGCGGGGTCAAGCAGCACAATCCCGTGCGGCGTTGCCAGCCGCTCGGCCACCGAGGCGAGCGCCTGTTCGGCGCGGCCATCCTCCAGTCCCAGCCCGGCCATCACGCACATGCCCTGCGGCTCGATGAAGATCTGACCTTCTGCGTTCACCTGTGAACCCACCGGGCGACCGGAATCATCGTAGGCCCGGCGGAACCACTTGCCATCCCAGCCAGCCAGGCTGACGGCGGTTTCCATCTCGCGCTGGCCCTGCTCGAGAATGGCGCCCTGTTCGGCATCGCCCAGGTGCGCGGCCAGGGCGGACATTTCTTTGGCTGCCAGAACGAACAGGCCGGCGATGAAGACGCTCTCGGCCACCCTGCCGTCCTTGTTGGTGGTGGTCTGGAAGGATTGACCAGGCGTATCCGAGAAACAGTTCAGGTTCAGACAGTCGTTCCAATCGGCGCGCCCGATCAGCGGCAGGCCGTGCTGGCCGATACGGTCGAGGGTGTACTGGATGGAACGCTGCAGGTGCCCGTAGAGCGACTGCTCGCTGCCGGGCTGGTTATCATAAGGCACAGCTTCGTTGAGGAAGTCCCAGTCGCCGGTCTCCTTGAGGTAAGCCGCCACTGACAGCACCAGCCAGAGCGGGTCATCGTTGAAACCGCTGCCGATATCGTTATTACCGCGCCGGGTGAGCGGCTGGTACTGGTGATAGGCTCCGCCGCTGGGCAGTTGCGTGGCTGCCAGGTCCAGGATGCGGGTGCGCGCCCGCCCGGGGTCGAGGTGCATGAAGCCCAGCAGGTCCTGGTTCGAGTCCCGAAAGCCCATGCCGCGCCCGATGCCCGACTCGAAATAGGAGGCCGAGCGTGAGAAATTGAAGGTGACCATCATCTGGTAGGCATTCCAGATGTTCACCATGCGGTCGGTGTGGATATCCGGCGTGGTCACCTGCAGCCGGTCGAGCAGTCCGGCGTGGTAGCTGCCCAGCGCCTGGAAGGCGGCCTGGACTTCATCCGCCTGCAAATAACGGGCGATCAGCGGGGCCACCGTGCGCTTGTTGATCACCTGGGAACCGGGCGGGTCGAACTTGGCATCCGGCGGGTTTTCGGAATAGCCCAGCAGGAAGATGATCTTTTTCTGCTCTCCGGCTTGCAGGTGCACTCTCACCTGCTGCGCGGCGATGGGCTGCCAGCCGCAGGCGATCGAACCGGATAGCTGACCGTTCTCCACCGCCTGGGGCGAGTCCCACCCCCGGTAGGAGCCCAGGAAGGCCTCGCGCTGGGTGTCGAAGCCGGCCAGCGGCTCCGAGCAGGCGAAGTAGGCGAAATGGTTGCGGCGTTCACGGTATTCGGTCTTGTGGTAGATCACGCCCTGCGCCACTTCCACCTCGCCCACCGAGTAGTTGCGCTGGAAGTTGGTGGAGTCGTCCTGGGCATCCCACAGGCAGAATTCGACCGTGGAAAAAACGGACAGGCTGGCAGGCTGGTCACGCCGGTTGGTAAGGGTCAGTTCCCAGATCTCCAGGGTTTCGCCCAGCGGGATGAAGTAGCGGGTGCTGGATTCGATCCCGGCCAGTTGCGAGCGGATGGTGGTGTAGCCCAACCCGTGGCGGCACTCGTATTCATCGAGCGGGCGGCGGGTGGGCATCCAGGAGGGCGACCAGAACAGAGGCGCAGAGGCGTCCGGGCGAGGTCCATCGTCGCGCAGGTAAATGTAACGTCCCCCCATATCCAGGGGCGCGTTGTTATAGCGGTAGCGGGTCAGCCGGCGCAGGCGGGCATCCTTGTAGAACGAGTAGCCACCGGCCGTATTGGAGATAATGCCAAAGTACTCCTGGCTGCCCAGATAATTGATCCAGGGCAGGGGAGTATCCGGCCGCGTGATGACATACTCACGGTGCTGATCGTCAAAATAGCCAAACTGCATGTTTTCCTCCCGTTACCAGGGATGGTCGAGCGAATAAGCTCCCCGGCAGCCTCCTGGCTTCCGCCAGGGATGCAGGCCGGGGTTGATTCTTACCTGCCGAAGCGGCTAACTGTTCTGTAAACCAGCCTCCGCCCGGATATTCTTCTTTACCTGCCTCAGCAGGTCATCCACCATCTCTTCGGGCGACATCGGAATGGATTTGTCCAGGAAGTGGAGAATACCCAACACAGGCATATCCATCAAAGAGTCCATCACATCCATTCCAACGCCCTCGCCTTCGTCGCCGCCAAAAGTAGCCTGCATCTGGGGCCCCATTTGCTGGAAAAATGGTTCGAACGCGCGCTTGCCGCGTGGATCTGCCAACCACTCTCTGAGGGTTGATTCGCGGTCCAGGAGGCAGGGAAGCTCCAGCGTGGACTGCAGCGTGACCGTCTGGACACAGCGGATGTCGGCAGAGGAAGCCCCCACCAGGAGGTCGAACTCGCCGTTTTCCGTGATCCACTGCTGGTAGGAAGGATGATAGTAGGCAAAGGCGCGGAAATCCAGTGCCAGGGTCACGGTCCTGGTTTCGCCGGGTTGCAGCGCAAGCTTGGCGAAGCCCTTGAGTTCCTTGGGCGGGCGGACCAGCCCGGCTTTCTGATCGTGCACGTACACCTGTACAACTTCCTTACCGGGCAGTTTGCCGGTGTTGGTCACATCCACCGAAATGGTCAGGCCGTCCACATCTTTGAAGGAGCTTGCCGACACTCTGGGATTGGAGTAAGCGAAGGTGGTGTAGCTCATACCGTACCCGAAGGGGAACTGCACGGCGACCTGTTTGGCGTCATAATACCGGTAGCCGATAAAAATACCCTCGCCGTAACGTACCTGACCGTTGCCCCCGGGGAAGTTGATGTGGGCGGGTGTATCCACCAGCCTGAGCGGGTAGGTCTCAGCCAGCCTGCCGCAGGGGTTCACTTTTCCATAGAGCACATCGGCAATGGCCCCGCCTCCAGCCTGGCCCATCATCCAGGCCTCCAGGATGGCAGCCGGGCCTTCGATCCATTCACCCATCACCAGCGGCGAGCCATTATTCAGGATCACAACGGTCTTCGGCTGGGCGGCGCAGACTGCCTTGATCAAGGCCACCTGCTGCGGGGTCAGGTCGAGGTCGGGCCGGTCGTAGCCTTCAGACTCCATGGAATCCGGCAAAGCGATGTACAGCAGAGCCACGTCGGCCGAACGGGCGTTATTAACGGCCGCCTCGATCAGCGGTTGGTCGAAAGCCGTGCCTGCCTGATACCCGGCGGTAAAGGTCAGCTCGCTATCGCCGGCTATTTTTTTCAGTTCCACGAACGGGTTGTCCACCCGGGTGGGGTTGACATGCGAACTGCCTCCGCCCTGGAAATGGGCCTCTTCGGCCGCGTGACCGATGACCGCGAGGTGCTGCTGGTCTTTCAAAGGCAGAATCCCGTTGTTCTTGAGCAGCACCATGCCTTCGGCAGCGATCCTGCGCGCCAGGGCGTGGTGGCTGGCGGCGTCAAACGAACCGCCAGTCTTTGTATCGGCAGCCTTGAAGACGATGTTTAGAATCCGGCGGACCGACTCATCCAGGATCGATTCATCCAGCGCACCGGCACGCACGGCGTTCACCACTTCCTTTACCCGCTGGTCCTTTGGCCCGGGCATTTCCAGGTCCAGGCCGCCTTTCAAGGAAGCCACCCGGTCGTGCACAGCTCCCCAGTCCGAGACAACGAAGCCTTCGAAGCCCCATTCATTTTTGAGGATATCCACCAGCAGCTTGTAATTCTCGGAGCAGTACGTACCATTGAGTTTGTTGTAGGCGCACATCACCGTCCAGGGCTGTGCCTGTTTAACGGCAGTCTCAAAGGCGGGCAGGTAGATCTCCCGCAGGGTGCGTTCATCCATTTCAGAACTGATGGTCAGGCGCTGGAACTCCTGGTTGTTGGCGGCGAAATGCTTGAGGGAAGTGCCCACGCCTTTGCTCTGCACGCCTGTGATGAAGCTGGCGGCCATCTGGCCGGCAAGGTAGGGATCTTCGGAGTAGTACTCGAAATTCCGGCCCCCCAGGGGGGTGCGTTTCATGTTGGCCCCGGGGCCGAGGATCACATTGACTTTTTGAGCGAGGCACTCTTCCGCCAGTGACTGTCCCAGGGCGTGGATCAGTTCCACGTCCCAGGTGGAGGCCATGCAGGAGGCGGTGGGGAAGCAGGTGGCGGGCACGCTTTTCGCGATCAGGTCGTTGGCATCCAGCACGTGGCGCAGGCCGTGCGGGCCATCCGAGACGGATAATTCCGGCACGCCCAAGCGTTCGACCGGGGTGGTCGTCCAGGAGCTTGCCCCGGTACACAGGGCGGCTTTTTCCTCGAGGGTCATTTTCTTGAGCAGGTCTTTACTGTTCGGCATGGTTCATTTCCTTAGATCCGAAAACACAGGAGGATTTCGAATTTTGAGTGTGTGCGGCGGAGCCGCACACACTCAAAATTCGGTTCTTCTATCATTTTCGGATAGGTTCCTTATCTCTCGCGCCGTGCGAATAAGAGTCGTAGACGGAGCAAAGGCGCAGCGCTTTGCGCGCCCGGTTCAGAGTCCAACCGGCTGGCAGCGGGCAGGAAATCCGGGTTGTGCGGCCGGCCGGCAGGTTGAAATAGTTATCGCTAAAGACAACGTCGGCGCCCATCAAAGATAGCTCCACCAGCAGCGCCAGGGAGCGGGAAGTCAGGTCAATCCTCAACTGGCCCTTTTCAGTATGCAGTTCGGCTTGCATGGCCGGGTCAGCCAGGGAGAGGTGTTTGATCGGGGCGAAGCCTGCCGTTTGGCGGGCGACCAGCCGCTCCCCCTGGTACAGCTCGGCAATGAAGACCAGCGCACGCAGGTTGTCGTCCGAGATGTGGACTGAAAAATCAAGCTCGCACACCCGGGTCGCAGCCTGCGGGGCTGCCATCACCGGCGCCTGTCCCGAGGCCAGCTCTTCGCCAGCCAGCGTCTCAAGCGCCCAGCGTACGCTTCCCTGCCAGGGCTCGAGCTGGTCGTTGGAAACATAGACTGCCTGTTTGGGCGGCTTGTCTTCGATGGAAAGCATCAGCGGTGCAAAGAAACGGCGGGCGGCGTAGTGCAGCGCCTTCCAGCGCCCGAAGTAATCCAGGCTGGACCAGGAAGCCACCGGCCAGCAGTCGTTGAGCTGCCAGTACAGGATGCCGGCGACGCGCTCAGGATGGCGCCGCCAGTGTTCCACGCCATAGCGGATGCCCTCCGCCTGGAGCGCCATGCTCAGGTAGACCAGCGAGACAAAATCCCTGGGCAGCCGGAACGTATCGAGCAGTTGTCCGACCATCAGGGAGTTCCCGCTGGCATTTTTTTGGTGCATCTCCATGATGTAGGAGGTCATGTTCCAATCGGGCTCCTGCGCGTAGGTGCGGATGGTCGCCAGGGGCGGGAGCGCCTGGAAGCCGAACTCGCTCATAAAACGCGGGTATTGGTCACGATAGGAGCTGAAGGGTTTCCGCCCGTGCCAGACGTCCCAGTAATGAGCGTCTCCCTGGCGCTGGCCGTTCGGGTTGTCAAAGGGGGTATCGGAAGAGGGCGAGCTGGGCCAATATGCGTGATCCGGGTCCTCGGCCAGGCACCATTTGGGCAGCGTATGGTGGAAGAAGCGGTCATAGGCAGCCTTCAGCCCTTCCAATTCCGGGCGTTTCCAATTCCAATCCACCCAGCCCCATTCCATCTCGTTATTACCGCACCACAGTGCCAGGCTGGCGCGATGGCGCAGGCGCTGCACATTCTCGACCACTTCCGCATGGACATTTTTGAGGAAGGCCGGGGAGTCGAGCGGGTAGATGCTGCACGAGAAGATGAACTCCTGCCAGACCAGGATGCCATAGCGATCGCACAGGTCATAGAAGCGTTCTTCCTCGTAGAAGCCACCGCCCCAGACGCGCAGCATATTCTGGTGCGTCTCGGCTGCCGAGCGGATCAGACCTTCGAGATATTCATCTGTAATGCGGGTGGGGAAGGAATCGGCCGGGATCCAGTTGGAGCCCTTGGCCAGGATTTGAATGTCGTTGACCACGAAGACGAAGGAGCGCCCCCACGGATCTTCCTGCTGGCGCAGTTCGATCGTGCGCAGCCCCACCTGGTACCTGCGAACATCCAACGTCTGCACCCTGGAAGCGTTTTTGTGGAGCAGAGAGACTTCCACCTGATAAAGCGGCTGCTGTCCATAGCCATTGGGCCACCACAGCTCAGGCCTGGAGATGGGTACTTTCACCAGCACCTGCCCCCGGGCGGGGAGCACAGCTTCCTTTTCAACGATCTCGCCACCCGGTGCCGTAATATGTACCAGTACAGCGAGCGGGGAATCGTCCCAGCGCTCGACGGAGATGCCGGCCTTAAGCGCCACCTGTCCGCCGCTATGCTCCTGCCGCAAGTGAACCTCGGCCAGGCGCGCCCCGCTGGTGCCCTCCAGGCGGATATCCTTCCAGATGCCCACCGGCGGGAGCTGCGGGCCCCAATCCCAGCCGAACTGGCAGGGGGCCTTGCGCAGGTGCGGTCCGCCGATGATGGCCTGCGAGACTCCCGGCAGGGGGCGGCGAGCCTGCTGCTTTGCGGTGAATTTCACCGCTGAAGCGAAGCTGATGGTCAAGTCGTTGGCGCCCTTTTTATTTAATAGCGATTTGATCTCCCATTGATAGCGGCGGAACATGTTGTTGGTGGTACCCAGCTCATGGCCGTTGAGCACGACCGTCGCCAGGGTATCCAGCCCGTCGCAAACCAGGAAAACCTTTTCCTCGGAGAGCAGCTCCTGCGGGCAGGCAAAACCGGTGCGGTAGACCCAATCGGACTCAGCCACCCACTGGACGCGTTTCTCATTATCGGCTGCAAATGGATCCGGGATGCGCCCACAGGCCAGCAGGTCGGTGTGGACACCTCCGGGTACGTTGGCAGGCAGCCATTCTTCTGTTCCCACCTGTTGAAATTGCCATTTGCCCGTCAAGGGGATCATGTTCATCGTGTTATCCTGTTGTGCCTGGGATGGTTGAAAGTTTCGTATCTTATCAATCAGGGGGGGAGGAGTG
>CAIKOL010000403.1 GCA_903829085.1 uncultured Anaerolineales bacterium | reverse complement strand
CCTTACCACCATCCTCCTGGTCTTCCTTGCCATTGCCATCCTCGGCGGGTTAATGTGGGGCAACACGCGCTATGCCGGTGACCATCCCGGCGAGAAGGACTTCTTTGTCCCCTGGTTGGCGGCGCGCACCTTCCTCCAGTATGGGAACAGTCCCTATAGCGAGCCTGCCACCCAGCGTGCACAATTGATCTATTACGGGAGCATGGCTGCCGAGAGCCAGGATCCGCTCCGCTTGAGTGTTCCATTCCCGGTCGAACTCTTTTATTTTCCCTTTGCCTTGGTGTCGGACTATGCCCTCGCCCGCGGCCTGTGGATGACCTGCCTCGAAATTTCCCTGGTTGCCCTGGCATTCCTGTCTCTCCGCCTGACCGGCTGGAAACTGGCGCGCACCTTATTGCCGTTCTATTTAATCTTCTCGGTGCTGTGGATTTACGGGTTCCTTCCCTTGCTCGAAAGCCGTTCTGTTATTTTTGTCGCCCTGGCAGTGGTTGGTTTCCTGCTTGCCTTGCGCGACGGCCGCGACGAATTGGCTGGGGCTTTGCTGGTGGCTCCATTCTTTAAACTTGATGCCACTGGTCTCCTGGTGCTTTTTATCTTGTGGTGGGCCATTTATCATCGCCGTGGACGCATCCTGGCGGGCTTCGGGATGGCTCTTGCAATCCTCCTGGCAATCTCATTCTTCATCCTGCCAGGCTGGTTCATGCCTTTTGTAAGCGGATTGATCTCCCATATCAACTCCAATCCAGCTTTCACACCTGGCAGCATTTTTGCGTCCTGGTGGCCGGTTGTTGGCCCCCGACTGGGCTGGGGGCTGACCGCAGTCATCCTGGTGATTCTCTTCCTCGAAGCGCGGGCTGTCCGCCGTACGGATTTCCGTCATCTCCTCTGGACCGCTTGCCTGACCCTGGCGGTCGTGCCGCTCCTGGGCATCCCGGTCATCCCGCAGGATTACATCCTGCTATTCACACCCTTGATCCTTTTCCTTGCCATCCTGGCTGAACGCTGGTCGCATCCCGGGCGCTGGGGTGTGACATTTTTTGTTCTTCTCGCCATCTTCTTCGCTTTCTGGCTTGTTGCGGCTGGCCTGTTCCTTGCCGGGGCTTTCGCCGCTTTGACCGCTGTGCAGGTGCTGGTCTTCCCCTTTCTACTCGTGCTTGGCCTGTACTGGATGCGCTGGTGGGCCGTCCGCCCGTCGCGCACCTGGAGTGACACCCTCCCATGACTGGCCGGCAGTACCTGCTATTGGCACTGCTTGGTCTGGTTGCCGCGGCTTTTGTCGCCGCCTTCCAGCCTTCGCCCGGGTACATGGATGCGGATTATTACGATGCCGGGGGATTGCAACTGGTGCAAGGCCATGGCTTCACCGAACCTTATCTTTGGAACTATCTGGACGATCCGTCTGGACTGCCGCACCCATCCAATGCCTACTGGATGCCTTTGGCCTCCCTCCTGGTTGCTGCGGGTACCGCTCTTTTTGGGCCTGATTCCTGGTTGGCAGCCCGGGCTGGTTTTCTCCTGGTGGCTGCCCTGATCCCGCCCCTGACGGCAGCCCTGGCCTGCTCCTTCACCTCCCGTCGTGATCTGGCTCTCATTTCTGGCTTGCTGGCGGTTTTTTCGGCTTTCTATCTGCCCTATTTGCCGTTATCCGACACTTTCGGTCTGTATATTCTCTTGGGCGGACTTTTCTTTCTTACCCTCAATCGCAGACCCTCCCACCTTAATCCTTTGCTGCTTGGCCTGCTGGCTGGCCTGATGCACCTGGCCCGGGCCGATGGCCTTCTGTGGCTTCTTTTGGCCTTCATGGCTGCCTTCCTGTATCGCAAGCCAGTCCGATCCCTGGCTTCAATTCTCGTTTCCCTTCTCTCTGTTCTGGCAGGCTACCTGCTGGTCATGGGACCCTGGTTCATTCGTAATATCGCTGCCTTTGGCACGCTCCTGGCTCCTGGTGGTTCGAAGATGCTTTGGCTCACATCCTACGACCAGTTGTTCAGCTATCCTGCCAGCCAGATCACATTTTCGGCATGGTGGCAGTCTGGTTTACTGGCCATTCTTCGCGTCCGTGCCTGGTCGCTGGGCTTCAATCTTTCCACTGTGCTTTCGGTGCAGGGGGAGGTCTTCCTGCTCCCGTTGATTGGACTTGGTGTCTGGCATCTGCGCAAGGATCGGCGCATTCAGTTGGCGGGTCTTGCCTGGCTGGGTACGCTGGCTGCCATGACCGTTTTCTTCCCGTTTGCCGGCGCGCGTGGCGGCTTTTTCCATTCTGGTGCTGCCCTGCAGACGGTCTGGTGGGTACTGGCTCCTCTGGGACTCGACCAGGCCATCAACTGGGCAGGCCGGGTGCGTGGTTGGAATACGATCCGGTCGGGGAAGGTTTTCCGCTCCGGGCTGGTGGTCCTCGCAGCTCTTTTGAGCGCGGTCATTGTCTACGGGCGGGTCATGGGAGGGGCGGGTGGGACGGTGTGGGGTCAGGAAAATGATGCGTATAGACAAATTGATTCGTTGTTGGTATCTAAAGGCTTGGCGCGCGGGGATATAGTCATGGTTGCCAACCCACCGGGATTTTTTCTGGCTTCCGGCAACCCGGCAATTGCTGTTCCGGATGGAGACTTGAATACTCTACTGATGGCGGCTCGCCGTTATGGAGCGAGATATGTAATCCTGGAGGCCGGAGCCACGCCGGGTGGTCTGGCTCCGGTCTATGATCACCCGGCAGGGCAGGCTGGTCTGCAATATCTGGCTGATGTTGGTGGAGCGCATCTGTATGCTATCCAACCCTGAGAGTCGTATACCGCCTCGGGCGATTTGGACGCTGGCTGGGATAGTTTTACTTTCAGTGGGGCTGTATCTGGCATTCAGTGGTTTCTATTATCGTATCGGCTTCCCACTGGATGACGCCTGGATTCATCAAACTTATGCCCGCAACCTGGCTTTGCGCGGGGAATGGTCTTTCCTGCCCGGTCAGCCTTCCGGTGGTTCGACTTCTCCGCTCTGGTCGGCCCTCCTGGCGGTTGGCTATTGGCTGGGGTTGGCTCCTTACCTGTGGACGTATTTTCTTGGTGCGCTGGCATTATGGGGTTTGACAGTTTTGGGCGAGTCTGCAGTACGCAGGTTGGTACCCGCCTACCGCCCGCGCATTCCTTGGATCGGCATCGCGCTGGCGCTGGAATGGCATCTGGTCTGGGCGGCAGCTTCCGGAATGGAAACCCTCCTGTTTACCTTATTGGCAACTACCACCCTGGTGCTGCTTATTTCCGGATCGCAAAAATACTTCAGCCTGGGCCTGCTCATCGGTCTCTCCGTCTGGGTCCGGCCTGATGGACTTACCCTGCTTGGGCCGGCAGTGTTTGTGATCCTGTTGGTGCAACCTTCATGGTCAAAGCGGTTGAAGGCATTGCTGAAACTGGGGGTGGGATTTGGAGGCTTGTTTGCACTTTATATTCTTTTCAACCTTGTTATTTCCGGCTCCCCTTTGCCGAATACATTTTATGCCAAGCAGGCAGAATATGCAGTTGAACTTAACCAGCCGTTCTTTTTAAGGCTTGGTAAGGAAACGCTTCCGGTGTTGACGGGCATGGGTGTCTTTTTATTGCCCGGATTTGTACTTACGCTGATATCTGCGCTCCAACGTCGAAGCTGGGCTGTGCTGGCTGCTGCCATCTGGTTTGTCGGTTTTCTGGCATTGTATGCCTGGAGGTTGCCGGTCACTTACCAGTATGGACGCTATATGATGCCGGCCATGCCAGTCTTCTTCCTGCTCGGGCTGGCTGGACTGGTGAAATTTTCCTTGGTCCGCGTTCCACACTGGCGCTGGATCATTTCCATGGCCTGGAGACTGGCTGCGGGTGGCATCCTGGTGGTTTTCTGGGGGTTGGGTGCTTTTCATTACGCCCAGGATGTGACCTTTATCGAAAGCGAAATGGTTGCGACCGCAAGATGGGTTTCGGCCAATGTTCCCCCCGGGGCATTGATTGCCGCCCATGATATCGGCGCTCTGGGATATTTTGATGGCCACGACCTGGTTGATCTGGCTGGATTGGTTTCGCCGGAAGTCATCCCTTTCTTCCGGGATGAGGATCAGATTGCAGCTTATCTTACCCGGCGCGGCGTGTCTTACTTGGTTACCTTTCCTGACTGGTATCAACACCTGGTATTGGGTCTCAAGCCGGTTTTTTCTGCAAGTGAACCTGCTTCCCAGTCTTTGGTAACCTCCAACATGACTGTCTACCTGTGGCCTAGGCGGTAAAATGTTCACTTCAAATACTGAGGTAATAAGAAAAGATATACAAGTAAAGGAAGATTGTACCCGTCCCATAAATAGGAGAAATATGCCCCGTCGAGCGATGTTCCTTCCCATTGGCATTTGTTTGTTTTCCCTATCCTGCTCCTTATTCTCAGCTACCAGTGTGACGAGTACACCCCCTACCGAACCAACTTTTACGACCGAGGCGGCGCAACCTGCCAGCCCGACGAGCAATAATAATCCCAATCCTTCGCCTACGGGAATCGAACCCATCCGGGCGCAAATTGGAGAGGTAATTACCGACCATACTATTCGAATGGTAGTTCACGGGTGGAACATCGTTACGCCGTCGAAGAACATTCTTCCCAAACCAGGCAATAAATTGGTGGATGTCGAATTTTCCATTGTTAATATCGGAACTGAGTCGTTTGGCAACGGTTACGGAGAATGGCGCCTGGAAGATTCGGACGGTCATGTATATGATCAGTCCGATGCAGTTCCTTCCAACAGCGGGATCCCCGAAATGCTTTTTCCGGGCGAGCGGGTTCACGTATCAGAAATATATGAAGTCCCGGAAAGTTCGAACGGATTTATCCTGGATTTTGGAATGTGGATTAATGGGATACTTGAAATGAATCCCATCTTATTTCCATTTCAAGAGCTGCTGGTCGAACTGGGCAGTGAACCGTCCATGGGGGATGCGGCGATAGCGATCCCCGGCGAAGTGAAGCCCGAAGCAGCACCCATGGAAAGTAGCGTTGCATGCGGAGATTGGAGCATGCAGGTGCTGAATGTTTTCGATCAAACGGGATCGAATTTCATGCCGATCCTTCCGGAAGGCGTGCTGCATTTCGTACTGGGGGAGATCACCATGACCAATCAAAGTGCCAGTACACTTTCTCTCTATTATGAAGACTTCTGGATGCAGGATCCAACGGGACTCCGGTTCGGTCCCTACCCTGCCCAGGTGGTGGATATGGGTAGTAACGGAGTGGATGGATCCTATGCTCCCGGCGAGCAAAAGACGGGGATCGTTGGATTCGGTGTTCCGGTAGATTGGAGTCCCATGTGGCTGGTCTTCTGGTGCGGCGGGCAAATCTCCTCAACGCAGCCGCAGGCGCAAAAAGTGTATGTGAGCATTCCTGCTCTCGACAGGTAGGTAATAAACGATATTCGGTGCCTGACCCGCGGCTGGCGACCCTGTCCCTGCTTATTCCGCCGCTGATGGTGAGCCTGACCCTGGATGAATAAACACCAGAAAAAAACCATGGAAACCAATAAAGTGGTTTTTCAATCATATGAATCCTCAAAGGCTGCTGTAAAATTCCCGATCAACAAACCATTACCGCTGGAATTGATAAGTAAAATTGTTCGATATAGAGTCGCTGAAAATTTAAAGAAAGCCGGGGTAAGATCAAACCAGGGGAAATAGCCAGGGATCTTGCGAAACAAAACTGGACAGGCCGCATTTGCGGAGCACACCGTACCCGTAAGGGTATCCCTGTGGAAGGGAAAGTTCGGCGCCAGGAAGCGCCGATTTTTTCCCAGACTTTCTCAGGGCACTGCTATAGGAGCAGTAGACTTTGAGAAGTCCAGGCAAAACAGAAGTAGTAAATTGTAGGCTTGATTGACCTGTGCTATACTTTGATAGTCTTGCCCATGGCAGGTTATATATGGAAGAAACCACAATTATCGTCGTAGATGATCATCCATTATTCAGGCAGGGGGTTATCAATACGCTATCCCTTGAGCCTGGATTTAAAATTGTTGGACAGGCCTCCAATGGTACCGACGCGTTGATGAAGATTCGCTCTCTTTGTCCGGATATCGCCGTGGTGGATATTAACCTGCCCGGGATGAACGGGCAGCAAATTACCCACCAGGTTGTGCAAGACAAATTAAGTACCCGGATTATTTTGTTGACTGCCTATGACGATCATGAGCAAATCATCCATGCAGCCTGGGCCGGGGCGGCTGCTTATTGTGCCAAAGATATCGATCCCCTGCGTCTTGTCCAGACCGTCAAGGATGTGGTCAAGGGGAAATATGTAATCCAGGATCACGTTTTTGATCAGGATGAATTTGCACTTTGGCTCAATGCAGAAATGGAAATAGCACGACACCTTTATAGTGAACCAGGCAGTCCTTTCCATCCACTTTCGGAGCGCGAAGGTGAGGTGCTTACCTGTGTGGTCAAAGGGATGAGTAATAAGGAAATTGCTGCCTCACTGGGTATCAGCCACCAGACGGTCAAGAACCATGTAACCTCCATTTTGCGCAAGTTCGGAGTGGAGGATCGCACCCAGGCGGTTGTCTATGCTCTCAAACGCGGATGGGTTAAGTTATACGATCAAGTCTCACAGCCTCAGGAGTGAACCATGTCATCACCCGACCAACTACCACCGCCCACAGCTATTGAAGATCCTCAGGTATTGATCCAGACAGAAATGGAAGAGACCGAGCGCGCTTTGAAGGAAATCACCTTGATGCTGGAACAGAGCCGTGTCGAGGTGGGTAAACTGACTCAGCGGAATGCTGCGGTTACCGCGAATTTACATAAGGTCCAGGCTCAAATAAGTAAAATTTCCCCCGAAGAGGTCGGTTCTGCTTATGATGACGCCATGGAAGCACAGCAGCGTTTATTTGTAATGCGTGGTCAGGTGGAAAAATTACAGGGTGATCAGGTGCACCTGGGGCGTTACAAGGCCATGTTGGAGCGTCTGAAGAGTGCCGTAAACACTGGCGGTGCTGCTGGCGGAAAAAGTGAGCGGGGCGGAATCTCCAGTGTCGAAATGCTGGTGAATGTGCAGGAGGCGGAACGCCAGCGGCTGTCACGCCAGATGCACGATGGCCCCGCCCAGGCGCTTTCCAATTTCATCCTTCAAACTGAAATTGCCATGCGCTTGTTTGATGTGGATGCCGCCCAGGCGCGCAATGAGCTTGGTAATCTTAAAGTAGCCGCCATGAGCACGTTCCAGAAGGTGCGTAACTTTATTTTTGAGCTCCGACCGATGATGCTTGATGACCTGGGCCTTTCTCCCACGATTGTCCGTTATGCAGACATGTTCAAGGAACAGGCTGGAGTGGAGGTGAGTGTTACCGTTATCGGCAGTGAACGCCGGTTGGAACCTTATGTTGAGGTGATGATCTTCCGTGCCATGCAGGAATTGTTGAGCAATGCAGTCCATCAAAACCAGGCGAATCTGGTGAAGATCCAACTGGATATGGGCAGCACCCTGGTCAAGTTCTCGATGGATGATAACGGAAAAGGATTTGATACCGAAGCCTTGGGAAAGGAAGCAAATCTGGGTCTAAAATTGATCAAAGAGCGCGCCGAAATGCTTGGTGGTTCCTTCGAGATTAATAGTTCACCCGGAAAAGGTGCGCGGGTTAACTTATCCATCCCGGTCACTGGTTAACAATATTGTAAAGATTTTGCAACGAATCCATTTTGTATCTTTTAAGGGTTCGGGATATAATGGCATTATCTCTGAAATGGCTTTCAGAGAAATCCAAAAGCGGAAGGAGGTGAAATATAATGTTATTCGCCCCTAAAGAAAGAGGCCAGGGCTTGGTCGAGTATGCTTTGATCCTTGTTTTGGTTGCTGTCGTCGTAATTGCTGTATTGTTAATCCTCGGCCCGATCATCGGCAACGTTTTCACCAAGATCAACAGTCAATTGATCAAGTAATTCCCTCGGTTTCTACGTAAAAAGGTACTCTGTTTTTTGCAGAGTACCTTTTTATATTTCCACGTTGGCTGAAAATCACTCCATTGCACTATAATAGAACTCTGCAAGTACTTCTGGTTGAAACGATCCTGCCGCCTTTTCTTGTGTCTTTGTGAATCTTATGAAACTTGACTCCCTTCATCTTTACCATCTTTGCATGCCCCTGGTGGCCCCGTTCGAAACCTCCTTCGGGCGCACCACCGACCGTGAGTGTATCCTGATTGCCATCCACTCCGGCGGTTTGACCGGTTATGGCGAATGCGTGGCTGACCGGGATCCGGGTTACTCCTATGAGACCACCGGCACTGCCTGGCATATCCTGAAAGATTTCATCGCCCCGCTCCTATTTGGTCAGGATGTGTTAGACGAACAGCATTTCCAGCACCTTGTGGAGCGCATCCGGGGTCATCACCTGGCAAAAGCCGGGCTGGAAATGGCGCTCTGGGATCTGCGCGGCAAGCTGGAATCCCGTTCTCTTCGACAGATGCTGGGTGGGCAGCGTGACCAGGTACAGGTCGGGGTCTCTGTGGGGTTGCAGTCCTCGCCTGAGGTGCTGGTCAAAACCGTGCAGCGATACCTCCAGGCCGGGTACGGACGGATTAAGATCAAGATCAAACCCGGGCGTGACGTGGGCGATGCGGCTGCCGTTCGCAAGGCTTTTCCCGATATTAAACTCCAGGTGGATGCCAATTCCTCGTACACTCTTGCCACCTGGGAAGTCTTAAAACCTTTGGACCTGCTGGAACTGTTGCTCATCGAACAACCGCTCAACGAAGATGATATCTGGGATCATCGCATTTTGCAAAGAGAGTTACGCACCTCGCTGTGCCTGGATGAGAGCATCATTACGCCTCGCCATGCCCGCTATGCCTTGGAAATGGGCGCCTGCCGGATTATTAATATCAAGGCTGGCCGGGTCGGCGGGCTTAGCCAGGCGGTTGCCATCCATGATCTGTGCCGCGAACGGGGTGTGCCGGTTTGGTGTGGAGGAATGCTGGAGACCGGCGTGGGGCGTGCTTCCAACCTGGCGTTGGCCTCCCTGCCCGGTTTTACCTTGCCAGGGGATATCTCGGCTTCCAACCGTTATTATGCAGAGGATATTACCTGTGAGCGCTTTTCGCTTAACCCTGACAGCACTATTGACGTGCCAACTGGTCCCGGCTTGGGTGTGACCGTGGATACCAACGTGCTGAAGAAATTCACCCAGGCGGAGTTACACCTGGAACCGGAGTGAGGCGGGGGCATATGCTGGGTAAAAAGAAGCTCCTTCTTCTGACACTCATTCTTCTTCTGGTAGCTTGTGGGCCGTTATGGGGCAGCCCCGCTTTGAACGGCGCCATCCCTTCTCAGGATGTCGGTCCCGGTTCGAACACCCTGACCCCTTTTCAACCTAAAGGTTCTCTTCCACCTTCAACTGTCACTGCCAATCCGGTTGTGGGTGAACCAACTCAGACTTCCGTTCCGCAATTCCTCTGGATATCTCCAGCCGTCCCGGATAAGCTGCGGCAGTCAGCCCTGGCTTCCGGCCTCCCGTTAGCAGTTGAATCGGCCGCTGCCACCCTCCGTCTGGATATTTCCCGGGCTACGGATTCCGCCTCTGCCACCTGGATTTATGCCCTGGTTGCGCCTTTCCCCACTACCACGGATGGAGTTTCGCTCGCCGAGTTGCAAAATTCCTGGGCTGGCGCTTCCAACGGACCTTTCGCCGGGCGACCTTTGTGGATGGATGAACCGACCCTCGCCGCGTTCACTGCGCTGTGGGGAGCTCCGGCTGTCGGGAGGGTCAGTGTGGCTTCCGCTGACCTGTTGGTTGATTCTGCCTGGGCGGATCGTCCTGCCTGGGGCATTATCCCGTTCGAAGCCCTTGACCCACGCTGGAAGGTACTCAGCGTCGACGATCAATCCCCGCTCCACAATGATTTTAACCCGGCTGCTTACCCGTTAAAGATCAGTTTTAGCCTGCAACCGCCGGCCTTCCTTCTAATATCTGGCAACCGCGACCTGGGCAAATTGACTGTCCTGGCGATGACAGGCACCACTGCCCTCGTGCGCGCCACTGCTGACCGGATGGAAAAGCACGGAGTGTTATACCCGGGCGAAGGGATCCGCACGGTGCTGCGCGCCGCTGATATTACTCATATCAGCAACGAGATTTCGTTTATGGAGGATTGCCCCACCCCCGATCCGTGGACGGAAAGTCTGCGTTTTTGCAGCAACCCACGCTATATAGCCCTCCTGGAAGATGTAGGAACGGATGTGGTCGAGTTGACTGGTAATCACCTTCTGGATTACGGTCAGGCTCCGTTTCTGAACACTTTGGATATGTACGACCAGCACAATTGGCTTTACTTTGGCGGTGGGCGGGATCTTCAAGATTCGCTCCAGCCTGCACTGGTGGAAGATCACGGTAATAAGCTGGCTTTTATTGGCTGCAATTTTGCCGGTCCTCCCAATGACTGGGCCACCGATTCAAGCCCTGGTTCAGCTCCCTGTGACTTCACCGAGTTGGAAACAGAGATTGCCGGGTTGCGTCTCCAGGGATACTTGCCGGTGATGACGTTCCAATATAATGAATATTACCAGTCCTTCCCAACCGTGGAGGAACGCCAGGATTTTCTTGAGATGGCTTCAGCCGGAGCTGTCATTGTCAGCGGCAGCCAGGCCCACATGCCGGCCTCCATGGAATTTTCCGCAGGTACTTTTGTCCACTATGGTCTGGGAAACCTGTTCTTTGACCAGATGTCCCACTTGATGTCGGATGGAAGCCTGATCTACGATACCCGTAATGTCTTCGTGGACCGGCACGTTTTTTACGACGGCCGATATATTGGCACTGAATTGCTGACCTACATTATCGAAGATTATGCCCGCCCGCGTCCAATGACCGGACCGGAACGCCTGGAGTTCTTACAGAATATATTCAGCGCCGCGGGCTGGTAACTGTATTTATCCTGTATCAGCTCAATAACCTGGGAAAAGAAACATACTCCATCCTTTTCTCCCTTGTTGAGATGAACCATGATCCTGGAGACCCGTATGCAAATCCACGATATTTCTCTCCCCATTTTTCCCGGCATGCCGGTCTGGCCCGGCGACCCGCCCGTGGTACTCGAACAGGTCTCTTCCATGGACGCTGGCGCGCATGACAATATCTCTCGCCTGGGATGCAGTGTCCATACCGGCACCCATGTGGATGCCCCCCACCATTTCATGAATGACCACCGCACGGTGGAGGGCTTGTCCCTGGAAGTGCTGAATGGTCCAGCCCGGTTGATCCAGGTAGCTGAGGATGTGGGCCAGATCACCGCTGACATACTGGAGCAAGCCACCCTCCCATCCGGTACTGTGCGCCTTCTGTTAAAAACACGTAATTCCCGCCTCTGGGAACGCGGCGAAAAGGAATTTTTCAAGGATTTTGTGGGCGTCTCTTTGGATGGGGCTGAATGGCTGGTGCGCGCCGGTGTCAAACTGATCGGTATTGATTACCTGTCCATTGCGCCTTACCACCAGAGCATCCCCACCCACCAGGCGTTGCTCAAGCCCGGGATCGTCATCCTGGAGGGGCTTGATTTGAGCGCAGTCTCACCTGGAATCTATGACCTGTTTTGTTTGCCGTTAAAACTGGTGGGCTCCGATGGTGCACCTGCCCGTGCCATTTTGATTGGCTAGGGGGAAAACGAAGTTGGGCAAAATACTATTTTGCTCTCATTAATAATCGAAAACGGAGACCCTCATATTGGGGGTCTCCGTAAATTTTAACGATTGTTACAGCCACTTCGTCGGTTTAATATCTGCGTTGGCCGCCACCGGTGCCGGGTCCGCGGCGACTCTTTCCACCACCGCCAGGTCCGCCACGATTATAACCACCGCCGCCGCCAGGGCCGCTGCGTTTGTCACCATAGCCACCGCCGCCGCCACCACCACCGAAACTGCGTTCTTCCTTCGGTCGGGCCAGGTTAACCTTCAGCGGGCGATTCGCCATGGTATAGCTGTTGAACATCTGGATGGCCTTTTCGGCCTCACTCTGATTGCTCATTTCGATGAACGCAAAGCCCTTGGATTGGCCTGTGTCACGATCTTTGATCAGAGCCACCGAAGCAACCGTCCCTGCCTGGGCGAAAAGTTCGCGCAGATCTTCTTCTTTGGTGTCGTAGGACAGGTTGCCTACATAGATTTTCGTTTCCATCCTTATCTCTTCTCCTTTAGAATTGGGCAGCGGGTTATGAAAAAGCCGTCAGCCTTGGTCAGGTCTGGCGGTCAATCCACACAAATCCTACTGCAAGTGCGCCTATTCTAACACAAAAGCACTCTACACGATACTGGGATTTAATCGCTTCTCTGAGAATCGCAGGAGTGATGGGAGAAATAGGGGGTGTTGGGCGGGCCGCGAAGCGG
>CAIKOL010000402.1 GCA_903829085.1 uncultured Anaerolineales bacterium | reverse complement strand
TTTTTATTCAGCAACCCTTTCATATGTTAACATGGTCTCTGGGCGCGGCAGATTATTCGTTTTTTCGTTTTCACACCTCTGCCCTCGCGCGTCGTTTTTTGGTATATGGCTGCCTCAAGCAGCCATATACCACTTCGAAGGCATTGGCCTTCGAAGTAGCTGCCTTCGCGTAGCATCCTCGGAGCGAAGCGGAGGGGACAGGTCGCACATCGTCCCGGTGTTTTGCCGGGAGTATGCTACTCACTTGCACCGCACTGCGTTTGGTGCACACCTGCCCCGGCGGGCGGTGCCGGGGGTGCAGGTGTCGAAGGCATTGGCCTTCGAAGTAGCCACCATCGCAAGGCATGGAATCCCCGTTCCAGAAGCGGGCCACTTTCCCGGCGCACCGGAGCGGCTCGCCGCGGGCGGGGGGGCCAACACGAGCATGCCGGTGACGAGCAGAGGGGGCGGAGGTGCGATAGTGTGGAGAGTAATTGTAAGAACCTGGATCAATTTGGGGTATTTTAAGGGGGAAATATTCCGAAGAATACCCTGCCTTTTTGTACAAATTTAAGGTACTATTGAATTAAATATGAGCACCCCAGCATTTCGCAAGCCTTCCCGTTCCAATGGCGGCATCCGCAGCGGACACATTATTCAAACCGTTTTCAGCGTTGCGTTCCTGCTGGCGACCCTGTTCACGGGTTTCTCCCCAAAAATGTTTTCGGGTAATTTTGGGACGATCATTTCCGAATTACTGACCCCGCAACCGGAAGGGAATGGAACCGTTCCAACCACGCAGAAGCAGGTGCGGATAGGCGTTGTATCCGGCCATTGGGGCAATGGGGACGATCCGGGGGCGGTCTGCCCGGATGGGACGAACGAGAAGGATGTCAACCTGGCGATTGCCTCCCTGGTCAGGCAGAAACTTGAAGCGCAGGGGTATACGATCGACCTGCTGCAGGAATTCGACCCACGCCTGGACGGTTACCAGGCCGCCCTGCTGCTCTCCATCCATAGCGATACATGCGATGTGATCGATGCGCAGGCGACTGGCTTTAAGATCGCCGCTTCCTCCTACAGCCGGGACCCAAACCTCACGGACAGGCTATCTGCCTGTTTGTACGACCGATACGGCAGCATCACCGGTTTACCGTACCGGGCAGGTAGTATTACCGTCAACATGACCGATTACCACGCTTTCAGGGCGATCGACCCTGCCACGCCTGCGGCAATTATTGAGACCGGTTTCCTGTACCTTGACCACAGCCTGCTGGTGGATCACCCGGATGTCGTTGCGGATGGATTGGTGGCGGGTGTGCTCTGTTTTGTGAGAAGCGAAAGCACCCAGCCTATTCCAACGCCATGAACACACTTCCAAAATCTGTACAGCAAGCACTTCTGAGTGCCCGGCAAGCGGTACAGCAGGGCGACCGACAGGCCGCCAGGCGCTGGGCAGAGACAGCAATCGCCCTGGACCCGAACCTGGAAGAGGGCTGGCTGATCCTGGCTGCGGTTGGCAGCCCACGGGCCAGTGTGGCCTATCTTGAACAGGCACTGCGCATCAATCCGCAGAGTGAACGTGCCCGAAAAGGAATGCAATGGGCGGAAGGGCGCTTGCGGAAAGAGGCGGGAAATCCCAAAGGCGCTGGCTTACAGGCTGAAGTTGCGGGGCAGGGGGCTGGCACCCGACCTGGCAGCGGACTTGAACCGGCAACCCAACCCGTGGCAGTGAAACGACGCCCCGAGTCGGTCGCACGCTCTGCGCCTGGGCCAAATCCTCAAGCATTCAAATCCCTGGCGAAATACCGCTGGTCGTTCCTGACATTACTGGTGCTGGCAGTCTGCGTGGTGGGTTTCCTGGCCGTCTGGCCTGGCTCCGCAGCACCGGTACAGGCATTCCTGCATCTTCCGCAATCCACGGCTCCAATTTCCGGTGCGTCCATCGAGGTGGATAAACCGACCTATACCCCTTCCTCTACGAGTACCTTTACCCCCACGAGTACTTATACTTCAACGCCGACAGCCACCTTTACAGCCACCCCGACTGAAACTTTCACCCCTACCGAGACTTTCACACCGACCTCAACCCCATTACCAACCGATACTGCCGTACCGTGGCCAACCGACACGGTGTATGCGTATCCCGATAACGGCGGTGTCCGTTGGATAGATGTTAATCTAACCCAGCAGATGTTGTATGCCTACGAAGGAGATACCGTCGTGGCAAGTTTCCTGGTATCCACCGGCGTAGCAGCACATCCGACCGTGACCGGCCAATTTCACATTTATATCAAACTGGTTTCCACCCTGATGGCCGGGGATGGCTATTATCTACCCAATGTGCCTTACACCATGTATTTCTACAAAGGCTATGGGATCCATGGCACGTACTGGCATAATAATTTTGGGCACCCGATGAGTCATGGCTGTGTGAACATGTACACACCGGATGCCGAATGGATGTTTTACTGGGCACCCGAAGGGACGCTGGTCAATATCCATTATTAGGAGTTCGCGAAAGTTTGCGAACGGATGCTCTTTGACCAGGGTTCGGTTGTTGCATCCCCATTCAATTCTTTATAAGAACGATCCCATGCATTCCTTGTATTCAATGGAGAACCAAGAATCATGCCACGTCAACCTATTTTTGCCGGCCTGGTCGTAGACGAGTCTGACCGTCCTGCGGGAACCGCAACTGTCGGGGATGAACCATGCTATGTGGTGGACGATGCTGGATTTCTCCGGCACATCCCTTCGGAGCAGGTGGACCGCCAGGTGCTGGAGCTGATGCGCAAACAGATCAGCGGAAACGAAGAACTGCTCAGCAAAGAAGCTGCCAAGATGCTTGGAACGGATGATATCTTCTCAACCGCCATGCTTCAAAACCAGTTGAAGAATATCGAACAACAATTCGAGACCCTGTTGCAGATGGGCATCCCCGAGGAAAGCCGCGCGTACATGGGAATGGCAGGTTTCAAGGTGGTGATCAACGTGCATGGCGAGGTGGTGCGCCTGGATCAGCCATCCGCGGCGGATAAAGACGGAGATGGGGAAGAATGATCTGCATTGGGGAGGTATTGCCGGGGTTCCTGACCGTGATGTGAGGCAGGTTCAGCCCGTCACCGGGAGTTCAGACTGCCGAAAAACCGAGCACGAAGGCGGCGGTGGTCACCAGCAACAACCCGGGCAGAATTAATAAGATTGTTTTTCGAGAAAGAATGGGCCGGCCGGCTTTCAGGAAAGAGAGCTGAAGCCCCACAAGGCCGATGAGCGCTCCGCCCACACCGACCAGGGCGAAGCCAGGCGCAGCGCGACCGGTGAAAACCAGGAAAAAGGGCAAAAGGAAGATCGTTATCCCGGCGAACCCGTGGATGGCTGCCAGTACCAGAACTGGCAGCCTGTTCTTTAACGGAATAGAGCGGGTTATGATGATTGCCAGAAAACCGGAGACTGCAAATAACAAGTAGAAATTGCGGATGGCAGCCAGGTGTTCCCAGACCAAGCCCAGCGACAGACTCAGGGGAATGAGCGTGGATACGATGACCACAACCGGGCTATCCAGGGCTTCAAAACCCAGGATGATGATCAGCAAGGCCGCCACGAGCAAGCACCCGAACCCGACCGTATAGGCGATGATCGGCAGAGTACTCAAGCGGTCAATGCCGATGGCAATCTGCCAGGCGGCCAATAACCCGGTTGCAAGCAGGAGAAGGCGATCCAGGAGGGTGATCTTCAAAATGGCCCCAATGGTTATATGGATAGTAAAAGCATCGCACTGAGCATGAACACTGAAGCGTATTTAAACAACCCGAAATTCACCTTTTCGGATGGGCGGAAGATAGTGACGGTTGCCAGAAACATCAATCCGGTGGACAAGACCACCAATAAGCGTAAAGAGCCCGATTGCATGCCGATCAGAACGGCGGCGACAAGGATGGCCAGGGCAGCCAACACGCTCGAAACGGCAATCGTCAGGCGCGTGAACTGCAGCCCATAGGCGGACGGGAAAGTTGGAATCTTTGCGAGCTTGTACTCATCGCTGTAGAGCATTGCAAAGGTCAGGATGTGGGTGGGAATCCAAAACAGGACTGCGAGAGCAAGAAGAAGCCCGATGCCGTCCATGCGCCCTATGGCAAAAGCGCGCCCTGCCAGGATGGGCATGGCACCTGAAATTCCACCCCAGACGATGCTCCAGGAGGTGCGTCGTTTGAGCCACAGGGTGTAGACCAGAACATCAAAGAACAGCCCGGCAAAGACAATCAGCCCATAGAGCGGGGACATGGTTAAGGCCAAACCGACCCCCAGGGTTGAAAGCACCAATCCAAGCCGAAAGGCTTCGGCAGGCTTGATACGGCCATCGGCAAGCGGACGATGGTGGGTACGGTTCATGACTGCGTCGATGTCCCGGTCATACCACATGTTTATGATGGTACTTCCAGTAATCGCCAGGAACAGGCTCACTGCCAGACCGGCGAAATCAAACCAGGGGGCGAAGGGGGAGCGGGCGCTCATGAATCCTGCCAGACCAGTGGATAGAAGCAAACCGGTCTGCAGGGATTTTGTCAGCGGCCAGTAAAGGCGCAGTTTGGCAAGGATGGTTTTCAAATAATTATCCTGAGGATCAGTGTGAACAGGGAACGGGGTAAACCGGCAACCTGGAGATCGGGAATAGAGTGGCTCGATTATAAAGGATTTCCCAATCTCCAAGGCTCTTATTTATGGAGTTAGCTGGGAATCGTCGGAGGTATGGAAGAAATAGGGGGTAGTGAGCGGGCTGCTGCGCGGCCCGCTCACTACCCCCAACTCTCTACCCCAATCCCGGGGGGATGCCAGTCAAACAAAGAAAGATAAGGATACTCGCTGGTACAATTAGCTTTGTGAGCGACCTATCTATCAACGCATTGCTCCTGTACCAGGATGCAGAAATCCTGGTGGTGAACAAACCGGCCGGGATACCGGTCTTACCGGATGGCTGGGAAAAGGATGCCCCTTACCTGGTTAAATTGCTTGAGGAGCAATTCGGAAAACTATGGACCGTCCACCGACTGGATAAGACTACCAGCGGAGTGATGGTTTTTGCCCGGACAGCGGAAGCTCACCGGGCGCTGAATATGCAATTCGAAATGCATGAAACCCAAAAGGTTTACCATGCCATTGTTGTTGGTGAGCCAGAATGGGAGCAGCACACGGTGCGAGCTGCGCTGCGCGCGAACGTAGGGCACAGCCACCGAACGGCAGTGGATGAAAGCAAAGGGAAACCTTCGGAGACACTGTTGCGCGTCCTGCAACGCTTCCATGGCTACAGCCTGGTGGAAGCTGTTCCGGCTACTGGCAGAACACACCAGATCCGGGTGCATGCTTATGCCATTGGATTTCCATTGGCAGGAGATAGGCTTTACAGCGCGCCTGCAACGGACCTGATCGACCGCCCTGCTTTACACGCCCAGTCACTGACGATCACGCATCCCGCCAGCGGCGTAAGGATGACCACCATTGCCCCCTACCCCGAAGATTTTCAAAGTGCGCTTGATAAGCTTAGAGCCGGTCAGTAAGACCGGCTCTTTCTCTATGAACTTATCCGTAAATTTAGTAAAGGTTCGTATTTGAGTGTGTGGGGCGGAGCTGCACACACTCAAATACGGTTATTCAATATCAGGCAATCTTTCTTGCTTCCATGTAAAACCGTTTTTCCCTGGCTTCTCCCATCGAGAAGGTCTTGCGCGGCAAGGCTCCGTCCAGGATAACCGTCTTGAATAGGCCGGATTTGGGCATGGCGGGGAGATAGAAGGCAGCATTTCCCGGCTGGGCACCCAACTTGAAGATAATCTCTTTCCCGTGGATGTAATCGATCCTGTTTGCCCCACCCTCATTGATGAACGGGTCAAGGAATGCCTGCAAGGTACCGACCGGTAGGTTGGAAGATGGGTTGGCGATTTCGAGGAGACCAAATTCTTTCCCGCCGCCGACCAACCCAATGACCTGGCGGGTTCCTATGGGATTGTCCACCGCCTTGACCAACTCTTCAGGGCTGGCGACCGGTGTGTAGCTGAAATTCGTACCGAACCAGCCTTTTAACGCTGCGAAGATATCATGCTGCACCCCAAAGAGAATCCGGTGGATAGGTTCGAACTCCAGGCCTTCATCGTGAACATTCTCCACCTCAACCAGAGCATAGCGTGCCGGGTGGTCGAGGCCAACTTCTGGTTTCATCTTTTCCCAGACCGCTTTGGCTGTGGCGAGCGAGTGGTTGCCATCTCCCATGGCGAAGAGAAGTACAGGCTTATCCTGGCCAATTTCATATTTTGCAGCAAAGGTTGCCGGGTCCGACAACCCGCGCAGGGAGGTGATGATCTGCTCTTGAAGAGCCGAACTGACGGCATACCCGGTAAGATGACCAGAGCCGAGCATTAAATCGAAATCGTAGATTTTTTCCAATTGCCCCTTGAGCTTTTCAACCGGCTCGATGACGGTCCGTTCAGGGTCGTCAATCAATACCAGGATATGAGGTAACTCCAACTCTGCACCAGTGCGGATCTTCATGCGGGGGGGCAGGCGTTCGACAATGGTACCCTCAGTGGCACGGACGAGACTGGTGGAACCCCGGGTGAAGTCGTAGCATTCCAGGTCCAGGCAAAGAATCAGGCCGCGACGTACCTTCCCGTCCACGCTGCGTTCGACGTAGATAAGGCCTTCGTGCGGCTCCAGGTTATTGTTCTGAAGGTAGGAATGCATCTTCTCGTGGATGGATTTAATGCGCGCTTGCTCGCCGGGCTTTTCCAGGTACACTTCCGGCAGGATCAGGTTATAGGTAGAAGGTTCGTCTCCGACCAAGGTTTCGACCTTCTGCCAGTATTCCGGTTCGGAAGTGAACTGATCACAGGCAATGACCGCCCATTTGGTCAGATCGGTGCCTTTTCCTGGCAGGTAGATACGCGGAATTTGGATACCAATATCGTCGTAGGTTTTCATTAATGACTCTTGGAGAAATCAATGAGTTTTTCTGCCACTTCAGCGCTCACGCGTCCCTGGGCTTCCTTCGTTGCGGCGCCAATATGCGGGGAGCAGATGACATTGTCCAGTTTGGCCAGTTTCCAATCCGTGGGAGGTTCCTCGGCATACACATCCAAGGCTGCACCAGCCACTTTGCCATTGGAGAGGGCTTCAAAGAGAGCGGCTTCGTTGACAATACCTCCACGGGCGCAGTTTATGATGCGCACACCGGTCTTCATCTTATCGAACTGAGCTTTGCCAATCATATCGGCTGATTCTTTGGTTTTGGGCAGGTGCAGGCTGATGTAATCTGCCATGGGAAGCAATTCGTCAAGGGTGACCAGTTTCACGCCTTCGGCTTCCTTGACATATGGGTCGTAAGCGATAACAGTCATGCCGAGGACGGTAGCGCGCCTGGCAACTTCCTTCCCAATGTTGCCAATCCCGATGAGAGCAAGTATTTTTCCGCCGATCTCATCACCTTCGAAGGCCTTCTTTTCCCATTTTTCAGCCTTCATGGTCGCAGAGGCTTTAAAGAGATTGCGCGCCAGCATGAACATATAGCCAATGGTCAATTCAGCCACCGAGGCTGAGGAGGCCTTGGGGGTGTTCATAACGGTGATACCCTTTGAGCGGGCATACTCCGCGTCGATGGTATCCAAGCCGACGCCACCGCGCACGATAACCTTCAAGCGTGGGCAAACATCAATCAACGGCTGGCGAATCTTGGTCCTGGAGCGGACAACGCAGCCATCATAACCCGGTAGAACATTTGGAAGTTGCTCGGGGGTGATCTCGAAGTTCGTGTCCACCGTCAGCCCGGCGGCGCGCATTCTCACAATGGCATCGGATTCGGTTTTATCGCAGACCAGGATTTTCATGGAATTTCTCCTTTGTGGCAAAAACGAATTTAGACAGAAACACACGAGCGGGATGCCCGTGTTTCTCCGTTCTAGGAGTTCGGCAGTTTCACAAAATTATTGTAACACGCAGACCTTGGATGTCAACTGATTTCCTTCCTTTGGGGACGTGCCTATTGTTATTGTGCGAATTAGCCGGTGTGGACTATAATTTGAATGCGCATTATTACCTATTGACTACAACCGCAGACCCATTCACAGGAGATGAAAATGACCAAACGCGTGCATAATTTCAATCCCGGACCGGCAGTGTTACCGATGGAAGTGCTCCAGCAGGCTCAAGCAGAGATGCTCGATTACAGGGGCACTGGGATGTCGGTAATGGAGATCAGCCATCGTTCGAAAGAATTCGAAGCAATTGTGGCCGAAGCCCAGTCTAACCTGCGCGACCTGCTTGGCATCCCAACGAATTACAAGATCTTATTTTTACAGGGAGGCGCCAGCCTGCAATTTGCCATGCTCCCGATGAATTTTCGCCCGGCAGGTGCTTCAGCAGACTATATCGTGACCGGCACGTGGAGCAAGAAAGCCTTCAAGGAATCACAGAAACTTGGAACGGCAAAGGCCGCGGCGAACCTGGAAGCTGATAATTTCAACCATCTTCCGGCCCAAGCGGACCTTAAACTGGATCCGAATGCTGCATACCTGCACTTCACATCCAACGAGACAATTCATGGAGTGGAATATTTCACCGAACCAACCCCGGCGATGGGTGTGCCGCTTATCTGCGATGCCTCGTCTGATTTCATCAGCCACCCGGTCGATGTTTCAAAATATGCCATGATCTACGCCGGCGCGCAGAAGAACGCCGGCCCAGCAGGTGTGGTGATCGGCATCATCCGGGATGATCTATTGGAAAAGGTCCCGGCCAATCTGCCCAACCTGCTCGACTATAAAGCCCTGGCGGAGGAAAATTCCCTGCTCAATACGCCACCCTGCTGGAGTATCTATATTGTAGGGTTGGTGCTCAAGTGGGCCAAAGGAATTGGCGGCCTGGAAGGGATTGCCAAACGGAATCAGACCAAAGCCGGGTTGATCTACACAACGATTGACGAATCAGGCGGATTTTACAAGGGACATGCCAAATCCGACCGTTCTGTAATGAATATCACCTTCCGCCTGCCCAATGAACAGTTGGAGGATCAATTCGCCAGCGAAGCCAAGAAGGACGACATGATTGGTCTTAAGGGCCACCGATCAGTGGGCGGAATGCGGGCGTCCCTTTATAATGCCCTGCCGGTTGAGGCTGCCCAGGAACTGGTGAGGTTCATGAAGGATTTCCAGCAAAAGAACGGGTAGTTGACTTCCTTCTCCTGCATGGTATAATGTCGCCGCTTTCAAAAGGAGCGGCGACTTTTCATATGCTAAGCGTTTCAGAAGCGCGTGAACGCATCCTGGCAGCCTTCCAACCGGTTGATACCCAGGTTGTTCCACTTGACCGTGCGACCGGGCGTATCCTTGCCAGGGATGTTTGTGCTGAAAATGACCTGCCTATTTTCGACAATTCCTCTGTGGACGGGTTCGCGCTCCATAAAGCAGACCTGGCTGCCCCCCGAACCATGACTGTGGTTGCAGATATTCGAGCAGGGAGCAATTCCGTTATCTCGCTCCAGCCAGGCAAGGCAGCCCGAATCATGACCGGTGCGCCCATCCCGGTTGGAGCAGCTGCTGTGGTGATGGTGGAAAATACAGACTTCGTACTGCGCAGTCCCGGCACGCCTGCCCCGCAGACGGTGACAATTACAAAGTCTGTCCAAGCAAGTGAAAATATCCGCGGCCGCGGGGATGACTTGCGCTCTGGAGAAAAGGTACTATCTGCAGGGAGGCGCTTACGGGCGCAAGAAATAGGCCTGTTAGCAATGCTGGGGATGGCGGAAGTACCGGTTTACAGGCAACCGCGAATAGCCATCCTAGCCAGCGGTGATGAGCTTGTACCAGTAGATGCGGCTCTTTCTCCCGGAAAAATTCATGAATCCAATTCTTATACCCTGACTGCCCTGGCAGAGACGGCAGGCGCGGAACTGATCCGGCTTGGCGTTGCTGCAGACACGGAACAGGATATACAGACCCGGCTGGAAAGGGCGGTGGAAGCACATGCGGATATCATCGTAACATCAGCAGGAGTAAGTGTTGGCGCATTCGATTATGTAAAATCTGTTATTGAAAAGAACGGTGAACTTGACTTCTGGAAAGTCAATTTGCGACCCGGAAAACCACTGGCTTTTGGCAAGTACAGAGAAGTTCCAGTGATCGGTTTGCCGGGCAACCCAGTTTCAACTTTTGTCGGATTCGAAGTCTTTGTGAGACCAGTGCTGGAGAAATTGAGCGGAATTGAAGCCCGACCCCGCAGGCACCAGATGGCATGTCTGGCAGAATCGCTGGTATCAGACGGGCGCGAATCCTACCTGCGCGCGATCGTCACCCTGGAAAACGGCCGTTTGATGGTCAGCCTGACGGGCAACCAGGGTTCAGGAAATATGATGTCTTTAGTACAAGCAAATGCTTTACTGATTGTGCCCTCTGGGGTAAAATCGCTGCCTGCAAGTTCGGATGTAGAGATATGGACTCTTCCATAACCCCCACTCAAAACGATAAAACCGGTTCAACCTTCTTTTACTGGGTCACTTTTACACTTGCCTGCCTGGGTGTACTGGACGCCACATATTTGTTGATTTTTAAGTTGACAGGCAATAATTCCATGTGCCTGGGGAATGGGGGCTGTCATAATGTAAATTTCAGTGTTTATTCGGAAATTGGTGGAATCCCGGTCTCAGTGTTTGGGATCATCGCCTTTCTCGCCATAATGGGGATTTTATTGCTGGAGCCGCGGCTCGGAATTGCGAAGGAGAATGGACCGCTGGCGATTTTTGGCATCAGCCTGGGCGGTGTCGCTTTTACGGCCTATCTCACGTGGCTCGAAATTTACGTTATCCATGCCATTTGCCCGTTCTGTGTGGCATCGGCGGTTATCATAGGATTGATCCTGATCCTAGCCATTATTCGACTCATTTTCGATACTGCACATTAGGAGGAATTCATGCCCCGCATCCGCTGCCATTACACTGACTGCGTGTTTGTAGACGATGGCTATTGTGGTGCCGCGGCGGTCGAACTAGACCCCGACACCGGCTGCGCCACTTATGCTCCCAACGAAGAAGCTGCTGCCAAAGATGAAAATTGGGAAGAAGAGGAACTAGAAGAATGGGAAGAAGAGGAAACCGACGAAGAGGAAGATGATACCTGGGAAGAAGACGAGGACGAATTCTAACCCTATCGAACCGGATTTTCTGCTGCTAGATTCGCATCTGGCCAGTTTCCAAACACAATCCCCTATAGGGGCGCAACTCAGGCGCCCCTATTTCTTTTCGATCATCTGGTATAACAAGACTCCTGCAGCGACAGCCAGGTTTAATGAACTACCCCGGCCTTTCATTGGCATGGAAACAACCACATCGCATGCACCAGCTTGCAGCTGAGTAAGCCCCTTCTGTTCATTTCCAAGAAGAAGAATGAGAGGCCGGGCATCGTGAAGGAAATCGCGATAATCGGTGCTGGCATGGGATGAAGAACCAACCAGGAAATAACCGTTCTTTTGCCTCCAGGAATCGAAATCCCCAAAAGATGCCTGGACGACCGGCTTCCAGAAGATTGCTCCCATGCTGGCTCTCACCACAGAGGGATGATACAGTTCCACACCCCCATCCAGAATAAACAGCCCATCGGCGCCGACAGCTTCCAGCGTACGCAGGATCGTTCCCACGTTACCTGGATCCTGCGGCGAGACTGCTGCTGCCCCAAAGGTAAAAAATTCCGGTGAAATGTCTTCCAGAAAAGTGTGTCGTTGATGGACAACCGCCAGGATGCCCTGTGGGTTATCCTTCCCGGCCACAGCATCAAACAGTTCGCGGGGTAGTGAAACACAGCGAACTCCAAGGCGAGATTGCCCATCCACCAAACCATGAGCAAAGTCGCTTGTCAGCAGTTCGGGAGCGTAGACGAGAACATCCAATTGCCAGCCTGCTTCGATGGCTTCGCCAACGGGATGGATACCTTCGACCAGGAACAACCCAGTCTCCTGGCGGGCTTTCTTTTGGTGCAGGGAACGGATCTGTTTAACTAGCGGATTGGCATAGCTAGAAATGAGTTCGGGCATGCCTTGATTTTACCCGAATCGGCTATAATTTTCATGGAGGTTAAAATGCCTGTCTTTTATGATAGCTTTTATGAACAGATTAGCGAGATGCATGCTGATATCGAGAAAGCCTTGAATGGTGTTGGTTCAGAGACCCTCGACTGGACCCCTGGCTTGGAAATGAATTCCCTCGCTGTGCTGGTTGTGCACCTGGTAGGCGCAGAACGCTATTGGATCGGAGTGGCTTTAAATGAGCCACCCAACCGTGACCGGGAAACTGAATTCCGAACACAGGGCTTGAGTGCGGGAGACCTAAGGGCGCTGATCGTATCAGCTGATACTTATGCCCGGCAGGCATTGGATCGTTTGTCTCTTCTTGATTTGGAAGCAATGCGCCTGTCGCCACGTAATGGCAAAGAATTCACGACCGGGTGGTGCCTGATCCACGCTCTCCAACATACTGCCCTGCACTGCGGTCATATCCAGTTGACGCGACAGTTGTGGGAACAGAGGGGGAGATCATAATCTGTTAGAATTGTTCCCATGAAGAAAACCCTTTGGGCGATGCTGGTTGTGCTACTCCTGTCTGCCTGCCAGCCGCGCACCATTTCTGTTACCATCCTGGATGGGGGACAGATTATTTCAATTTCAACAACCAAAATCCTCCCGGAAGATATCCTGGCCGAAGCAAAAATAACACTCGGTGCAAACGACCGCATCCTCTATCTAGGTATTCCCGTGCCACTGGATATTGCCATCACTGGTAATAACAACATCACGTTGACTGTGCGGCGCGCAGTGATATTAACCCTTGTATCATCTGATGGACAACAGATAATAAAGAGCTCTGCCCTCAGTGTTGGGCAAGCGTTGACCGAGGCGGGATACACATTATTTGCTTCCGACAAACTTGATCCGCCCGCAGAAACATCAATCAACGGTCCAATAACCATTAATTATCAGCCGTCACGAGAATTTGTTGTCACAGCGGACAAGATCCAAACGCAGATACGCAGCGCAGCGCCCACAGTCGGGCAGGGGCTGGCAGAGGCGGGTGTTCCCCTGGTCGGTTTGGATACCAGCATCCCGGTTGAGTCGGCAGCGCTCCCTGAAGATGGTCAAATTCAAATTATGCGTGTAGTTGAATCAATTGCCTTAACCCAGAAGACCATTCCATTTTCCAACCGGACCGAACTCTCCGCGGATCTAGAAATTGACCAACAGGCGTTGTTGCAGGGGGGAGAGCCGGGGCTGGCAATTTCCCGGTTGCGCACTCGCAGCGAGGACGGAGTGCAAGTCTCGCAAAAAAACGAGAGCGAGATTGTTATCCGTCCGCCACAAGACAGCATTCTTGGAATTGGAACGAAGATCGTTATTCGCACGACCACGGTGGATGGAGTGGACATCGAATATTGGCGAACTTTACACCTGTATGCCACTTCCTATTCGCCCTGCCGGTCGGCCACACCGGATGGACGTTGTTCGTATGGGACCTCCAGCGGAATGACAGCAGGAAAAGGGGTCGTGGCGATGCAATACTACTGGTATCTCCTTTTTGGTTTTGAACACCTTTACGTACCCAGCTATGGATATGCGGTGGTTGGGGATGTGGGAGGCAGCAACCTGAGCAGCCATTACTGGATAGACCTGGGGTACAACGATAGCGATTATGTTGAATGGGCAGACTGGGTAACGGTTTATTTTCTAACGCCGGTCCCAGCGAACCCGGGGTATCTCCTGCCATGACCGGATTCTCCCTGCCTCCGCTGAATATTCCCACGCTGTTACGAAGATATGACCTGCATCCGAGCAAAGGGCTGGGGCAGAATTTCCTTGCTGATAGCCATGCCCTGCAGAAAATCATTAGTATCGCGGGGTTGAGGAAAGTGGATGACGTGCTTGAGATCGGTCCTGGCCTGGGTAGCTTAACACGATACCTTGCACTTTCAGCGCGTTCGGTCACCGCGGTCGAATTGGACCGGAAGTTGTTCCCGGCTCTGGAGTCCGTACTGACACCTTATAAAAATGTGCACCTGGTGCAGGGAGATATTCTGAAACTTGATCCGGCTGAATTAATGGAATCGCCTGGTTATATTGTCGTGGCGAATATCCCATACTATATAACCTCGGCGGTCATACGCCATCTCCTAGAAGCGAAACGACATCCGATCCGGGTGGTATTGACAGTGCAAAAGGAAGTCGCTGATCGTATCTGTGCCAACCCGGGAAAGATGAGTCTCCTGGCATTGAGCGTACAAGTGTATGGGAAGCCACTAATTGGATCAACCATCCCCGCGGAGGCTTTTTTCCCACCGCCAAAAGTAGATTCTGCGGTTTTATGCATAGAGATCTATTCAGAACCAGTCATCCCGACTGACAGTTTGGATCAATTCTTCACTATAATCAAAGCTGGATTCTCGCAAAAGCGCAAGATGTTACGGAATTCTCTCTCCGGTGGACTGCGGATTACACCAGTCGAATCAGAAAGAATACTGTGCGCAGCGGAGATCGATCCTCAGCGACGAGCAGAGACACTCAGTTTGGAAGAGTGGGGAAATTTAGTGAAAGAAATCCAAACGTAGTATCGAACCAGATAATGCGGGTATAGCAGCTCATTGCACACGCCCTGCCCGGCCCTGACGGCGCAAATCACGAAAGTTCCACAACACTTGCCAGACCCACAGCGCGGCTTCGGCCTGTATTCTGAATGACATTTTTGATTTGCCCCAGCGGCGATCGGCGAAATAGATGGGAACTTCACCGATCTTGAATTGAAGACAACAGGCCAGATAGGCCATCTCGACCAAGAATATATAGCCCGTGGCTTTAATGCGCTCCAGTGGCATCGCCTGGAGCGTTTGCCGCCTCCAAAGGCGAAACCCACCGGTCACGTCTCGCAAGGGCATCTGCAGAATACTGCGTGCGTAGAAATTCCCCCAGGCTGAGAGGGCTTTGCGCCAGATGGGCCAGCGCACATCGGTGCTGCCTCCAGTGATGTAACGCGACCCAAGAACAACATCGCACGTCTCTAGGCGCTTAACCATTTCCAGCAGCGCAGTCGGGTCGTGTGAGAAGTCGGCATCCATCTGACCAATCGCATCCACAGAGTCTTCCATCAGGGAAGCAAACGCCTGGAGATAGGCTGTCGACAACCCCAATTTTCCGGCACGATGCATCACCCGCACGCGACCCGGATAAGAGGCAGCCAGTCCATCGGCAATCTGTCCAGTACCATCGGGACTATTATCGTCCACAACCAGGAGATTCAAGTCCAATGGGAGTGTAAATAAAGCGGAGACCAGCTTGGGCAGGTTCTCCGCTTCGTTATAGGTCGGAATGATGACAACAAGATGCAAAACAGGCTCCTACAGTTTCTTACGTAAGAGGGACAACTTGAGGACATCCAGGGAAGGAAAAGGTCCGTCGGTCGATTGTAATACACCTATTCTAAAGATCAACCGCTTGCCGCCCGTGGTGGGCTTTTCGCGATCTTTAATCGGATAAAAATAACCAAGTGATTGTTCCAAGCGGCTGCTAATCCTTTCCTGCAAGCTGGTGGCCCGCTCCTGGACCGTGATGAGAACAAAATCTGTCGGGCCAAGGTGACCAAGGAAATCCTCAGCGCTTCCGGTTTCATGGAGCGCATTCTGGATCATCAAGTTGACCGCCCGCAAAACATCGTCCGAGGCCACAAAACCATAAGCCTCGCGAAAGGCATCCAAATTTTCCAATGAGACAATGAGCATGGTCCAACTCAGTGTTTGAAGACACTCATTCAAACGCTCATCCACCAGTGTACCATCCGGAAGGCTGGTAACAGGATTAGTCAAGGCATCCTGTTTGACACGCCGCAACACATTACGAACCCTAAGTCGAAGTTCCTGAACATCGAACGGTTTGGTGATGTAGTCATCCACACCCAGCTCAAGACCCTGAAGGCGGTCAGAACGCTCACGTTTTTCAGTCAGGAAAATAATCGGAATCGCAGCAGTCCGGCGGTTGCCACGCAACCGGGAGGCCACTTCGAACCCGTCAATATCAGGGAGACGTATGTCCAGAATAATCAGGTCGGGGAGGGAGGCTTGGCAGGCGCGTATCCCATCTTCACCCCAGTTAACGGTAAAGACCTCATATCCCTGGACGCGGAAATATGCATTCAGCATATCCGCTATATCGAGGTCGTCTTCGACGATAAGAAGTTTCTGCTTCGCCTCGGTCATGAGAATTGCCTAGGAGATGGGCTCTTTTTGAATCACAAACTCACAAACGGTATCCCCTACAGCACAGCACTTGGATTCGTTGACGCGGAATTCCAAACCGCCAGAGACCCATGTGAGCATAGCCTGGAGCAAGCCAGTAGAGATGTAGCAGACCGGTTTGTCCGCGCCCTTGCGAGTCCAACAGATCGGGCAGCGGTGGATTGTCCAAATGAAGGCGTCTCCCGTTTCTTCAACGGTTGAGAGCTGGTCAGTTATTTGCGAGAAGATCTTCGCAACCGCTGGAAGTCCGATACGAATCTTGGCCTGGAGAGGAAGCACTTTGAAGGCGAGATCACCAACACCTGCCAGAGCGCCAAAACTCTTAAGACCATCATTGAAAGTAGCCCGCCCGGCACGCAAAGCCAGCCCGCGCCCACCACGCGGACCATACATTTCTTCCA
>CAIKOL010000401.1 GCA_903829085.1 uncultured Anaerolineales bacterium | reverse complement strand
TTGGTGGAGTCTCCCATAGCCGTCTTGAGGGTGGCATCGCCCATGGCCGTTCTTCCTCATCAGTTGAACTGGCGCGAACACCTATAATTTGTCCCGTCCGCGTTGCTTCACGTACCACCTCATCAAGGTGTGGCAACCCCATACGGGTAATTGATGACAGAAAAGCCCATTGGTCTTCATAGGGTCTAAAGGTTTCGTCTAGGAAAAGGGTATTGTATTTTTCTGCCGGCACCTTTTGTAATGGCAGGGCAATGAGATTGCCGAAACCTCCTTTGGGAAGATTGTCCTGGTTGGGAAAGAGTCGGTCGTAGGAATCCAGTCCCAGTTGATGGCGGCGCGCCATGGTTTCTGTCAGAAGGTAACATCCGAGTTTGCGCGCCGCTGTAGCCGGTACCGCTTCCGCGAAGAATATCCAGATATGAGCGCCGTTTCCGCTCCGGGAGCGTTCAATCACAGCTGGAATGTCCATCTGGTGGCACGTTTCCAAGAACGCGGCCGCATCCTCCATCCAAGACTGTTTGTCAAAATCGATCGCCAGCAGATAGCAGGTCTCGTCTAACAATAGTGGATAGACTCCAATAGTATGTTTCCCGTCCAGATGATCCCGAATCACATCATCGGTTACCGAGGCGAAGTCATAATTGGTGCAGTCGCCACACTTTATTCCTGGTTTGCCGCACCAGGTCCGGTTCCATTCGCGATTGCAAAGCGGGCTGTAGCCTATCTTCTGGCTTTTCTGGCTCCACCATTGCCTGGCAAACACGTCTTCGCGTCCACGAAACAGGAAGCGAAATAGCCTGCTCTTCTCTGATAAAGGGGAGTCGTTGTTGACAGTCCTGGAACCAGTGACTAAAGAATCCGAAGTGGTGCTAACAAGACCTGACTGATTTATGGGCTTAGATTTCCGTGGTTTACCGAATTCACGATATAGCCGGCGATTTTCGGCGAGCAATCCGTCTCGTTCGACGGATATTTTATCCAACTGACGGCGCAGCCGCTCCAGTTCCTCTTTATCTTTGGCCATTATATCCACGCCTTTATGTGAACCTTTGATAGTCTGTGTGGATAGCGTGTGGCATCCTCCTGACCATTGATTTTTCCATATTGCATTTTAAGAGCTATCACTGATAATCTAACGGTTATAATCCGTCAAATCTGAAACGTGCTCATAATCATTAGTGTCAAGCCAGTAACACCATATATTTGATGCGCGAATACTAAGCCTGCTTCTACTCTTGGGACTGTGCCATGCTAATACTTCGGTTTGGCAAATATTACTCAGTTTCTTATTCACGTACTCTATAGCCGGTTTTAAATCTGTATCCGTAGAAGCTATGACACCAACTTCGTATTCGAGATCAATTCCCGAAGTAACAAAATCAACAGCCAAAGCAACATCTACACCCTTCTGTTCAGGCCTGGTTACTGGCCAATTGATCGGATATTTTAGTGTCCGGGTAATTACTTTAGCACAGAGCCTCAACCATTCGTTGCGTTGTTTACAGTGTGCAGCATAGGCCTGCGGTTGTTTTGTGGCATCAGGGCTCCCTGTATAAATTCTTACCTGACTTAGTATCCTTGCTTCACCTTCAGGTGAACGAGAACATATTAAATTTCCCAATTCTATGGGATTTATTTGACCATAATAGTGCGGATCAGTATCGGTGAAGAATGCTCTTCTGGCACCCCTATAAATATTCTTGTCGTCAATGAACAGTATCAGCTTCTTAGGTATCATCAGACATCATCCATAAAAACAAACCTCGCCAGTTCAACCTTGTAGGGCTGAACGGCGAGGAAGAGTTACTTA
>CAIKOL010000400.1 GCA_903829085.1 uncultured Anaerolineales bacterium | reverse complement strand
GAATTTTATACCCCCTGGGGCATCGATTATTTTGTTTTCCCGCGCCACCTTTACACGGATGTGCCGAACTTTACCATCGGGCGGCCGGCCTGGGATAATTGGATGGTCTTTCATGCCCGCACTACCTTTGGCCTGGTGGTTGACGCTACGCGGGTTGTACTCGCGGTCCACCAGAACCACGATTACAGCCACCTGCCCGGGAACAAACCGCCTTATGGTTCCGAGGTTGCCAAATCTAACCTGGCCAAGGCGGGTGGGCGCAAGTGCGTTTACAACGTGCTGGATGCGAACCGGGAACTTATACATGGCGAGATTCGCGTCCCCAGGTTTTATTTTGCACGCCTGTTGCGGAGAATGGAACACATTTTCATTACAGATGACCTGGGCAGCCTGGGTGCCCAGGTGGGTTTTCGTCTCCAGAAAATGCAGCGCCACTTCTATGTCATCCCCCGGAAGGAATAACGATCATGCCATGTTCTCAAAAATGGATGGATGAGGCATACCCCTTTCCCTGGAACGTTGCGAGGGCACTTTTACGCCAGGATGGTATGGAGGTTCTGAAATGAGCGATCTAATGTTTGGATTATTGATAATAATCCTGGTTGCAGGAAGCTGCCTTTATGGCTACTTCCTGCATCGCAATAAGATATTCCCTTACCAGCCGGTAAAGGCTTTATTCCGCAAATTTGCTGCGCAAGGGTATTCCGATCACGGCTGGGCGATCGGCACCTATGTTGGTCCTTCTCCGTTTCATTCCAAGGCTCTTCTTAATATCAAAAAGCCTGCGCTCACAGCCCACGATGTTACTGACATGGAAGCCAATTCCGTAGGGGATCCGTTCATCATCCGGTCAGGTTCCTGCTGGTACATGTTCTTCGAAGCGATCAGGAGGGTGGATGGTGTCGGCGTCATAGGGCTGGCAGAAAGTGAAAATGGGAAGGATTGGAAATATAAGCAGGTTGTGATTGAAGAACCGTTTCATTTATCCTACCCATATGTTTTCGAATGGGAAAACGATCATTATCTGATCCCTGAAAGCAGCCAGGATTATTCTGTACGGATTTACCGGGCGATCGATTTTCCCTGCAAGTGGGAATACGCCGGTGACCTATTAAAAGGCTATCATTTTGTTGACTCATCCATTCTCCGTCACGACAATCTTTGGTGGCTGTTCGTATCCACCAAGGAAAATGATGTGCTCAATTTATATTATGCAGAGGCCTTGATGGGACCCTGGACGCAGCACCCGCACAGTCCCATTGTCAGGGATAACCACTCCGCGGCCAGGCCCGCAGGCCGGGTATTGATGATGGATGGGAAGCTTTACCGGTTTGCCCAGGATGACCATCTGGCTTACGGCTCGCAGGTTCTTGCCTTTGAAATAAGCGAGATCAGCCGGACCACCTATAAGGAAAGCCCGGCTTTCGGCGGGCCGGTCGTAAAAGGAAGCCAGGCAGGCTGGAATGCAGACCGCATGCATCACATCGATGCGCATTTATTGGAAGATGGTCAATGGCTGGTAGCCGTGGATGGTTTTCGAGAAGCGAGTTACAAGTGATCAATGCAAAAAGAAATCTATACCTGATCTTGATAAGGAGCTGGCATCCATGGGACCGGAAGTAGCCTGCTGTCCATTGTGCGGGAGCGACAGGAATGTCCCTTTCGACCGGCGGTTGTTTATGAATGTTCCGGTCAACAATCGCCTGTGTGAATCCTGCGGCCTGGTTTTCCAATCACCCCGCCTGAGCAAAGCGGAAGCCGATGAGTTTCATCGCACTCAATACAGGCGCATCCACCAGGTGGGCAACGCCAGTATTGATCCGCGGGAAATCGCGATCCAGCGTGCCCGGGCAGATTGCATGCTGGCGCTCTTTTCAAAGACGGTGGCGCATGTATCCAGCCATCTGGATATAGGTTGTTCGGCAGGCTTGCTCATGCAAGCCTTCGCGAAAGCCTATTCCTGCAAGACAACAGGCTTGGAACTTGACAACTTGTACCGCTCGTATGCTTTACAACAAGGGTTGCAGGTATTCGAAACCCTGGAGGCACTCCCCCAACCCGGGCGTTTTGATGTGATCAGCATGTCACATGTGCTGGAACACATTCCGGAGCCGGTTGAATTTCTTAAGCGTCTGAGGCAGGATTTCCTGGAGCCTGCCGGCTGGCTTTTTCTCGAAGTACCCAACCTGTATGCACATGATTGTTTTGAGCCCGGCCATTTGATCTCCTTCAGCAGTCATACCCTGGCACAGGTTCTGCAACAAGCCGGGTTTAGGGTCATCAGGTCTGTGCATCACGGTCTGCCGCGTTCAAAAATAGTCCCGTTATACTTGAATGTGCTGACTCAACCCGGCGGGGAAGAAGGCGGCCCGGTCAAACGCGAGAGTATGGTACTTCCCAGGCGAAAGATCGGGCGAGGTCTAAGAAGACTGGCCGAATATTTCTTCCCCGCGGCTGCCAAACTTTCAATAATCGAATAACCCCGCCGGTGATTATGTTGATGAAGATCCATTTCCCCAAGGGATTGAAAAGGTAAAGAGGCGCATATGCGTGTCGGACAAAATCCAGCCAAATTTGTAAAAACAGTAGCTCAACCTGCCCCCATAACCGCCACGGTGGTCAGCTGCGTTCCTTTCCTGAGCGGTTTTTACGAACAAAACCTGGAGGTTCTAAAAGCGTGCATCCATAGTTTACATTCGAACAGGGAGCGGCAATTTGACCTGATGGTTTTTGATAATCACAGTTGCCGGGAAGTGCGCGATTTCCTGGTTGATGCTCATGAAAAAGGCATGATCCAAACCCTGGTCCTTTCGGAAGAGAATATTGGAAAAATTGGCGCCTGGAATTTCATGTTCGGCGCCGCGCAGGGAAGGTATATCGCCTTTTGCGATAGTGATGTATATTTCCGACCCGGCTGGCTGGATGCCTCTCTGGAGCTGTTCGACTGCTTCCCCAATGTTGGCATGGTGACCGGGCGCCCGACCAGAACGCAAGAGGAATATTTGTCTGCAACCCTCGCCTGGGGTCGGGGTCAGGGAGAAGCCTGTTTCCGCGAGGGTGTCTTGCTGGATTGGGACACATACTTTGAACACACCAACAGCTTGGGTCTTCCGGAAGACAAGGCTAGGGAAGAATTTCATGCCGGTAAAGATTATCTGCTGACTTGCGGCGGGAAATCCGCCTTTGCGGGTGCGGGCCATTTCCAGTTCATTGCCAAAAAGGAAGTTCTGGACAGGATATTTCCCATCCCGTCTGAAAAGCCCATGCGGGGAGAGCCCCTGCTTGATCAGACTGTCAATGAGCTTGGGTATTTGCGCCTGAGCACCGTGGAACCTTACGTGCTCCACATGGGGAACCAGGTCCCCGCTTCGGTCACGCAGCCGAAGGAGTTGCGCGTGCCAAAACCCTGGCTGAAATCGCTGGCGAACATTCCCCTCCTCCGCTCCATCCTGATGCGGATGTATGGCGCCATCTTTCATATTTATTTTAACAACGTGGATTGAGGGCTGTCTTGCATAAGGGAATTTCACCCATGCTCCATCATCATGCTCCGGATGGTTTCCTGGCGTTGGCTTTTACCATGCTTGCAGGGAGCACTTTATGAGATTCCTGATCGCTGGTCTTGGTTCCATTGGTCGCCGTCATTTGCGCAATCTTTGGGCACTGGGTGAGGACGATATCGTTCTTTACCGTACCCATCGGGCCACACTATCTGATGATGAACTAACCGGTTTGCCGGTGGAAACCGACCTCCGCCGTGCCCTGGAGCGCAAGCCGGATGCCGTGATCGTTGCCAACCCCACCGCCCTGCATCTGGATGTATCCATCCCGGCGGCGGAAATGGGCTGCGCCATCCTATTGGAAAAACCCATCTCGCATTCCCTCGAGCGGGTGGATATCCTGGAACAGGCTGCCAGGAATACCGGCAGCCGTATCCTGGTTGGATTCCAGTTCCGCTTCCACCCCACTTTGCAGAAAGCAGCCGGATTGCTGAAATCAGGGTCCATCGGGCAGGTGCTTTCCGTCCGCGCCCACTGGGGGGAATACCTTCCGAACTGGCACCCTTGGGAAGATTTCAAGCAGGGGTATGCGGCCCGTGCGGACCTGGGCGGCGGTGTGATCCTGACCCTGTCCCACCCCCTGGATTACCTGCGCTGGTTGTGCGGTGATATGCAGGCCTTGTGGGCATTTACCGGGGCGCTCAATCTTGGCCTGCCGGTTGAGGATAGCGCCGAAATTGGCCTGCGCTTTGCCAGCGGCGCGATTGGCAGTGTGCATCTGAATTATAATCAGCAGCCACCTGTCCACCGCCTGGAAATTGTCGGCTCGCAGGGCAGCCTGCAATGGGATAACGCCGATGGGATCTTGCGCGTTTTCAGTGTGGAGACAAATGCCTGGGAAACGTTCCCTCCTCCGCCAGGCTTTGAACGCAACCAGATGTTCATGGAAGAGACGCGCCATTTCCTGCGGGTGGCACGCCGGGAAGAAGAACCGCTCTGTACCTTGCAGGATGGGAAACGGGTTCTCGAATTAGCCCTGGCAGCCCAGGAATCAGGAAAATATAACCGCTTCATTCAATTTGAGAAGGAATCATGACCACTATCATCGAAAAATTTCAACTTAACGGTCGCGTGGCGATTGTCACCGGCGGCGCCGGTCTGCTGGGCAAAGAGTTCTGCCGTACCCTGGCAGAGGCGGGAGCATCTGTGGTCGTGGCGGATATTTATGGCGGGCCTGCCATTGAGGTTGCCGGGGCGCTGCAAAAAAACAATTACCCGGCGATCGGGTTGGGCCTGGACATAACCAGCCAGGAATCCATCCAGCAGATGATGACGGAAACCCTGAAAACCTTTGGGCGGCTGGATATCCTGGTCAACAGCGCCGGCCTCGACCCGAAGTTTGACGCCGCCGCGCTTGCCAAAGGCAAGAATTCTGGCAGTTTCGAGGATTATCCTTTGGATAAGTGGAACGAAGCCTTGAACGTGAATCTCACCGGCTTGTTCCTGGTTACACAAGCCTGCGTCCAGCCGATGCTGGCACAGGGAAAAAAAGGCAGCATCATTAACATCTGCTCGACCTATGGATTGAAAGGCCCGGACCAGCGCATCTATCGCAAGGCAGGCCGCGCCCAGACCTTCAAACCGGTCTATTACACGGTGACAAAGGCCGGTGTGCTCGGTTTTACCAAGTACTTGGCAGCTTACTATATGGGCACGGAGTTGCGCGTCAATGCTCTGTCGCCGGGGGGGGTGTTCAACAATCACGATGAAACTTTCGTGACCAACTATTCCGCCAAGACCATCCTGGGACGCATGGCTCATCTCGATGAAATGAACGGGGCCCTGCTCTTCCTGGCCTCCGAGGCCTCCTCTTACATGACCGGTGGGAATGTCGTTGTGGATGGAGGCTGGACAGCATGGTAGAAGTGCTGGCGGTCATTCCCGCCCGCGGCGGTTCGAAAGGCATCCCGCGCAAGAATATCCGTCCCTTTGCCGGGTTTCCGCTGATCTCCTTCAGTATCGCCGCCGGTCTGCAAGCCGAAACGGTCACCCGCCTGGTCGTCAGTACGGATGATCAGGAGATTGCCGAAGTTGCCCGCCGTTGGGGAGCTGAGACCCCCTTCATGCGTCCTCCCGAACTGGCCCAGGATCGCACCACCGATCTGCCGGTATTCCAGCATGTGGTCACTTGGTTGGCGGAACACGAAGATTATCATCCCGGGATTGTGGTGCAATTGCGACCCACTTCCCCGGTCCGCCCTGTGGGTTGCGTGGATGCTGCCGTTCACACCTTGCAGGAACATCCCGAAGCAGATAGTGTGCGCGGCGTGGTTGAAGCCGGGCAGAATCCTTACAAAATGTGGCAGATCGACCCCCAGACGGGCTGCATGCTGCCTTTGCTGAGCGTGGCAGGCATCGCGGAACCTTATAATGCACCGCGCCAGATGCTGCCCCCCGTCCATTGGCAGACCGGTCACATTGATGCCATCCGTCCGGCAGCCATCCTGGGAGGCTCGATGTCGGGGCAGGTCATCCGGCCGCTGGTGATGGACCCGAAATATACGGTTGACCTGGATACGCTTGGCGATTGGGAACACGCCGAGTGGCTTGTATCCCAAGGTGGGCTGGATATGGTCTGGCCCATGGAGAAGAAATGAGTAAACGAGAGATCCTTGCCATCATCCCCGCGCGCGGCGGTTCAAAGGGCATCCCGCGCAAGAATATCCGCCCATTTGCCGGTTATCCTCTGATCGCTTACAGCTTGGCGGCTGGTCTCCAGGCTGAGACAGTGACGCGCGTGGTGGTAACCACGGACGACGAAGAAATCGCAGAGATCGCCCGCCACTATGGAGGTGAAGTCCCCTACCTGCGCCCGGCGGAACTGTCTGGAGACCGGGTTCTTGATCTGCCTGTTTTTCAGCATGTTCTGAAATGGCTGGAAGACCACGAAGGCTACCGCCCTGAGGCGGTGGTTCACCTTCGCCCCACAACTCCGCTCCGTCCCCCGGACCTGGTGGACCGTGCCGTTGGAATTCTGCTTGCTCATCCGGAGGCTGACTCGGTGCGCGGCGTAACCCCTGCGCACCAGATCCCCTTTAAAATGTGGCTGTTGGATGATGAAGAGACTCCCATCCGTCCTTTGATGGCTGTGCCCGGGATCGACGAGCCCTACAATGCGCCGCGCCAGATTTTGCCGAGAGCCTATTTCCACAATGGTTTGATTGACGTGATCCGAACAGACACCATCCTGGGCTTGAACTCCATGAGCGGCAAAACCATCCTGCCCATCCTGTTCGACCAGGGCTACGATATTGACCTGGATACTCCCAACGACTGGCGGCGTGCCGAGGAACGCATTATGCGCGGCGGCCCGCTCATGGTCTGGCCGGGAGCCAAGCGCCGCCCCATCCCGCAGGAAATCCAATTGCTGGTACTGGATTTCGATGGCGTGCTGACCGATAACCGGGTCTGGGTGGACCAGGATGGCCGCGAGCTGGTGGCTGCCAATCGTAGCGATAGTTATGGCATCCAGTTGCTCCGCCAGGTGGGTGTGGAGACGGTGGTCATCTCGAAGGAGACCAATCCTGTGGTGGCGGCGCGTTGTCGGAAAATGGAAGTGCCTTGTATCCAGGGCGAGGACGACAAAGCCACTGCTTTGCAGAAGTGCCTGGCGGAACGAAAAATGGATCCGGCCCGCAGTGTCTTCCTGGGAAATGACGTCAACGATCTGCCTTGCTTTCCGCTGGTCGGCTGGTCGGTGGCGGTGGCCGATGCCTGGCCGGAAGTGGCCCGCCAGGCTGATTTTGTTCTCAGCCGCCCGGGAGGCCATGGGGCTGTACGGGAGCTGTGTGATTTGATCATTAAAACCCGCCCTTCGGGTTGAGCTGCATTCACTCACCCCTCTCCTCTCCCTTTTTTTTGAGAGGAAGCAAAAAAGAAAGGAAAACAATATGCAACGCGAAGTTAAAATTGGGAACAAGCTGGTCGGGGACGGGCATCCTGCTTACATTATTGCGGAGATTGGTATCAACCATAACGGTAATCTTGCTGTTGCCAAGCAGATGATCGATGCCGCCGTCCACGCGGGCGTGGATGCCGTCAAGTTCCAGAAGCGCACTCCTGAGGTGTGTACCCCTCCGGAACAGCAAAAGCAGATGCGCGAGACTCCCTGGGGTTATATCACTTATCTGGATTACCGCTACAAAGTGGAATTTGGGGAACCTGAATATAGGGAGATTGACCGCTACTGCCGGGAAAAGGGTATGCCCTGGTTCGTCTCGGCCTGGGATGAGCCCTCGGTGGATTTCATTGAAAAGTTCGAGACCCCGGCCTATAAGATCCCGTCTGCAGCCCTGACCGATCATGCCCTGCTGCGTCATGTCCGCCGGGCCGGAAAACCGATCATCCTTTCGACCGGCATGTCCACCCTGGAGCAGATCAAGGCTGCCGTGG
>CAIKOL010000399.1 GCA_903829085.1 uncultured Anaerolineales bacterium | reverse complement strand
TTCAATCAAAAAACGCAGGAACCCTGCGTTTCTTCTTGTAAATTTCTCTACCGTATGTGGGAGATGAGTAGGGAGCGTATGTCAGACTTCCTGTTCCGCTTTCCGCATCGTCAGGAAAGCAGTGATTGCCACTTCCAGCATCTTCTCATCGGGTTCGCGCGTGGTCAGGTGTTGCAGAGCCAGGTTGGGTTTGATAATCAGGCGCACAATCGGAGAATTGAGGTGGTTGGCTGTCCAGCGCAGGTATTCGTAGGCGATTCCTGCCAGGATCGGGATCATCACCACCCGGCTGACAAGCCGCCAGGCAAACGGTAATGGCCCTAAAATGGTAAAGAAAAACAGCGAGAGCACCATCAGCGTCAACAGAAAAGCTGTGCCACAACGCGGGTGTTCAACCGAGTAGCTCGCGACCACAACCGGTGTCAAATCCGCACCCGCCTCGTAGGCATTAATGGTCTTGTGTTCAGCACCGTGGTAACCAAATACGCGGGCTATGTCTGGCATGAAGCCTATTCCCCACATATAACCAAGCAATAGAAATAAACGGAGTATGCCTTCCAGGAGATTACTCCACCAGGCGTTCCAGTGCAGGAAGTGCTCTGACAACCAGCCCACTCCAGCAGGAGCCAGGAAAAATATACAGATGGCGACCAGGAATGTTAGCCCAAGGGTCAAGTAGAGGGCCGGGCCTTCCAGTTTTTCATCTTCTCCGGTTTGCAGGTTGGCTGAATCAGTCAGGGCGCGCAATCCCAAACCGAGCGAATCCCATAAAAGGATCAGCCCGCGCAAGAAGGGAATCTTTGCCAGGCGGGATTTATAGATTCCACCCAACTGCTCGACTTTCGTGGCAATACTGCCGTCTGGGGCGCGCATGGCAATTGCCCAGGTCTTGCGTCCACGCATCATTACCCCTTCGATGACCGCCTGTCCGCCATAGTTAACAAGTTTGTCGTCTATATTTCAGCACTCCAAAATATTCAGCGGGGGTCATGGACCCCCGCAGGTGGGTTTGACTAAGGTTTCAAGTTTATAAAGAAGTTTATGAACGCTTCGATCCCCCGGTACCAGGTGGGCAAGTGCATTTTTTCGTTCGGTGCATGGACATTGTCATCCGGCAAGCCAAAACCAGAGATCACCGACTCGATACCCAACAGATTTTGCATGTCTCTGACCACCGGGATGGAACCACCCTCGCGCCGGAAGTAAGGACGCGTACCCCAGACTGTCTCCAGCGCCTTACTCATTGCCTGGACGCTGAGGCTGTTGCGGTCTGATATGGAGGCCGAACCGCCAGAAAGTTCAGTCAATTCCCAGCGAACATCCTTGGGGGCATGTTCATCCAGATAGCGTATCAATTGTTGGTGAACTTCCTTTGGATTCTGATCCGGAACCAGTCGCATGGATATTTTCGCCATCGCCCAGGCAGGAATGACCGTCTTGGATCCCTCACCTGTGAAACCTGATAATAATCCGTTTACATCCAGCGTTGGCCGTGCGCCGGTCCGCTCGTTTACTGTGAAACCTGCCTCCCCATACAGTGCGAGTGCGCCAGTTACACTGAGGAAATCCTTGTCATCAATCGGGAGACGCGCCAATTCATCGCGTTCCTCCTTGCTCAATTTTTGAACTCTATCATAGAACCCAGGAAGTGTAATGCGCCCTTTTTCATCATGCATCCCTGCAATTAATTCAGCCAGGGCGATTGCTGGATTATGGACAACGCCTCCATAAATGCCAGAATGCAAATCTTGTGCAGGTCCAAAAACCCGCAGCTCAAAATAAGCCAGTCCCCGCAAGGCGTAAGTAAGGGTTGGATAATCTTTTCCGATCATGCCGGCGTCCGGGTTCACTGCAAAATCGCACTTCAGTAAATCCTTGTGGTCAGCAATGAAAGTCGGCAGGTTGGGGGAACCGATTTCCTCTTCGCCCTCAAACAGCCATTTTACGTTCACCGGTAGCCCGCCAGATTTGACTAGTGATTCAACTGCTTTCAGCAAGACCAGGACCTGCCCCTTCATATCTGAGGCCCCGCGGGCAAAAATTTCTTCACCACGCACGACAGGATCAAACGGACCAGTTTTCCAAACATTCAATGGGTCGGCTGGCTGAACATCGTAGTGACCATAAATAAGTACGACCGGCGCGCTGGTTGCCCCCAACCACTCGCCATAAACGATCGGATGCTTGGCGGTTGGGTAAATTTGTACTTTTTGCATCCCGAGGCCGCGCAGTTGGGCCGCGAGCCACTCTGCAGCATGTCGGATATCTGCACCATGCGCCGGGTCAGTGGATACGGATGGGATGGTCAGGATTTCCTTAAAGGAGTTCAGGAATTTCTCTTTATTCTTACGGGCATATTGCAGGGCAGCATCACGTTGATCAGCCATTGATAACTCCTTAATGCGGTAATTTCAGCAGGCAAGGAAATGCCTGGATTCTACAACTTTACGGGATAACCGTCGGCTGGGCGGTTTGTTCAAGAGCCCGTCGGGTAACCAGATACCAGTCAGTAATCCCGTTAAAACGGTCGGCAGGTTCGAAAAGTGGCACAGCCTGTACGCCTTGTACGCGTTGGTCGACTCCATAGGTATAAATGGGATAATATAACGGCAAGGCTGGTAATTCGCGGGAGAAAATCACCTGGAAATTTCGGTACAGGCGGGTCCTGATAGTTGGGTCAGCCAATACCCTCGCCTGCTCCAGGTATTCACTGGCAGTACGGTTGTCCCACTGAGAATAATTCTGTCCACCAGTGATTTCAGCTTGGTGCCAGAACGGATAAGGATCTGGGTCGTATGAACGGCTCATGTCCAGATCCACCAGCGCGGCCTGATAAGCGCGCGGCGTTAGATAATCGTTGAGCAAAGATTCGTACGAAACCGCTTGGAGTTTCACTTCCACGCCAATCGTTGCCCAATTTTGTTGGACGGCTTTCGCCAGTTGTGCGTGGATGGCATCATCAGGATACACCATTGTGAAAGAAAGCGAAATATTGTCCTTCGCGCGAACAGTCCCATCGGCTGGGATCACGTATCCAGCTGCCTTGAGTTCGTTTACTGCCGTATCTGGGTCAAAACCGATATGGTCCACTCCAGCATAATAAGCCCAGGTTAGCGGTAATAAGGGACTATCTGCCACGACTGCCTGGCCCTGGAGAATGTAATCCACCATCCACTGACGGTTTAGGCCGGTCATTAAAGCGCGCCGGATATTTTTATCCTGTAAGAAGGGGACATCGTTATTGCCCAGATTAAATAAAACCATGCTCAGGTGAGGCATACGGCTGGAATAGCAGGATAAGTTGGAGTTGGAGCATATTGATGCGATTTGGTCTGAAGGTATCTGGCTTATGCCTAGTACTTCTCCCTGGTTATACGCAGTCAACGCCGCATCCGCGCTAGGGTAGTATCGGAAGACGATTTGTTCGATATATGGGATCTGCCCATAGTAGTTCCCGGAGACGGTCAATACCACGCCGGTAATTTGCCCGTTTTCAACGGTAAGATGGCCAAATTTATACGGGCCGCTGCCAACCGGGTCCAAATTGAAATCAGTACTGGAGAGTTGGTCTGCAGTTATAGACTCAAGCAAATGTTGAGGTAAAACCCCAAAAGTAAGATAATCGAGAAATGGGACAAACGGTTCAGGGAGCGTAAATTTAATATTCTTATCGTCGAGACGGGTGATGTCAACCTGATCCCACATGGAACGCACATCCGCGGAATAAGCTGAATACTGGCTTCTCAGCAAGCTGATGGTAAACAGGACATCATCGCTTGTAACGGGTGTGCCATCTTGCCAGACAGCATTGGCGCGCAACGTAACATTGTAAATCGTACCATCTGCTGAAACGCCCCATGATTCAGCCAAATCCGGTTGCGGAACACCGCTCGAATCAAACTTGATTAGACTGCTGAAGAGCAGCCGATCTATATCCCGGTCCGCTGGATTGTTGAGATCGAGCAATGGGTTCAATCGTCCAAACGATCCAACCAATGCTTCCGTGTAAATACCCCCACTGGCTGGTTCAGGCAGGATCGGGTTCAGGCTGGGCTGTTGGGTCAACAAGAGAACTGCCACTACAACAAGTGTCAGGACTACCACCAGGATTTGCCAGCGCAGTTTTTTCATAGTAAATGAAATAAAGAAAGGCCGATCACAGGTTCATAAAGCAACCCACCGATGGCCTTTCTGCTCATCAGCGAATATTAGATAATACTTCGGGCCGAGAGAATCACAGAGGTGATCGCCAGGATAAAGAAAAGCACGGAGAAAATGATCGTCACCCAGAAGAGGGTTTTTTCGATTCCACGCCTGGCTGTGAAAACGCTACCAGCATCCGACCCGGATAGATTTCCCAAGCCAGCGCCTTTGCTTTGCAGGACGATGCTGATGATTAACGCAATTGATGTCAGGATCAAAGATCCATCTAGAAAGTTACGCATTGATAAGCCTCCAGAGTATTTTAGCCGTCAAATTATACCTGTTTTTTAGTAAAACCACCAAACAAGATTTCTTGCCACGGTTTTCTAATTTGGGTGTCTCCCTAACTTTATCTGGGTACTGCGATATTTAAGGAGACCTTGAGAAAACCTTGGATTCCTTGCAAGCGAATGGCTGATTATCTACAGAAGTAAGATATAATTTTTTAATTGCAAGGAGGAAAGTATGAAAAGAATATCAACTGTTCTCTTGGTTCTGGTCTTTTTTTTGAGTGGATGCGGTAAAGAAGAAATAAGCCCAACTGCGTCTGAAATTGCAACAGCTCCTTCAACGGTCACCCCTTATCCCAGTTTCACCAGCACGCCCGTACCCACAGAAACAACGACACTTCTTCCTGAACCGGTTTTCTACACCAATCCTCAGGAATATCAGGTTGAATATTCAGTCCGGGTTGCGAATGGGTCATTTATGTTGACCGATTTACGTCTCTATCAGCCACGCCTGGTGGAATGGGATAGCCAAAAAAACGTGCAGGAAGTTTCGGTCAGTCCAGCAGCAAGCCAAGTGTCCACTGACCCCGTTTACGGAAATGGGATCTACTTCTGGAAGTTGGCTGGACAACCAAAGCCTGGTGAATACACCGATTTCATCTTCCAAACGAAACTGAAAGTATACGAGATCCTGACCCAAATCAAACCTGACGAAATATCTCCCTATAATGTCACTGATCCTATATATATTCTTTACACCCGTCCAGAACAGTTTATTGAAAGTGATAATACCCTGATTGTAGAGCTGGCCAGCCAGGTTGCCGGCGAAGAGCAAAACCCCTACCGGATAGCCCGCAAGTTCTATGATTACATCATCCAAACTATGCGATTTCATAACACTGAGGGGCTTCAGGGAGCACTTTCTGCAGCCCAGGAAAAACGCGGGGAAGCGGGAGATTATGCAGCCCTTTTCGTTGCGCTGTGCCGGGCTAAGGGGATACCTGCCCGTCCAGTAGTGGGATATTCTGCTCGCTCCGGTCTCGACCAGGCAAATGTCTGGGCAGAATTCTACGTTGAACCGTTTGGATGGATCCCAGTGGATATTCTAATGGGACAACATCAGGCCAGTTTACAGAATTACTACTTTGGCAATCTGGATAACAACCGCATCATCATCAATAAAGGCTATAACATTCCCCTTGTTCCTGCCGCTCCAGACAACTTCGAGGCCGCGTATCTACAGGTACCTTTCTATTGGTTTTGGGGTAGTTCAGGCGACAATAGTACAGTCATCCTGACGCAAAACAATTGGACTGTCCAAAATATACCATGAGTCTACCAACTTACTGAAATCAATGACAGACGTACCATTTATCAGGTACGCCTGTGAAATGTTCTGTTTTACGAGATTCTATATACCTTTTTTGCTTTTCTTCTATGTTGCTTTTTCTGCCTCGGCGGTTCTCATTTTTTCCGCGGCGCGGAAGTATTTCAGATAACGCATGGAATTGTCATCACGGCCCAGGAGCATATCGGCGGCTTTGACAGTCGCCCCGAGTTTTGATGGGTCAGTGATCGAACAGGTTGCACCCAATTGGATGGCAAGGGTCAGGAATGCCTGGTTGACTGTTGGCCGATCGGGTAAGCCAAATGAGACGTTGCTGGCACCCAAGTTGATATTGACTCCAAATTCCTTGCGCAGCAGATCAACTGTCTGGAGGGTAATGAGCGCTGCCTTGCTGTCCGATCCAACAGTCAACACCAGTGGGTCAATGATGATATCTTCGATCGGAATGCCCATCCTGGCGGCCCGTTCGATAATCTTCTCAGCAACAGCCAAGCGTTCTTCAGGAGTCTTGGGAATGCCGTTATCATCCATAGTCAAACCGATGACTGCTGCGCCGCGTTCCTTTACCAATGACAGAACCGAATCCAATTTCTTCTCCTCACCACTGACCGAGTTGACCAAAGGTTTCCCCGGCGCCGCAGCCAGTCCGGCAGCCAGTACATCCAGGTTAGCGGAATCAAGGCAGAATGGCACATCCACGGTCAATGCAAGTAATTCCACTACTTTTTTAACAACCGCAACTTCATCCAGCCCAGGTACACCGACATTTATGTCCAGCACATCCGCTCCCCAGGCCACCTGGCTTTCAGCCAATTGGAGGACATAATCCAAGTTCCCCTCGGACAAGGCTGCTGCCAGTTTCTTGCGACCAGTGGGGTTGATTTTCTCGCCGATCATCACGAATGGACGGTCGATGCCGATGACAGCTTCTTTCGTCTTGCTTTTCAAAATGGTGTGCATAATTCCTCCGATTATTATGGTTTATTTTCTCGCAAAAACCGCAATGCAGTCTCTGCAAAGATCGCCGCGCCGACCGGGAGGCAACTTTCATCCAGGTCAAAAGCCGGATTGTGCAAATTACAGTGTAATATTTCACTTCCTGTTCCCAGCGCAAACATCGCCCCTGGGGCAAGTTCCATGAAACATCCAAAATCCTCGGCCCCCAATTCATTCTTCCAAGAAAGGATATTCTGTTCGCCAAGGAGATCAACAGCAACGGTCGTTATTAGTTCCGCAGCCATGGGGGAATTGATCATCGGTGCTGTACCGATCTCAAATTTGAGTTCGTAATTTCCACCCAGGGTTTTGGCAATTTCGAAAGCGCGCCTGATCTCAGCATGGATTTGTTCCTGAACTCGTTTTTCGGTATAACGGAGCGTGCCGGTTAATTTTACCCGCTCCGGGATCACATTCTCGGTAAAGCCACCGTGCAACGATCCTACGCTTACCACTGCTGGATTAAAAGGATCGATCCGGCGTGAAACAATTCCATTCAACGCAAATAGCACGTGTGCGCTGATGTAAAACGGGTCAATTGTCTGGTGTGGGTGGGCGCCATGTCCACCCTTGCCAATGATCTCTCCAAACCAGGAATCCACTCCACCGGAGGCAGGTCCGGATCGGATACGAATCGCCCCTACGGGAGCGGTCGGCTCCACATGCAAAGCGATCACCAGGTCCACATTCTCCATGACCCCTTCCTGGATCATGCGCGGTGCACCGCTGATCCCTTCATCATCGCCAACTTCTTCAGATGGTTGGAACAGGAATCGCACCATTCCGGGGAATTTCTCACGGGAAAGCAATGCCGCCGCGCCGAGTGCCATAGCCATATGGCTATCATGCCCACAGGCGTGCATCACCCCGGGGTTCTGTGAAGCGTAGGTTACCTGGTTGGTTTCCTGGAGGGGCAACGCATCCATGTCAGCGCGGATGGCAACCAGTGGTTTCCCGTTTCCGTACTCGGCCACCACGCCGGTCCTCCCAACACCTCGTTTAACTCGATAGCCAAGCAGCTCCAGAATTTCAGCCACTTTTGCAGCCGTACGTGTTTCCTGAAAACCAAGTTCCGGGTGCATATGGAAATCCCGCCGCCAGGCGGAAAGTTGGTCTTGGATGGTTTTAGCTTTCTCGAGCATATTTTCTCCAGTCTGATTTTTATCGCCGAAACCGAGGCTGCTAAGGTTTTTCCTTTGCCCAACAACAATTCGGCGCGGTTTTTACAAGTCGGCGTGAAATTAATATTTGACCAGTTCCCGCTCAGCAGCGGCCATCAATGCATCCAGCTCGTGCTCCTGGGTTGCATCCAGTGGAGGAACCTGGTGCTCCTTCAAAATCTTCTCTGCCTGGGCCTGCGCCCGTTCAAGCATGCCAACCCGCCCGGCGGCTTCCCACCCATCCCAGGAGCCGCGCTCGGCCAATTTTGTCAAGAATACTTCACCAGACTTGAGATACTTCATGGTATGTTTCTGACCCAGGAAATTGTGGGTGGAAGCCATGACCGCTGAGATCACATCTTCTGCAATTGCATCCGCATCCGACGGAAAACCTTTCCGGATACGAATAATGCTCCCGGCAAATTCATTGTCCACCACCATCTGTGCATAAGAACCCATCACGCCGGCTTCCATTTCGCCGATCCCGGAGAGTTCATCTGCTCCGGCCAATGCAGGAATAGCAGCGTTCAAAGCACGCTCGAAACCGTCCTGGATATCCAGGCTGTGGGCATTGGTGGAAAACCCATAAACATTGACCGGCAGTCCGTAATGATGCCCGACCTGTACCGTCCCGGCGGAAGCCATACCCATCTCAACCCCCCCCCATACTGAAAGTCCGGTGCGAGGTTCCATCATTGCCAGCCTGCCGCAATAAATGATCGGCAGCCCCGGGGATGTCAGTTCGGCCAATACCAGAGCTGCCAGTACCTCGGCATTCTGCTGTGTAATGGATCCGGCGATGGAGAAGGGCGCTGTTGTCCCGGCTGTTGGACATGGTAAGGGAGCAAAGGCGATCCCAAGCCGGGCAATCTCCATAATCGCCTCGGCCTCGTGATCGGGAATGGTCAAAGGACTGACCGGAGAAAGCGAAAGGGTCAATATTTCAGCAGGGCTGCCAACCACTTCCGCCATTTTGACCGCGTAACGCGCCTCCGCTGCGAACTGTACACCCGGTCCCTGTAATGGTTTAACAGTATATGGCAATGCATGACGATACATGGCCAGCGACATCAAAGCCCCCGGTACATCGGTCGGCGTGAAAAAAGGTGTGATGGTGTGGCAATTCTCAAGTGCATCTAGCAAGCGAGTGGAGTCGCGAACATCCTGGACTATAGCCAAACGGCGAGTACCGGAACCTGCGTTGTATACTTGTGGTGCGCCTCCCAGGTTATGAAAATAAAGGTTCCCATCCCCAAGTATTCTGACAGCTCCTCCACGCCCGTGAATGGTTGTTTTTTTTCCCGCCAGTGAAATACACTTCTCCACCAGGTCAGCTGGAAAAAGTATCCGCTTCTCCTGGATGATTGCGCCCGCTCCGTCCAGGAGCGCCCGGCTCTTCGGCTCGGTCAACATTATTCCGGTCTCACCCAGGATGCGCAGGGTGGCTTGATGAATGGCCTCAATATCGTTTTCATCCAGGATGGAAAGACGGATCATCAGGATTCTCCAATCTACAAAAACTAAAGTTCTTACTGCTTTTCCAGATATTTCGCCAGGAAGGCCACGCGACGCAGTTCAGAATCCAGCACATTTTCCAGTTTCAGGAAAGCATGACCTTCATCTTCGTAAACCACCAGTTCCACGGACTTACCTAAACTCTGCAAGGCTTTATGCGCCTCGACCGAATCGCTGACCGGGCAACGCTGATCCAACCGTCCGGCAATCAATTGCACGGGTGCATTAATATGGTCAAGGAAGAAGTAAGGTGACCGATCAACCCACAGGTCATGATCCTTTTCTGGATCACCAAAGTTTTCGAGGTCCCAATGCTGAAGGTCAGCACGGATGTATTTATGATTGGTAAACCAGTTGATAAATGGTACTACAGCCGATCCAGCAGTCCAGAGGTCTGGATATTTCGTCAAGCAGGTCATGGTCAGATATCCTCCATGACTGCGCCCGGTAATACCGATCCGCTGCGGATCAACCAGGCCGTTCAGGAGAAGATATTGTGCTCCTGCAGCGACATCATCATTATCCACACCACCGAAGTCGAAGCGGCTGGCTTCCTGCCAGGTTCGCCCATATCCGGTGGAACCGCGATAGTTTGGTGCCAGCACTGTCCAACCGCGCGAAGCCATATGAGCCATCACCGGGTACCAGGTCATCTCAAAAAACCAATCCGGCCCGCCATGGATCAGGAGTACTCCCGGACCAGGTTCCTGGACTTGCGGCTTGAAAAGTAAAGCCGGTACTGACGTCCCGTCCAATCCGGGATAAGTAATCTCCTCCGGCATGGGGAATACCAACTCTGCCAATTCGTCAGGAAGGGAATGAGTCAATTGGGTGAATCTTCCATTCCATAATTCAAGCGCCCATAAATCACCTGGATGGCATGGATTATCGAAGGCAAAGATGATCCGTTTTCCGTCAGAAGTGAAGCGAGGCAGGTAATGTACTCCCTGTTCCACCTGGTACTTCTTCGGCGGATCACCTGGCTTCTGAATCACCAACCATGATACTGTGCCCCGGTTCAGTACATATACCAGTCGTGTCCCATCCGGCGACCAGGTCGGAAACTGTTTCTCTCCTTCCCCATCGGTCAACCAGAAGATCCGATGGGTTGCCAACTCGAAGATACCAATATTGTTATAACCATTTACGTCCGACGAGAAAGCCAGCCATTTGCTATCCGGTGACCAGCAGGCCTGTCCGGCATCCATCGGTCCAGTTTCATCTTGAATCCTGTATACTGGCTCACCTTCTCCAGCCGGAACAATATAAGTTCCGAAATCAATTCCTCCTGCCTCAACCGTCACAGCCAACCACAATCCATCAGGAGACCAGTGTACCTTCCACGCCGGGTATCCGGCATCCAGCATAAGCCGGGCTTCGCCACCATCGGCGGGGATTACATAAACATCAAATTGCCCGGATTGATCGGAAATAAAAGCGATCTGCTTGCCATCCGGCGACCAGGAGAAATTTGCCTGCAATGCACAATTTAAGTTTTGAGTCAGGTCACGTTGTTCACCGGTGTCAAATTCATAGACAAAAAGGTGGAAAGCCTCGCTGCCATCGAAATCCACAGTGAAAGCCAACCGGTGACCATCGGGGGAATAGCGCGGATGGAATTTACCACCCTTTCCACGCGAAACTGGCACAGGCACTGCCTTTTCGGGTCCCTTCTCGGAACCAGGGTTTCCAACCAGGGATATTTCATAGATCTCCCAACGGCCGCCCGGATTCCAAGAATAGGCTGCGTGCTTGCCATCAGGTGAAACATCGAAGCCCATCTCCGCTTCCACATTGGGAACACGTAACAGAACCCCAAGGTCAATCATGATCCTTCTTTCTTTCAAACTTTATGGCAGGCAACCCAATGGCTTGGTGCGGCAAGCCGCCACTGTGGAACCTCGCGAATGCATTGCTCGTCTGCAAGCGGACAGCGCGGGTGGAAACGGCAGCCGGAGGGTGGATTGATCGGGCTGGGTACATCCCCGGCCAGGATGATGCGACGACGGGCGCGTTCTTTTTTAGGATCTGGAACAGGGACTGCAGAAAGCAGCGCCTTGGTATATGGATGCAGCGAATGCTCGTAAAGTTCGTTCCGTTCAGCCATTTCGGCCATCACACCCAGGTACATTACCGCCACCCTATCACATATATGACGGACCATGCTTAGATCGTGAGCGATGAAGAGGTAGGTCAGACCAAACCTGTCCTGCAAATCTTCCAGGAGATTAACCACCTGCGCCTGGATGGATACATCCAGAGCAGAAATCGGTTCATCGCAAACGATAAATTTTGGATCGGATGCCAGCGCACGCGCCACCCCGATGCGTTGCCGCTGCCCTCCGGAGAATTCGTGCGGAAAACGATTGATCAGACGCCCGCTCAATCCAACCAGGCTCATCAGTTCCTGCACACGTTCAACCCGCTCCACTTCATTTTTAAACAGATGATGAACACGCAACGGTTCGCTGACGATGGAATGGACTGTCCACCGTGGATTCAGCGAAGCATATGGATCCTGGAAAATCATCTGCGCAGTTCGCCGGATGGCGAGCAGTTCCCTGCCCCTGGCAGAACGAACATCCCGGCCGTCAATCGTAACCACGCCCGCTGTAGCCGGATAAAGACCAAGCAGGGTACGCCCGGCAGTAGTCTTGCCGCAACCGCTCTCGCCGACCAACCCGAGGGTTTCACCCCGCTCAATGGTGAACGAAATCCCGTCCACCGCCCGCACTGCTCCAGTTTTGCGTTGGATGATAATTCCACGCATCACCGGGAAGTGTTTTGTCAGGTTTTCGACCTTAACCAATGGTTGGGTCGCGTTCATCGCGGTGCTCCAGTCTTGATATCAACCCAGCAGGCTATACTGTGGTGATTCTGTCCAACCGCTGTCAGAGGTGGGTTGTCAGTCTTACAGTGTTCGATGGTGAATTCACAGCGGGCTGCGAATGGGCAGCCATGTGGTTCCACCAATAGACTTGGCGGAGCACCTGGGATGGATTTGAGGCGTCGGTCACGGCGGCGATCCACGCGTGGTAGCGCGCCCAGCAAAGCACTTGTGTAAGGGTGACGCGGGTTTTCGTACAAGGTATTTACACTCGCCTCTTCGACGATAAAACCAGCATACATGACCATGACACGGTCTGCTATCCCGGCTACGATGCCCAGGTCATGGGTAATCCAGATGACGGCCATGTGTACTTGGTTTCGGATCTTCGTCACCAGTTCAACAATCTGTGCCTGGATGGTCACATCCAAAGCTGTGGTCGGTTCATCGGCAATCAACAGGCTTGGGTTGCACGCCAGCGCCATGGCGATCATCACCCGCTGACGCATTCCTCCAGAGAACTGGTGTGGGTAGTCACCCAGGCGGTGCGAAGGGTCCGAAATGCCAACCATTTCCAACAATTCCACAGCCCGCACATCCGCCGCTTTCTGGTCCATCCCCAGATGTACACGCAATGACTCGGTAATTTGTCTGCCAATAGTCAAGACAGGATTGAGGGAGGTCATCGGATCCTGAAAGACCATGGCAATTTCCTTGCCGCGAATGGCTTCCATCTCGTGTTCTGACCTCTTAAGTAAGTTCTGCCCACGGAAGAACGCCTCTCCTCCGGCAATCTCTCCGGGAGGAACCGGGATCAATTGCAGTACCGAAAGCATGCTGACCGATTTTCCACAACCGCTTTCCCCCACAACCGCCAGTGTTTCCCCCTCATCCACGTAAAAAGAGATCCCATTGACGGCATATACTGTCCCCTCGGGGGTATGGAAGCGGGTTTTCAGGTCTTTAACTTCAAGAAGGGTGGTCATAGGGTCAAGCCGCCCGGCTATGCGGGTCAAGTGCATCCCGCAAGCCATCGCCCAGGAAGTTTATACTGAGAACTGTCAGAAGGATTAACAAGCCCGGAAAGAACCATAGCCAGGGTGCGGATTCAATATAGTTATTGGCGCTGTCCAGCATATTACCCCAGGTGGCGGTTGGCGGTTGGACACCCAGACCGAGAAAGCTGATGTACGCCTCGGAAAGGATGGCATTGGCGACGCCCAGTGTGGCAGTAACGATCACAGGTGCGATGCAATTCGGTAGAATGTGCATGAAGATGATTTCTATACTGGGTGTCCCGGTGGCGCGTGCTGCCAGGACAAAATCTCTTTCCTTCAGGGATAGGAATTCTGCCCGGACAATGCGAGCTAGGTACATCCAGGCAGTGCCTCCAATAATTATGACGATCAGAACGACGCTGCCGCTTAATGTTCGGCCAAAAAAGGAAATATCCGGAATTTTTCCTCCAAAGAATTTTGCCATGACGATCAGTAAAAATATCTCAGGGATATTCAGCATTGCCTCGGTGATACGCATCAGGATGTTATCCACTACGCCACCGTAATAACCAGCCAATGCACCTACCAGGATTCCAAGAACGGTCTCGACAATAACCGCTGTCAATCCGATCAGCAGGGAGATCTGGCCTCCATAGATGGTGCGAGCCAGGATGTCACGACCAATTGCGTCCGTACCAAAAGGATGTTGAGTACCTGGAGGATGAAGACTGATGTTTGTATCATTAAGATTGGCGTAATTTTCCGAAACAAATAAGGCGCCGCCAAAGGAATAAAAGAAAAGCAGGATCAAGGCAACTGCACCATACAAAGCCAGTTTGTGACGCCGAAAACGCCGCCACGTTAATTGACCCAGGCTGATGGGAGGGGTCTCTAGATCGTCCGGAGTTAAGACAGCAATCTGGACAGGTTCAGCAACCATGCGAAAGTCTCCGGTCAAGCCTCGAAGCGGATGCGCGGATCAAGCCAGGCATAAACGATATCCGTAATGATTTGGAAAATTACTACCGCCAAGGCGATTAACATCAGGATGCCCATCACCACCGGCAAGTCACTGCGTGCGACATGATCAAGAAATAGGCGGCCTGTTCCGGGCCAGGCAAAGATACGCTCGGTAACAACCGCCCCTCCCAGTAAGAATGGCAGGTCAAGGCCGACAATAGTAACAATGGGCAAGGAAGCATTCTTCAAAGCATGGATTAAGAGCACTGTTAAACGCGGCAGACCCTTGGATTTCGCCGTGCGGATATAATCCTGGCTCATGACCTCCAACATGGTACTGCGAATATAACGGCTATACGATGCAAAACTAACAAAGGACATGGTTAATACTGGCAAAATCATATGCATCGCCACTTGTCCAAAGGTTTCACCGACGGTGGGGTCAAACATCCCCACTGTTGGCAGGTAAGGCAGTCCCCAGCGTTTGAACAGAACAGAGAAGATATACATCGAGAGCAAACCAACGAAGAAAATCGGCATGGAATAACCGATGAAAAGGATAGCTGTGATGAAATGATCGAAAGTGGAATACTGACGTAATGCAGAATAAATTCCCACCAACAGTGCGCCCACCACTACAACTATCTCCGATGCGATCATCAGTAGCAGGGTATTTGGAAGACGTTCTCCAATGACTTGCAACACGGGTACGCCTCGCTTAACCAGCGATGTACCAAAGTCGCCACGCAGAATACCATGTCGAGTCCCGGCAGATTCCGCGATCCCATCGCCGTCCATGTCCACTTTGGTCCAGTCGTTTCCCACCAACCAGTATATGTATTGAATGTAGATCGGTTTATCCAAACCCAGTTGGCGGGTCAGTCGCAACCGGTCCTCCGGGCGCAAAAGAGTACGTCCGCCCATGGTAGCAATCGGATCACCCATGTTCATCATTAAAACGAACAGGACGATACTTATAATAAATAGCAGAGGGATGCCCTGCAAGAAACGACGGAGTATATAACGGGTCATATGGCGTTCAGGTGGAAGGGCAGATCGGCAATTCCGGTCTGCTCTTCCACCTGCAATAATAATTATTTATCAACCAGGTCCCATTCAGAGATATTGAAGAATGGAGTGGCACCTGAAAACTTGACACCCGTAAGACGCGTACCCACTGCCCAGACATCCGGGTCCACCCACAGTCCAAGCCAATAAACTTTGTCATAGAAAATCTGATTCATCTGGGAGATCGTCTTCTGACGTTCGACTGGATCCACCTGGGTAATTTGCAATGCGCTAAGTGCATCCAATTCAGGATCACACAGGTACTGCCAATTGGAACCGCTGGGATAATCCGGTGTAGGGATCTCGCTGCAATACCAATAGTAGACATCCGGGTCTGGTACCGTTGGGCCATCGGACCATTCCATGATATCTACCAGCCCTGTGGCAGCCGGCCCATCCTGTGCAAAAAAGGTGTCGCTTGAATAGGTCTGCAATTCAACCTTGATGCCTATTGCTGCCAGTTGCTGTTTTATCACTGCCTGAACATTCTGACGGGTTTCGTTTTCAGTGGTCGTGCCATAGGTCAGGACTAATTCAACTCCATCCTTGTCGCGCACACCATCCCCATTGCTGTCTAACCAACCAGTCTGGTCCAGTAAATCCCTGGCTTTCTGCGGATCGAAGGGATAGTTCTGCAGGGGCGGATTATTCCAGAATGGTGGTAGCGCTGACCAATAACTGGCTGGGACTTCCGTCATGCCAAGCAGTAAATCGCGGACGATGCCTTCCCGGTCAATTGCCATGGCAATCGCTTTCCGGACATTGACATCCCTGAGACCCGGGTTACCTAACTTTCCACTTGTATCGTCCAGGAAGAACAGACTCTCATTCAATCCAGTCGGTTCGGTTATGATAGTAAGCCCTGCATTCTTTAACTTTGGTATTTCGTTATACGGGAAGAAGGTGCTGAGATCCCCATCTCCAGCCGTCAGGGCGGCGATCTGGGATGCATTATCCGGCACAAATCTTATGAATATCTCGCTGATCTTCGGCTTTGTTCCCCAGTAATTCTGGTTGACCGTGAAGCGCGCGAAGCTGCCTGACTGCCACTCCGAAAAGACGTATGGTCCGCAGCCAATTGTTGGCTTGGTATTCCACTCGGCGTTATCCAGAGTTCCATCCGCGTCATATATTGGCTGAAGGATATGTGCCGGAATGATGCCGTGGAAGGTGGTAAGCCAGGGCGCAAAAGGCCCATCGAAATGAATAACAACTGTCTTCGGGTCCGGTGTATCAACACTGGTTATCTGACTGTACGGATAAGAAGATGCGACTGTGTTCTTCGAGTCAACAGCCATGGCCCAGGTGAAGCGGAAATCTTCCGATGTTATCGGCTGGTTATCGGACCACTTAAGTCCGTCCTGCAAATGCAGAGTAATGGTTGCGCCATCCGCGGATATATCACCATTCTCGATGGTGGGGATTTCGGTAATCAGGTTTGGGAATGGATCGTTATTTTCATCAAAATTCCATGGCCAACAATCCCAAAGCTGCTGTGTTATTGTTGAGAACCACATATTGGAGTAAAGGGGGCTTAACGAATCAAACTCCTCGTTCCAAATGAATGTAGCCACTTTATTTGGCGTTTGGGTCTTTTGCCCTCCACCACAACCGCTTAAAATCAAGCATGCTACTACCAGAAGGGCAAAAGTATTGGACAAAACAGATTTCTTTGACATTACTTCCTCCTTTGGTTAGAACAGGCCATCACAAATATGGATTAGAAAAAAAACGCCACCAGACCAAATTCCACCTTCTGATGACACATAATACTCATTCCAGGCTCGGCAGTGTATCCATGCCGGTTTTATGGGCCAGATTCTCCACCATCTTCTGCAGTTCATGCACCTGCTCTGGAGCGTAATCCGGACGTTTGTAAGCAGCAAGGAGTTCGTCTGTCCGGATTTTCGCACGCGCAAAAGTATCCAGACTTCCGGAAGCTTGCCAACCACGGATGGATTCCCGGTCAATCACACCTGAAGGGAGGTATTGTTCCTTTGAGAACAGTTCGCGTGTAATCCTCTGCTTGAGAAAATCACCTTTGAAATTGATCCCTTCGAACAGGGCGGTCGCCAGCGTCTCCGTGCGAACTTCGATCCCGGCCAAAAGGCGCTGAGCCATGGCAATGCCTTCGGCATCCACTACCAGCTTCTCGGGGCTTTGACAGGCAAGAAAATCGAGCATTCCCGCTCCGGAGATCATGTTAATACCTGCCAGCGCTCCAACTAGGGCTGAAACTCCACTTTCCAGCCCAGCCTGTGCATCCACAATTTTAGCATCGGAAGCACCAAGGTAAGCATGCGTTGGCAGATTGAGCGACTTTCCGACTTGTGCGTACGCCGCGTCGATCATAGCTGTTTCGATGGCTCCCATTGGCGTCGTGCCGTGGCGCATATCAAAGATGGCTGGTGCACCGCCCCAGACGATGGGGGCTCCGGGGTTCGCAAGTTGGTGGATGGCAATCCCGCTCAAACTCTCGGCAGCATGCTGCACGACTGAACCGAGGAGAGTAACCGGTGCAGCAGCCCCAGCCAGGGGCATTGAAATAAGTTCCGCCGGGATACGGGCGCGGGCAAGATCGATGAGATTTCCCGCCCCAAAATCGCTCCAGATGAGAGGTGGGCTTGGACATACATCGAATACGGCTTGCGGCTTGTCAGATAACGCTTTGCGGCTTCCTGAAAAGATGGCCAGCATATCGAACATTATGTCAAGGGTCTGGAGTGAAAACGAACCAGTCACGATCGGCTTTTTTGAAAACAGCAGAACTATGTACAACCTGTACAGATCCCCAATCGCTTTGGGAACTTCATTGCATACTATGGCTGTGGACTGGGCATCGTATTGTGGGAGCATTTCAGCCACCTTGACCAACCGAACCAGGTCCGGTGCGTAAGAGGTCTTGTGCTCCAGGGTCTCCGGATCGAGGACATGGACGCCGGACGAACCAGGGTCAAAATGGACTGAGTTACCGCCATAATGAACTTTGGGGTTCCCGTCCCTGTCATAAAGATGGAATTCTGCAGGAACGGTATCCAAAGCTTTGCGGATGATCTTTTCCGGGATTCTTACCACGTCGCCTTCAGCCGTCGCTCCAGCCTTAACCAGCAGATCACCTGCTTCAACTGATTGGACTTTTATCCCCGGTTTTTGCATCAACTGGAATGCCTCATCCAGGATGCGGGCAATCAGATCATATGTCAGGAGTTCAAGGCGTGGTTGGATTGCAGTCATTAATTCTCCAGTGTAGAAATGATCTTCGCCATTTCGATGGGTATTTTTTCCTCAAGTGGGTCGGGATGGTGAGTGTCCAGTATATTGCGGGCTTTCGCCAATGCCCAATCACGCGCATCGTCTTTCTTAATCTCCCATTCATTAAATGGGCGCCGGTCCATAAACTGCGGCAGGAAAAGTTCCCGCATGTGTTTGAGGGTATGCTTCTGTGACAGGAAATTTCCTCCCGGGCCAACTGCTGCAATTGTATCGAGAGCCAGCGTTTCATCATCCACAATAATTCCTTGCATGGTCTTGTGAATGATGGAAAAGATCTCGCAATCCATCATCATTTCGGCAAACGACCAGATGCGGCTGCCATGCAGAAAACCCACACCCAACAACATATCCGACATCACAATACTTGCCATAAATGTAGACAGGCTGTTCTCAATACCCGCCTGCCAGTTCGGTTCTTTTGCACCGGTGGCAAAAGAACCCATCGAGAGTGGAATATTATAAAAATCGGAGAGCACGTTGGTAGCCGCGCCATAGAGAAAATCTTCAGGGCCACCACCAGTGTACGCACCTGTCCGTAGATCAGAGGCAGTTTGGGCGGCTGCGTAAAAAACTGGCGCTCCTGGATAGGCTAGCTGGATTAGTGCCGTACCCGAGATAACTTCGGCGTTTCCAACCGCCAGATTGCCCGCCAGCGTAGCCGGGCCGGTGGTCAGATTCGCAGCCATGGTCATAAACCCTGTTGGAAGGCCATACTCTGCCGCCACCAGCGCCGCGTCCAGACTGCCTCCGTCGTGTCCGAGCGGTGGTGCAGAGCACTGCATCAACGAGAGGACCGGGCGTTGGCGTAACTTATCCTTTCCTCCAGCGATCAACGCTGCCATTTCAATCGCGGCGCGGGCTTCGCGCTCGTTATAAATGGATTCGGTCTGAACATGCTTGGTGGAATTTTCCCAAATGGCCTTGATCTCATGCAAGCCGCGCGTCTCTGAGGACATGTCCTGCGCAGAGACCGGTACCCAGTGGAATGCCACTTCCTCGGTCGCATCGGCAATACGGGAAATGTCCCGCACATCCTGCAAGCATGAAGTGCGGCGCAAACCGGTCCGGATATCAATCACTTCAACCCCGCATCCATCTGTACCAACAAAGACATGGTTGCCATCCAACGGTAGGTCTTGCTGCGGATCGCGTGCTGCCAGCAAATAGGCTGATGGACAGGTCTTAAGGGCGGCCTCAAGCAGCTCCGGTTTGGCGCGAATGACCATTTTCTCGTGGTCCACTTCAGCACCATGGGCAGCCCAGATGTCCAATGCTCGTTTGGATGGGAACCGCACACCTACTTTTTCAATGATCCACAAGGTGGCATCATGAATTTTTTTAACTTCCTGCGGTGTTAATATTTCCAACCGCAGCTTCGGATTGGTGATGGATTTAATCGTTTTTGCCATGCAGGGCTCCGGGTTTGGTTATGCTGCGCCAACCAGGCTTTTGGCCACACCGACAGCGCCAATGGCATCTTCAGATGTGCCATCCGCTTCAATTTTCTGAACCCAATCGCGCGTTACAGGTGCACCGCCCACCATAACTTTGACCTTCCTGCGTAAGCCCAATTTATCCAACTCGATAATGACTTCTCTTTGCTTAACCATGGTGGTTGTCAATAGTGCGCTCAAGCCGACAATGTCTGCATCCACTTCCTGAACCTTGGCAATGATCTTGGAGGCGGGAACATCCACTCCCAGGTCATAGACCTGAAAGCCGGAAGCTGAGAGCATCGTCCCTACCAAGGATTTGCCGATCTCATGAATATCACCTTCGACGGTTGCAAGTACGACCTTTCCCAGCATCGTTCGCTTTACACCGCGCTTCTGCATTTCCGGTTCCAGGGTGGAAACAGCCGCCTTCATGGCTTCTCCAGCCATCACCAATTCTGGCAAGAAGGCTTCGCCGGAGGCAAAACTCTGTCCTACCTGGTTGACACCGTTCACATAACCTTGAGTAATGGCCTCCAGTGGATCGATGCCGGCTTCGATAGCCTGCTTTGCCAATGCAATGGCGGCATCAGAATCTCCATCAAGAACACTCTGTGCCATTTTCTGGAAAAGTTCTTCGTTCATGGAATACTCCTTTTGCTATATAGGATCGGTTAATGTTAGCTTTTCTCGAAAATCCATCTGTCAGTATCGCGTTTCCACTCCACTATTTCTGTGGGTTTAAACCACAGAGAAACTTCCTTTTCGCTATTTTCAACAGTATCAGAGGCATGCGTCAGATTGCGTCCGATCTCCAAGCCAAAATCGTGGCGCAGCGAGCCGGGAGCTGCCTCGGTCGGACGGGTTGCCCCCATTGTTTGGCGAACTGCGGCAACTGCATTCGGTCCCTCCCAGACCATTGCCATGACTGGTGCGGAAGTAATATAATCGATCAAACCACTATAAAAAGGTTTGCCCTTATGGATGGCATAATGCGTCTCAGCTATTTCCTGAGTGACTTGTAAGAATTTTGCTGCCACCAACCGCAATCCGCGCCGTTCAAGGCGGCAAATTACTTCACCGACCAATCCGCGTTGGACGCCGTCAGGTTTGACAAGCACAAGAGTTCGTTCCATTATTATCTCCGTTTCAAAAAAATGACCTCGAGAACTTATTTTTCCCGAGGTCTAATTTTACCATGCAGAGGTTCGTCGTCTCTTTTGAAGTGAAATCCGGTTGCTTACCGCAACAGTTCCTCGGCCTTGGTGTATGCGTCGAGGGCATCTTGCAGACGGTTGGCACGCATCGAGGCGTCACCTAGAGTTTGCCAGACTATGATATCCACCGGGAAACGGTAGATTGCTTCACGTAAATCGTGAATAACTTCATCCAACAAACGATTTTTCTTTATGAGCGCGGCATAAGCCTGCATGGCTTCGTTTAACTTGTTTGCATCCAGCGCTGCCTGGGCAGACACCAGGAGTTCTGCGTCCTTATCCTGGGATGGGATGCGCGCCAGCATCCCAGTGCCTCCTGGAACCCGATATTGAGCCGGAATTTTATCGCCCGTTGATTTCGGTTCGACATCCGGTTGCAAGGCTTGATCCTGTGTGGGTTTTTCATCCACCGGTAGCCATTCTGCCGGTGAAGTCGGTGAGGTTTGTTCAGAAACCGGAATTTCTTCATCAACCCAGGCGGGAATTTCCGGCACTCGTAAAGGATCGGGTGTCTGTTCAGCAGTTGTTCCCTGGTCGGCTGGTTCAGCGGGCTGCCGGAGCCAATCTGGCAGGTCTTCCGCAGCTTTCGGTGCTACTTCATTGACCGATGGTTTTTCCAGGTCTTTCAGCCAATCAGGAAGCTCGTTGGATGTTGCGCTTTCTGGTTGTTGGGTATCGGGAGCTGGCTGGTTTTTACTCAGTGCTTCCTGAACGTCAAGCTTGCTGAGCCAGGAAGTGATGGAAACATCTTCCTGTGAGGCTTCAGGCGTCGAAGTTGTCTCCGGTTTACTGGGTTCTTGGTCTTCTTCATGAATCCATTCAGGAAAAGCCCTGGCCCGTTCAAAACGGGATGCCGATGATTCTTCCGACTTGGCTCCCTGATCGGAGGCTAAGCCTTCCAGCCACGTCATAGTATCACTATCTTCTTGTGGCTGAACATTTCCTTCAGAGGGAGCTGGTTCAAGCGCAGCAAACTCTCCTGCATGGGGAGCTAATGCTTCCAAAGGTATATTTTCACTCTGCGCAAATGAAGATCCTTCCGCTGCGGAAGTGGATGGCTGTACGTCAGCGGGGCGCAGCCAATCAGGCATTTCTGCCTTCCGAATTTCCGGTATGGGTGGAAATTCTTCAGATAATACAGATTTATTTAAAGCCAACTCCCCAGCCTTCATGGATGGCACTTCCGAAAGCACGGTTTCGATTTGTGCAGTTCCCGATTCTTCTTCAACTGGTGCAGTTGGCTCTTGAGCAGTCAAATCCACCTGATCAGCTACATCTTCTGATTGGTTTTTCTTCAACATTGGGAGTTCTGCTTCAGGTGCAGGCTCAACCACTTCAATTTCCTTGGCTTCTAAGGATACTGTTTCCAAAGGTTTGAACTCAACCGTGTCCGGGAGTAGTTCCTGTGCAGCAGGAGAGATAGATTGCTCCTCTGTCGGGCGTAGCCAATCAGGGGTTGCTTCCAAACGGTCTTCAGGTTTGGTCAGCAGTTCTTCTTCCTTGGCGCCTTGCTTGACTGCTAATCCTTCCAGCCAGGCCATCGTTTCATCTTCAATGTTAAGCGCTTGGGGAATCCCTTCAGCAGGAGACTCAAGTGCCGGGGTCTCTTCGACAGGCTCAGGTTCAACCGCTGCAATTTCTCCAGTTTCCTGTGAAACTGTACCCAAAGATTCAGATTCAACCGTTTCAGGAAACGATTCCGGAGAAACAGGAGGCGTTGCCTGTTCTTTTGCCTTGCGCAGCCATTCAGGGACTTCTTCTAATCGGTCTTCGGGTTTGGTCAGCAGTTCTTCTTCTTTGGCACCTTGCTTGGCTGCCAACCCTTCCAGCCAGGCCATCGTTTCATCTTCAATGCTTAGCACTTGGGGAATCCCTTCAGCAGGGAAATCAAGTGCCGGGGTCTCTTCGATAGACTCAGGTTCAACCGCTGCAATTTCTCCGGCTTCAGGTGACACCATTTCCAAGGACTTGATTTCAACCGATTCAGGAAGCAATTCCTGAGAAACAGGAAGTGTTTGCTTTTCTTCTGCCTGGCGCAGCCACTCAGGAACTTCTTCTAAACGGTCTTGAGGTTTAGTCAGCAGTTCTTCTTCCTTGGCACCTTGCTTCGCTGCCAATCCTTCCAACCAGGCCAACGTATCATCTTCAATGTTGAGTGGTTGAGGCATCCCTTCAGCATGAGACTCGGGCGGCAGAGGTTCTGCGACCGGTGAAGGTTCAACCGTTCCAAATTTCCCGGTTTCCTGTGAAGGCGTTTCCAAAGGTTTAAATTCAACCGTTGCAGGAAGCCGTTCCGGTTCCGCAGACAAGCCTGGTTGTTCTTCTGTCTGGCGCAGCCACTCAGGGATATCATCCAAATTGCTTCCTGGCTTAATTAATTGTTCTTCCGGCCTTGCGTCATTCTCGGAGTCCAATCCTTCCAGCCAGGCTTTCTTATCCTCTTCGAGGTTGTACAGCTGTGGTGTTCCTTCTGCAGAAGGTTCGGATAACAGGGTTTCTTCGGGACGCGCAGGTTCGGCCGGAGCATTTTCCACAGCCTCCGGGAATACCGTTTCCAAAGGTTTGAACTCAACCGTTTCCGGAAGTGATTCCTGTCCAGCAGGATTATTAGGCTGTTCCTGCACTGAACGCAACCAATCAGGCATTTCATCCGAATTTTGTTCGGGGGTGGCCAATGATTCTTCTGGCTTTGCACCATCCTCAAACGCCAATCCTTCCAACCAGGCCATCGTATCATCTCCAATGTTGACCGTTGGTTGGGCCTTTTCTGAAGGTAACTCAGGTGATGGGATTTCTTCGACCTGTGCAGGCTCAATTGCCGTAATTTCCCCAGGTTGCAGCAACGTCATTTCCAGAGGCTTGGTTTCAACCGGGTCAGAAAGGGGTTCTTGTGCCGCATGAGAGGACGGCTGTTCATCCAACGAACGCAACCAATCGGGGATATCCTCCAGAGCGCTTTGAGGCTTGGTTTGAGGTTCTTCAGTCTTCGCGCCATCCCCAGATGCCAATCCTCCCAGCGAGGCCATCGTATCATCTTCAATATTGAGTGATTGAGGCATCCCTTCAGCAGGAGACTCGGGAAGCAGGGGTTCTGCGACTGATGAAGGTTCAACCGCCGCAATTTCTCCAGCTTCAGGTGACACCATTTCCAAGGGTTTGGATTCAATTGGTGTTGTTGGTGGTTCCAATATTGCAGGAGAGGAAGGTGCTTGATCTATTGGGCGCAGCCAATCAGGGATATCATCTAGATTACTTTCGGGCTTAATCAATTGTTCTTCCGGCTTTGCACCATCAGCGGATGCCAACCCTTCCAGCCAGGCCATCGAATCATCCTCGGGGTTTTGTGGTTTGGATTCACCAGTAGGTAGGAGAGGTGAAACGCCATCCGGCTGAAGTTCTGCGCTAGGTGATTCGGCAATTGCATCTGATTTCGATGGAACCAGAGTAGGTTGCGGAACTTTAGTTTGATATTGTTGTGACCCATCATCAATGGAAACTGCCCCGGCTCCCTCCGAATCCTTCTCTCCCAATCCCTGCAACCAATCCGGAAATGGATCATTCTTATGAGCGGGCGTATTAGGTTGGGAAGGCTCAGGAATTGCATCTGCTGCCTTATCCCCTGTTCCAGCCAACCAGTCAGGAACATCCTCTTCTTCCGATGAAAGAGCTTCGGCAGGAGCTTGTTCGGAACCAATATTCGCCGCATCGGTTACTTCCTTCGGCGCCATGGATTTAAGCCAGTCTGGAATGTCAGCACGGGCAAGGGATTCGGCTGGTTGGTCAGCGGTAAAGTCCACAGCTCCTTCCTGCACATTGCCGCTGGATTCCTGCCAGCCCCCGTTTCGCATCCAATCAGGAACAGATTTATTATCAGCCTCTGGAACTGGGGTCGGTTGGGAAGAATCCAATCCAGCACCTGAGGAGTGTTCATTTGAATCCCCGGTTTTCATCCAATCCGGAGCTTGTTCGGTGCGTTTTTCGTCTGATAGTTTGATACCTAATGAGGACGCCCAGTTTGGTTGGGGGGAAACGCGGGTGGTACCTGCTGTGTATTCCAACCGTTCCAGGTTCACGGCATTATCGGTTACCTGATCAGTATTGAAGACTGAACCAGTGGCAAAAGAAGAATATGGGTCAAGCAGGCGCAGGCGTTGGCGATAAACCTGGGTGTTTTCAAGACGCGTCGTTCCCGGAAGCACCTCCACAAGGATACGCAATGCATCCAGGCAATATGTGTATTTCTTAAGCAGGGTGGCAGCCATCTCGGCAGCTTCCACTTTTTGCCCAGCGCGATAATATGCACGCGCAAGCATCACCTGCAGATCCGGCCGGTTTGCATCCTCAGCCAGTACAGCGCGAATCTCGGCAATCGCTTGGTTGAAGAGTTCTCCTTGAGAGTACATGTTGGCAAGAGCATCACGGCTCAAGCGGATCTTGGGTGGCTCAACACCATCCCGCCGGCCATATAGGCGGCGTAATTCGCCCTGTATGGCCGGATTCGATGGCTGATCTTCGAAAGCGCGCTCCATGTGCCAGATCGCATCATCCAGTTTTCCTTCGTCGTCACGGATAATACTCATCCCCACGTGAGCCACAAAGTCATCCGGCACAGCCATCAAAACACGCTGAAAGATATCAGCCGCGTCAGTGTAACGTCGCGCCTCGAGAAAACTCTTCCCGAGCAATCGGTAAGTCTCGATATGCATCGGAAAGGTTCTGAGAATATGCTGGCAATGAGCGACAGCCTCGTCAAGATGCCCGCCCTCGATCATACCTTCGATTTCACGATTGTATACACGCAGAGATACTTTGACCATGGCGCACTCCTGTCTCTATTATGCACTAAACTTAAAGAATATGCAATCGTTTTTTTTTAGGATAAAGGGTTGTTACTTTAAAATTTCAGCGGAAGGGAAGGATGGGAGCATTCGAATCCTTTGCGGGCCCGGTTCAATTATAAAAGAGAGGGATAACCTCCACAGGTTGATCGCTCCACGCAAAAGCAGGGCGGATGGCTTCCAGGGCTTCGGCCAACTTTGCAGAGTCGTTGGCGTGAATGGTGAAAAGGATATCTTCCTCCTCCACCCTGGCTCCAACTTTACGCTGGATGATGAACCCAACTGCATGATCTACCAGGTCATCTTTCCTGGCACGTCCCGCACCCAGGGTGACTGCGGCTTCGCCAACCAAGCGGGCATTGACCTGGGAAAGGTATCCGCTCCGTCTTGCTTTAATCACTTTAATATAATTCGCCTGTGGAAACTTTCCCGGATCATCCACAAAAGCCACATCGCCTCCCTGAGAATGAACCAGGATGCGGAACTTTTCAAACGCTGCCCCCGAAGCGATGGCTGACTCAGCCATGTGACGTCCAGCATCGAGATGCGAGGCACGTTTCCCCAGCACTAGCATGGTTGCACTGACACGCAGGCAATGTTCGCGGAAGTCTGCCGGGCCACGGTTGTGTAGTGTATCAATGGCCTCCACAACTTCAAGGGAATTTCCCACCGCTTCGCCAAGAGGCTGGTTCATATCGGATATCAAAGTCACCACCTCACGCCCGGCCAGCTTGCCAATATCCTTCATCAAGTTTGCCAGGCAATGAGCTTCGGCCAGAGTTTCCATGAATGCACCATTGCCGACCTTTACATCCAGGACAATCGCCTGCGCACCTGCGGCAATCTTCTTGCACATGATGGACGATGCAATCAAAGGAATGGACTGCACGGTGCCGGTCACATCCCGTAATGCATACAATTTACCATCCGCGGGTGCCAGGTCAAGCGATTGACCGGTCAGAACAATCCCGTCACGCTTAAGTTGTTGCTTGAATTCATCAGTTGTAAGATTTACCCGGTATCCGGGGATGGACTCCAACTTGTCAAGAGTCCCTCCGCTGAAGCCCAGCCCGCGCCCCGACATCTTTCCCACCGGCAAGCCACAGGCAACCACGATTGGGAGCACGACCAGGGTCGTTTTATCTCCGACTCCACCGGAAGAATGTTTATCCATGGCAATGTCCACCACGCCGGAAAGATCAAGGATTTCGCCAGAATGCGCCATTGCCAGGGTCAGGTCAGTTGTCTCGCGCGGCGTCATTCCGTTGAGCAGGACCGCCATCGCCCAGGCTGAAACCTGATAATCGGGAATATCCCCGTGTGTGAACCCGTCAACGAAAAATTTGATTTCCTCCCTGCTTAATTCCCCTTTTTGACGTTTCTTAATGATAATGTCTACAGCACGCATGATTTCTCCTTGTCGACAACGTAGATTGTAACGTATTTCACGATTGTCTCACTAACTTTTGTTCTTCAGGGGTATTCTGGATCAACCATCCAAGATTATCTGATTCCTCGCGAAGGTTCGGCTTTAAGTCCTTCTTTTTGCGGGCGGGTCGGGCGACTTTCTTCATCTTCGTGCACGATTTCATCGTCAAAGGGGATGCCACGCATCCGCTACTGGATCGTTTACAAAGACTGTTTTTACCTTTCTGCCAGTTCCCTTGCAGTTTTCCAAATATGATCGAACATTTCGATAGTCAATCGACCGGTCAGCGTATTCTGACGGCTGGGATGATAGGAACACACCAACCAAGAAGCAGGAGCTAGCTGATAGACGGCGTGATGAGCAAATATCGTGGAGGGGTCAGCGATCGCGAATATACGCATAATGCCATCAAAAGCAATCCGCCCTAATGCAACAATAACTTTCGGTTGGATCAGTTTAAATTCGCGTTCCAAATAGGGTCGGCAATTCGCTATTTCCTGGGGGGTGGGTTTGTTATTGGGTGGAGCACAACGGCAGATGGGTGCAGTATACAGGTTGGTGAGTATCAATCCATCATCCCGGGAGGCAGCAATAGGCCTGGAGGCGAACCCGGCACGATAAAGAGCTGGATAAAGGAAGTCGCCCGAGGCGTCCCCGGTGAATTGCCTCCCTGTCCGGTTGGAGCCATGCGCGCCGGGAGCCAGACCAACCGCAAAGACTTGCGCATGAGGGTCGCCGAATCCGGGCACAGGCTTACCCCAGTAATCCCATTCAAGGTATGCACGCCGTTTTTTTCGTACCACTTCCTCGCGCCATTCCACCAATCGGGCACAGCGCTGGCAGGTAATGAGTTCAGCATTGAGTTCCTGCAAGGTCATGTCCGAATTCTACCTTACAACCAGCTGAGAATTGGCTCTTCATTCAGCAAAAGAGTATTAGAAATAATACTTTGCGATTCTGCATAATCGAGCTAAACTGATGCTTGTCCAGAGGAGAAAAATATGAAACCCTTTCGGAAAAATGTAGCCATTGCGATAGATGGGGGCGGTATTCGTGGAGTAATCGTCACAAAAGCGCTATCCTTGCTGGAAGAAGAGCTCGGCAAGCCTGTGCACGAGATATTTCGATTGGTGGCCGGAACGTCAACCGGCTCGATCATCTCTGCTGGGATTGCCTCCGGATTGACCGCCTCCCAGTTGCACCAACTTTATACCAGCCTTGGCGAGACGATCTTTAAAAAATCATGGCGGACCTTTTTCTGGCCCTTGACTCGCTTCCGCTTTCCTCACGAACCACTAGCCAAAGCGCTGCAGGATCACCTCGGAAATAAGAAGATGGGTGACTTCTGGACTGCCAACCCGGCGACAGATGTGGTCATTACAACCTTCGATTTGCTTGCCAACAAGACCTGCTTCATTAAACCCTGGAAGAGGGAGTACAAGTACTGGCCTGTCATCCGGGCGGTACTTGCCTCCAGTTCCATTCCAACCTATTTCCCGGTTGTTGCTGGCCGTTACGTGGATGGGGGTGTCGGTTCATACGCCGATCCCTGCTACCTGGCAGCTTATGAAGCTCAGTTTTGCCTGAAATGGGATCTTAAAGAGACCACCCTTATCAGTCTGGGAACTGGTCGCGATCCGAAAACGGTTAAACCGGGCCAGCCAGGGCGTTTCCTGGCTTGGGAGTGGCTCACCCCTACGCTGGACGCATTCCTGACTTCTGCAGACGACCAGCAGGTCCATCTGGTTGAAACCTTCTTCCCGGATTTGGATTTCCGCCGTTTCCAGGTAGACCTGACCGAAGCCATCCCGCTGGATGACCCGCTTCAAATCCCAAAGCTGGAACAATATGGCGAAAAGATGGGCAAGAAGATCTTGAATGATCAGTACGATCACGCGCTGGGTGTAACCCCGGAATTACCCCATTCCAAATAAAAAATGCCTCAAAGGTTTTTATATTCAAATTTACCTGTTGCGCAAAACTTCGGAAGGTGGATATTCTCTAAGAAATAAACATCGCATCCCCAAATGAATAGAAACGATAGTGGTTCTGCATTGCAACCTCATAGGCGTGCAGCACTTGTTCCCGTCCGGCAAAGGCGCTGACCAACATGAGCAGCGTGGATTTTGGCAGATGGAAATTGGTGATCATGGCATCCACAACTGTAAAATGATAGCCCGGCAATATATACAGGCTTGTCGGCCCTATGGAGGGTAAAATGCCATTTTGTCCTGCTGATTCCAGCGTTCTCACCGAAGTCGTTCCCACCGCGATGATTCTTCCGCCAGATTGGCGGGTACGAGTGATCGCGTTCACTGTTGCAGGCGAGATTTCGCACCACTCTGTGTGAATTTGATGGTCGTGGGGGTCTACTTCCGTAACCGGGGCAAAAGTATCCAACCCGACATGAAGGGTGACTTCTGCAAAATCCACCCCCTTCACCTTGATTTCCTCTATTAACCGCGCTGTAAAGTGTAATCCTGCGGTCGGAGCAGCGGCGGACCCGGGATCACGCGCGTAAACGGTCTGGTACCGTTCCGGGTCTTTAAGCGGCTCATGGATATATGGCGGGAGTGGAACATTGCCAACTCTTGGAAAATACGGCTCGATCGGTTGCGAAAAACGCAACCGTCGGCGTGACCCTTCCAGCACTTCAACTATTTCCGCACATAGTCCGAAATCTCCAGATCCCGTACTTTCCGAGGT
>CAIKOL010000398.1 GCA_903829085.1 uncultured Anaerolineales bacterium | reverse complement strand
TGAAGCATTCCCATTAAATTTAGCGAAGCAATTGCTGGATGGATGCGCCCAAGTCTACAATATGTACGGACCTACTGAGACAACGATATGGTCATCTTTTTCTCAGGTGCATCCCAATCAGAGAATTACAATTGGCCGTCCCATTGCCAATACCAGTATGTATGTTTTAGATGCGAATCTTCAACCTGCGCCAGTGGGAGTGGTGGGTCAGTTATTCATTGGTGGGGCTGGGGTGGCGCGGAGCTATCACAATCGTCCCGAATTAACCGCCGAGAAATTCGTCCCTGATCCATTTGGCAGCGAACCAGATGGAAGACTTTATGCTACCGGGGACCTGGCGCGTTACCTGGCCGACGGTGAGATAGATATTCTTGGACGGAGTGATAAACAGGTGAAGATACGCGGCTTCAGGATCGAGTTGGGGGAGATCGAAGCCATATTGGGACAATATCCTGGGATCTTGCAGGCAGTCGTCGTGGTTAGGGAGGACCAGCCGGGAGATAAGCGCCTGGCAGCATATATGATTCCGAACCGGAGAGAGGAAAATGCTCGGGATGATGGAGATGAACTGGATCTGAATGAATTGCGTAGTTACATGCGAGAGAAGCTGCCTGCGTACATGATCCCCAACGCTTTTGTGGTGCTGGATGCTTTTCCATTGACTCTCAACGGGAAGATTGACCAAAAAGCACTGCCAGCACCAATTATTGAAGTGATCCAGGCCGATCTTCAATCACCTGAAAACCCACTGGAAGCCCACTTGGTAAAGATTTGGGCCGGTGTATTGGGAGTGCCTGTATTAGGGATTAACGCCAATTTTTTTGACCTGGGCGGAAACTCCCTCCAGGCGGTACGATTGATGGCTATCACCGAAAAAGAATTAGGTGTACGCATTCCAGTGGCTGATTTATTCAGTGCTCCGACGGTACGCGAATTAGCACGGTTATTCAAGCAGGAATCAGCCGGAAAAGTAATATGGACTCCTCTTATCAAGGTTCAACCTGATGGACCCGGACGACCGCTGTTTGTGATCCATAGCCCGGCTGCTGCCATGAATCTGGCACATGAATTGGGAGGCCGCTGGCCCATTTATGGGTTGGAGGCCTCCGGGCTTGAAAATGGGACGGAGCCAGACTTAACTATAGAACGAATGGCAACGCGCTACCTGGAGGCCATCAAAACAGTACAACCATCCGGGCCTTACAGGCTGATGGGCTATTGCACCGGCGGGGTAGTTGCTTATGAGATGGCGCAACGATTGGAAGGACAAGGCCAACGGGTTTCCCTGCTAGTAGAATTGGAAGGATATGCCATCCAGAACAGGGTGCATTCCTGGCGATACTGGTTCATAACTCTTATAAGCAGTATTCCCTTCTGGTATGAACGATATACTAGCATGGGATTGTCGAATTCTTTCCGCCAAATGAGAAAGATGTTTCGCAAAATCCGGTTTGCCCACAGGGGATCCCCCGTAGACCCGATAGCATTGGAAGCAGAATCTGAGGATACAAATTTGGCAAATAAAGATAACGCCTACGCTGAAAAATTGCGTCAGCATGTGGAGATGCTTGGCCGTGCCCAACTTGATTACCATCCCCAGCGATCTCCCGGGCGGGTGACGGTCTTTTCTGCCAAGTGGAGGTTCCCTTACCGGATGTTGTCCGGGAAGGCTGACCCTACCTTAGGTTGGGGCAGGCTGGCGCAAGGTGGTGTGGAAAGTTATTCCTTCAATGGGGAGCACGATAACTTTTACCGCCCACCTTATGTAACAGAGGTGGCATCGGTCTTGAAAGGGCTATTACGAAAATTGGATGAAGAGGAGAGGGAAAACCTTTAGATGAGTGAATCCAGTGACAGGAGCCTCGACCAGAAGTTTTGGAATTCCGAGCCAGTTGGCTTTACCTTGGAGACTAATACTGTCCACGTCTGGCTGGCGCCTTTCAAATCAGAACTGTTGAGCGTGGCGCCGGTTAATTGTTTTTTATCTGACCTTGAATTCTCGCGAGCTGAACACTACCGTTTTCAAAAAGATCGCAATCTTTTCATCTTTGCCCGAGGAACATTACGTCTTCTCTTAAGTCATTATTTGAATCTCCGGCCAGGTGAAATTTCAATAACAAACTCTCCATCTGGAAAGCCATTCGTAAAACAACACCTGCAAGCCCCTCCATTTTGCTTTAACCTGTCCCATGCGGGCAACCTAGTTGTTTACGCATTTACCTTGGGAAACGAGATCGGTATTGACTTGGAATGCATCCATCCGATCGCTGACTTGGAAGCCCTCATCGAAAGATATTATTCCAAAAATGAAAAAGACCTTCTGCGTGTAGCTAGTTCGGAGAACCGGCACCGCCTGTTCCTGCAATACTGGGTGCGCAAGGAAGCATATATCAAAGCGCGAGGGGCTGGGTTGGCACTGATCGGATCCGATCTGGATGTTTCAGCAATACCTGTCCCAGCTTTAGCACTAACCCCTTTCAACCCAATTCAAACCCATGATAAGGCAAGATGGAGTTTGATCGATCTTATTCCCGGCCCCACGGAGTTAGGAGCACTGGTTGTGGAAGGGCACGATCTGGATATAAAATATATGAAGTGGGGGGTAGATGGGCAAGTAACGAGATCAAATTCTCAAGAGACGAGGCACTGAATGGATTTTACTGTTATCAGCACTTATCGTTGTAACTCGCGTTGTTCCACCTGCAACATTTGGATGCATCCCACCCGGCCTGCGGATGAGATCTCCCTTGAAGTGCTTGCAAAAATCCCTTATGGAATTGATAATCTCAATATTACTGGCGGCGAACCCACGCTCCGCAATGACCTAGCCGAAATGGTGGAAGTTTTACTTCCCAAAGCACGAAAATTGGAGATCAGCAGCAATGGGATGCACCCACAGCGGCTCGAACCGATAATCAAGAAATACCCCAACATAAAAATCCGGTTAAGTCTGGATGGCAGAGCTGATGTAAGTGATTCCATCCGCGGCGAACGACTTGGCTTTGAAACGAAGGTAAATAGTCTGCAGCAGCTTAAGGAGGCCGGCGGTAGTGACCTGGGTTTTGCGGTAACCATCCAGGATGAAAATGTGCAAGACCTGGCTTATCTCTTCAACCTGACCCGGGAAATGGAAGTGGAACTGGCAACATCTTGCCCGCACAATGGTTTTCAGTTTCATAAAAACGACAATTCTCCTTATGACCGTCTCCGGGTTGCGCTTGGCATCGAGGAACTAATTACCTCCATGCTTAAAACCCGATCGGTCAAGAATTGGTTCCGTGCCTACCTGAATCTTGGCCTGATGGAGAAAATATTGGGGAATGATCGCCTGATCCCTTGCAGCGCTGCCACTGACTTCGTTTTTGCCGATCCCTGGTGCGATGTATATGCATGCAACGTACGTCCAGACCTGTTGCTAGGAAATTTGAAGGAACAATCCTGGGATGAAATCTATAATGGTCAACAGGCTGTTAAAATCCGCGAAACAGTGGCTGCCTGCCCTCAAAATTGCTGGATGGTTGGATCTGCAAGAACTGCCATGCGACAACCATTATTTACAAGGTTGCCAAAATTTGGGCCATTATGGTGGGTGCTAGTCAACAAGGCGAGGGTGACCCTGGGAATACCCATTCCATTCAGCCGAAATGTTAATTTTGACGTAGCAGGTCAGTTTCCAGCTGGAAATAGACGCCCATCCTTCCTGAACACCCCTGCGGTCAAGCGGCAAGTACATTTAGAACAGAACGGACATTACGAACCTTTTGGGGCCTTCCATAACCGTTGAGACAGCATGAAAATCGCCATGTTTGGGATTAAAGGAATCCCGGTACCGGCCGGTGCTGAGAATGTGGCTGAACAAATCGGTAGCCGCCTCGTTCAACGCGGGCACGAGGTGACAATTTACGTACGGGCGCATTACACACCTCGGGAGTTAAAGAAATATAAGGGAATGCGCCTGATCCATTTACCCTCTATCCCAACTAAGAACCTGGATACTTTTACACACAGCTTCCTGGCTTGCCTGCATATATTATTATTCAACCGACCTGACGTGGTACACATCCATTCCACTGGCAGCTCCATCTTTGCTCTTCTACCACGTCTGTTTGGGATCAAGACAGTTGTCCAGAGTCATGGCCTGGATTGGCAGCGTGTCAAATGGAGTCCCCTTGCTAAACTCTACCTGCGATTGACAGATTATTCCACATTATTTTTTCCCAATGTAACCACCGTAGTCAGCAAGAAAATGGCAGCTTACTACCAAACAATGACCTGTCGCCCAGTGATCTACATACCAAACGGAGTGGAATACAAGGAAAATCGACCGGCGAACCTGATCCACTCTTTGGGCCTGGAAAGCAGGGAGTACATCCTCTTTGCGGCACGATTTGTTCCCGAAAAAGGTGCACATTACTTGATAGAGGCGTTCAGCAAAGTCAACACCACCAAGAAACTTGTCCTGGCCGGGGATGGAAGTTATGGCGATATGTATACCGAAAAACTTAAAGGACATGCATCAGATAAGATAATATTCCCTGGTTTTATTCGAGGGCCGTTGATGGAAGAATTATTAAGTAATGCTTATGCTTTCGTTTTACCATCCGAAATTGAAGGGCTATCAATAGGATTATTGGAAGCCATGAGTTATGGTAATTGTGTATTGGCAAGTGATATAGAGGAAAACCGGGAAGTACTTGGTGAGGCCGGATTTACCTTTGAATCCAAAAATGTTGTTGAGTTGAAGAATAAATTGGAATATTTGCTCCAGAACAAGCAAGAAGTTCAAACAAAACGGGATTTAGCAAAAGAGCGAAGTAGAGGCTTTTTGAGTTGGGAGAAAGTGACTGATCAAATAGTGTCCCTGTATCAATTAATCTCCAAGGGAACAAAAGAAAGGTAATATTAGAAGCATGCGAAATACAAGCAGTTCTCGCGAAGGGAATTCAAAGATTCCCCAGCCACCCAATAAAGTTGTCAGGAAATTGGGCCGTCATGCGCGCCTGGGGATGGCCCTTGCTTTGATATTAGCTGATTTGGTCAGCCTGCTGCTGGCTTTTTCCCTAGCAATTCTGATCCGTATTGAGGTCTTGGGGAAAATCCAAGTTGGCCGGTATTATTCTCTATGGCCGATCCTGTTTATTTTCATAGTAGCCTTTGCGTTGCGTGGCCTATACCTGGCTGTAGGCCTGAGCTCGGTAAATGAACTTCGCCTGAGCACGAGTACAATCAGCGTTGTCTTCTTGCTCTTAATCCTCGGAACTTATTGGATCCATGAAAGTGAGGTTTATTCACGCCTGGTATTAACATTTGCATGGCTTTTAGCCATGGTGCTGGTCCAGGTGGATCGTTGGGTTTTACGTGTAGTAGGACGAGAATTTTGGGGTGAGCCCGTTATCGTTGTTGGAAATGGGCCTAACACTGAGCATATCGTCAGCTACCTATTACGAAACAATCATCTGGGCATGTATCCCGAGATGGTTCTTCAAGGGAAAATGCCTCCAAGTCAGGAAGTTTGTGCAGGCTTAAAAGCCAGAAATATCAATACGGCTCTACTGGTTTCAGACGAGGTATCCGATGAGACAAGAGATTTCATTATTAATGATAATAAATATGGTTTTTGGAGAGTCATCCTGATTTCAAACCTGGGGTGGGTAGGCAGCCTGGGAGTTGTAGCGCATGACCTGGAAGGAATATTGGGCATGGAAGTCAGGCAAAATCTGCTTAATTTCTGGCAGCGTGGGTTAAAAAGAGGAATTGACTTAATATTTGGCACATTGATATTAATATTGGTGTCGCCCCTTTTGTTAGTAATTTCAGCTATAATCGGCTTGGAAGGACCTGGCGGTGTTTTTTACAGGCAACATCGAGTTGGTCAGAACGGTCAGGATTTCCTCATGTGGAAATTCCGCACGATGGTACCTGAAGCTGATCAAAAACTAGAATTTCACTTAAAGACTGACGCGCGGCTTGACGACGAGTGGAGAACTAATCAAAAGCTAAAAAATGACCCTCGGTTGACTCGAATTGGCAAAGTGATCAGAAGGTGGAGTCTGGATGAGTTTCCGCAATTGGTAAATGTGATCCGCGGAGAAATGAGTCTGGTTGGGCCACGCCCCTTTTTCTCCGAGCAAGTTCATTATTATGGAAATATATTGAATCTATATTATCGAGTGCGCCCGGGCATAACCGGAATGTGGCAGGTCTCAGGACGGAATAATACGACTTTCATAGATCGTGTGCGAATGGATGAGTATTACGTGCGAAACTGGTCAATTTGGCTGGATATATACCTTATGTTACGAACCATCTGGGTGGTACTCTCAGGCAAAGGGGCTTATTGAGGGATAATGAATATATCCCCTGCACTCTGGAAATCAGTTTGTGGGGCAATACACGTACAGACTCATGACTTTGTTAGGTGCAGAACAGGCAGGAATTTGGAAATGGTAACCAGAAAATAATGATCGGTGGTTATAAATGGCGGGGATACTTGTGATAACATTGAGCAAAGTAATTTGTTTCAAGTGAATACTTGGGATGTTGGTAATGGCAGCTTGTCCGGAAGAGAATATCCAAACAAACCCCGGGCAATAGAATATTTATTTTAGGAGCAAGAAAAAGAATGGGATTAAAGAAATATCTATTACTAGTGAAGAGATGGGCCTGGTTGCTAATCATAGGGTTGGTGGTTGGGGCGGCAGGCTCTCTATTGGTAAGCATGCGAATGAAGCCGGTTTACCAGGCAACGACCACTGTACTAACAACACGCGCCGGGCAGGGGTCAAGCAGCAGTAATACTGATGCGACTTATTCAAGTGATCAAACACTGACACAAACCTACGTCCGACTGGCCTCATCCGATTCTCTCAAGCAGGCAGTCGCAGAACAATTAAATTACCCAATCCGGTCTGGCCAGATCACTGCAGAACAGGTTCTAGCGACGCAGATCATCCAGATTACTGTGCAAGATACAAACCCAGCGCATGCCGCCCAGATTGCCAATACGTTTGTGCAGGTGTTGATCGCGAAAAATGATGAGTTGCAGTCGGGGCGCTATAATACGATGGAACAAAGCTTGGATGCCCAAAAAACTCAGATGCAGACACAGATCGCTGACCTGCAGACGCAAATTGACCAGGCTTCCACCTTGACGGTAAATCAGCAGAAACAATGGATCGAGGGACAGATTTCCACACTGCAAACAGAAATCTCACAACTTCAGGGTGAAATTGCAGTGGCAGGAATACCAGTTACACTGGCAGAGACAGACTCTTTGAGCCAAAAGAAGTCGAATTTAGCTCAAATCCAATCCTTGTTGACATCCTATCAACAGGCATACAACAATCTGATGGTGAATGGGCAGCCAATGAAAATATCCACGGGAGATAGCGGGTCTTCTACTCTCTCCCTGCTACAAACGACCCAGAATCTTTACCAACAAATCTACCTCTCGATCCTGAGCAACCTGGAACAGGTGCGTCTGGCGCGTTTACAGGATACACCTAACGTGGTGCAAATCGAACCGGCACTAGCACCGACCAATCCGATTAAGCCACGCCCACTGCAGAATACCATCCTGGGCGGGATTGCAGGCTTGATGGTCGCGGCAGGGGGGGTATTTCTTATTGATTACCTGGATGATACCTTGAAGACGCCCGAGGATGCCGAGCGCATCACTGGCCTGTCGGTTATTGGTTTTATAGCCGAGATGCAATCCGACAACGGAAAAGGGGAAAACCTTTATGTCACCAAGGAGCCACGTTCTCCAATTTCAGAGGCGTTCCGTTCGTTGAGAACCAACCTGGAGTTCTCCGGCGTAGATAAACCGATCAAGACAATCATTGTGACCAGTCCGGGCCCTGGAGAGGGGAAAACAACCGTAGCTGCCAACCTGGCGGCGATCATTTCACACGGTGGAAAACGGGTGTTACTCCTGGATACAGATTTGCGCCGCCCAAGCGTACACAAGGTGATGAGAATGCCAAACAAGGTGGGGTTGAGCAATGTGTTCCGTGGCAATCTCAGGTTGCAGGAGGTAATGCAAGTAGTGGAGAATTCCGACGGGTTTAATGTCATCACCAGTGGCAGCCTGCCACCCAACCCGACCGAGTTACTCGGATCAGCCAGGATGCTCCAGATACTCGAAGAACTCGAGAAACTAGAAGATGTGGTCATAATTGACTGCCCTCCTGCTTTGGTCCCGGATGCGCAGGTATTGGCTGCCAAAGTGGATGGTGTATTGGTGGTCATCCAACCGGGACATACCCATATCGATTCCACAAGGGCGACCATCAAACAATTGAAGCGTGCAGAGGCGAACCTGATTGGCGTAGTGTTCAACCGTATTCCGCGTGATCGTTCGGGGTACTATGGTGATCATTATGCTCTCTACTCTACCAATGAAAAGGGCTACAACTACTATCCTGACGAAGATCGTAAAGGGCAAAAGAAGAAGTAAATCGTTTTTGTTGCATTAAGAATTGGTTCCTTCCGACGAGGCAATCTCTCTTATTAGTCAAGAGCTTGCCTCGTTTCTTTTCTGCCTCTAGAAAACTGGATCCCGCAGCATCTTAAACCTTTCTCCAAGTCAAAAGCGCCCCTCCAAATATGCGCGTGTCCGTTCCTGCTGAGGGTGGTCGAAAACCTGAATAGCGGGACCACATTCCACCACTTCTCCCAAGTACATAAAAATAACATAGTCAGCCAAACGCTTTGCCTGACGCAGGATATGGGTTACCAACACAACAGTATATTCCTTCTTCAGGTCTACCAGACGTTCTTCAATGTGCTGGGCAGATATTGGATCGAGAGCCGAGGTAGCCTCATCGGCAAGAAGTATTTCTGGCTCGACTGCCAACCCACGAGCCAGACAGAGACGCTGTTGCTGGCCAATTGAAAGTCGAGTTGCCGGCTGGTGCAGACGATCTTTCACCTCGGTCCACAAACCAGCAGCTTCCAGGTAATGCTGAACAGCGTATTCAAGGTGGCGCCCTTTTTTCATTTGATGGATCCGCAACCCAAAGGCTACATTATCAAAAATGGACATAGGCAACGGGTAGGGGTGTTGTGCAAGTAAACCAGCTTTCTTGCGGATTTCGGTAACGTCCATGCCGGTGGCATAAATATCCTCGCCATCAATTAATACCTGCCCGGATATCTGACTACCATCGGTTAATTCCAAGAAGCGGTTCATGCTCTTGAGCAGGGTGGTTTTTCCGCAGCCCGAAGGTCCCATGATAACGGTTATTTGATTATGAGGAATCTCTAGATTCACGTTTTTTAAGGCTTGTTGATCACGATTATAGAATACGTTCAGGTTGCGGATCTGGATATGAGGTTGCATGGTTTCTCCTCATTACTTTATGATGAATTTTCCAAGCTTACCGCCCAACCAGCGGGAGCTCAGGCTGACGACCAGGACGATAAATGTAAGGATAAGCGCGGCAGCATAGGCGCGATTTTGTACCTCCGGATAAGGCATACTCAACTGAAAGTAGACTGCCAATGGCAGGGATGCCACCGGACGTAGCAAGGAGGATGGCATACGATCGGTATAACCCGCTGTGAAGAGTACCGAGGCTGCATCTCCGATGCCCCTTCCAAAGGCAAGCAGGACACCTGTAATTATGCCTGGAAGCATCTGGCGGGTTATTACACGGGTAGCCACTTCGAGAGGCGTAGCCCCAAGCGCAAGGGCGGCTTGCTCAAGATCCCTGGGCATCATACGGATCACCTCATCAATGGCGCGCGTAAGTATGGGTAATTCCAAAAGGGTCAGAGCGATAATCCCACCCAACATAGAAGCCCGCATCCCAATTGCCAGCATGATAATAAATCCAATAGCGCCGTAAACAATGGATGGGATACCCCACAAGACATCCAATGCCAGGCGGACATACCGGCTCCAAACTGACCTGCCCAAGTAGGTTTCCAGGTAAAGTGCAATAGGCAGACCAAGAAAGAGTGCCAACAAGGTGCCCCCGCCTGCCATGTAAAGAGATCCCAGAGTTGCGTTCAATACGCCCCCTGCCTTCCCCAAGTAGTACCCCCCTTGTGGAGCCTGAGTAAGCATGCTCCAACTCAACGAAGGCAGGCCTTTGCTGATTACCGTCCACAGGATAAGTGCCAGACTGCCTGCCACCAGGCCAAATGAAAACAACATAAGTCCTTTGAAAATTGTTTCGGCAACATGGCGTCCTGCCCAGCGGTTTTTCATATGTTCCTCTCCAAAACGTGTTGCAATGCAAGGGTGGATGTTATATTGAATATCAAGATAATTACCAACAAAATCAAGGCTGCGGTCATAAGAGCAGAATCATAAAGGGGGATAGACATCATTTCTCCATAATTGTTGGCAATTAAAGCGGGGAGAGGATAGGCAGCATCGAAAATCGAGTGTGGCATCTGGGCGACATTTCCGACGACCATCAACACAGCCATTGTCTCTCCGAGGGCGCGTGATGCCCCCAGAACAATTCCAGCAATGATCCCGGGTAACGCTTGGGGAATGACCACCCAGCGAACCGTTTGAAGCCTGGTCGTGCCCATTGCCAGGGAAGCCTCCTTAAGCCCTTCAGGTATGTTGCTCAGGATTTCGTAAAGGACTGCGATTATGAACGGCGCGACCATTATAGCGAGTACGATCGCTCCGGAAAGAATACCAAACCCGGTAGGATTATTGGAATTGATGAATGGCAAAGTCCCTAAATGTTGGTGGATAAACGGCTGCAACTTGTTTTGGATGAAAGGGACAATCGCAATCGTTCCCCAAACCCCATAAACCACGGATGGGATCGCAGCCAAGATGTCAAGCAAAGGCTTCATAAACGCACGCAGGCTATGACTGGCATATTCTGAAAGGAAGATGGAGGTGAGCAGGCAAGGAGGCACGGCTAAAAAGAGAGCCACCAAGGTTACCCAAGCTGTACCAGCGATGAAGGGCAGGAATCCAAATAGGCCGTCATCCGGCTTCCAGACCTGACCCGTCAACATTTGCCAAAGCGGGTGTGTTTTCATGATCGGCCACGATTTGTAGATCATCATGACCAGGATGGCTATTGCCAGAAAAACTGGGATGATCGAAAAAACAAAAAATAACCGCCCGGCAAATTTGTCAATCCGGTGGCGAAATTCAAGGGAAGACCGCTGCTTCCAGCCTTCCCTTGAATTTTCGAAGCCTGGTAATTTCATTTAACCTTTGCCAATGACTCTGCCAGCAGTTCTGGGGGGAGTTGGACAAAACCAGCCTCAGGGACATATTTCTGACCATCCGTCAGAATCCAGATTATAAATATCTGAACCAGGCCGGATGGTTTCTCATTCGTGACGAGATTAAGGACGCGAGCCGGAGGGGAAGGGTACTTTCCGGTAGCTACCGCATCGGTTGCCTGCACCAATGTGGAGATAACTTCGTCCGGATCTGCAATCCCATTCATGTTGGTATCAATCGGAACTACAATCGCACCGGCAGGCAGGTTGCCGGTTGCCTGATCGAAGGCATAACCGAGGTTGTTGTACCCTATACCGAGGGGATCATTAACGACTGCATTAAGAAGACCGGGATCTCCGTTCACACCGATCCCCTGTAAATCAGCCTGTCCCTTTCCCCCAAGGTATTGTGCCCATACATCGGAGGCACCGGCGGAGTCGGAACGGGTATAAAGGTGGATCTCATCGGTGATTTCGGGTTTTCCCACCACCTGACCCCAGGTCTTGATCTCACCGGTAATGAAGATCTTGCGGAAGGCATCCTGTGTAATTCCTTTCGCCAGAATGTCAGCGATGACCGGGTTCCTGGCATTGACCACCGGAAAGACGGCGTCTTTGACGCAGCCCACGGAATAGGCACCTTGGCTTTCCTCTTCAGGCTTAACGGCTCGCGAGACCATACCAATATCCACTGCCCCCGAGAGTGTATCTGTCATGCCTTTCCCTGCTCCACCACCGGAAATGTCGAATTGAACGTTCGGATGGATCTTCTGGAATTCCTCTCCCCAGCGGGTCATCATCGGGTAGAGGGCGAAGGCGCCAGAAATGGTTATGGTTCCATTCAGGGTGTCTGCCTGCGGAGTGGGCGAGCTTTGGGCGCAGGCGCTCAGGACGAGAACCAGCAATGTGACCAAGACGGTGGGTGTTTTTAGGATTTTCATTTTCTTCTCCTTAATCATATATAGCCTACTATGATAATAGAATATGATTCGATAGAAAGCCGCTTGGAAAGTAATTTCAGCGTTTTTTTTGTTACACTTCGAAAGGTGTTCTATTAACCCGTTCGGTTACATCAGCCAACGTGGTGTTATCGAGAATATTCGCTATGGCATTGCGGACATCTCGCATGACCATCCGCAAACCGCAGGTAGCTTCATTCGGACAAGCACATGGTTCATAAGCCATCTGGCTGACGCAACGAATTGGGGCGAGGGGGCCGTCAAGAATGCGAACTATTTGCCCCAGGTTAATCTCCGTAGGTGGTTTAGCGAGGTAATACCCTCCGCCAAACCCCATCTTGCTCTGCAGCAGCCCAGCATTCTTAAGGGTCAGCAGAATCTGCTCAAGAAACTTTATGGGTATATTCTCGGTCCTGGAAATCTCTTTGATCGGAATAATGGGGTTCTGTTGATTGGCGTCAAGCATATTGGCCAGACTAATCATCGCTCGCAAGCCATATTCACCACGTTTGGAAAGGCGCATATTTTTTATATCCAATAGTGTCTATTATATTGATAGACTAAGTAGAACAAGTGTAATGTCTGTCTTTCTATATGTCAAGATAATCACATATACCTTTGCCTCTTGACATTAACGTTACGTCATGGTTTATATTATATCAAGAGGTAAAAGTGTACACCGTCAAGCAACTGGCAAAACTGGCGGGCGTAAGCGTCCGCACTCTGCATTATTATGATGAGATCGGGCTGCTCAAGCCATCTTCGCTGGGTGACAATGGTTATCGTCGCTATGAACAAAAGGCCATTCTGAAACTCCAGCAAATCCTGTTCTACCGCGAGCTGGATTTAAGCCTGAATGAGATCAAGATCATCATGGGCCAGCCAGATTTTGATGTGATAACAGCCCTTGATACGCATAAAAAAGAATTGCAGAGAAGAGTAGAGCGGTTGAAGCGGCTGCTCCAGACCATTGATACCACCATCAACCAATTGAAAGGAAATGAAAAGATGAATGTAAAAGGATTATTTGAAGGTTTTACCGAAGAAGAGCAGGAGAAGTATGCCGGGGAAGCAGAGCGGTTGTATGATCCCGAAACGGTGAGGGCATCCAACCGGAAATGGAAGGCGTATACGCCAACCGAGAAGAAACGCATCCTGGAGGAAGGGAAAACCATTTATGCCGACCTGACAGAGGTCATGCCGAAAGGGGCGGGGAGCGCGGAGGTGCAGGCGGTGATTGCCCGCTGGCACCAGCATATGCAATATTTTTGGAGTCCCAACGATGAGCAGTTGGTGGGCCTGGCCGGGATGTACAACGAAGATGCCCGCTTCAGGGCAAACTTTGAAAAGGTGGACCCAGCCCTGGCAGGGTTCATACTTGAAGCAGTGAAGGTATATGTGGGGAAGAGAAAAAACGTACGCACCCAGGCGCGTTGAAAAGTCGGCAAGTTCAAGCTGTAGACATTAAACGTTGAACGCTGAGAAAAATAAATAATCGAAAGGAAGAAGATAAGAGCCAAAGGAAGACTTTGGCTCTTATGATAATCAGGCAAGTATGATCTTGAGATTATTTGGGAGGAATCTTGCTCATGGCGTATTCTGCCAAAGCGGTGATGGTGAGACTGGGGTTCACACCGGGGTTGGCGGGCACAATCGAGCCGTCGATGATGTACATGCCCGGGTAGTTATGAACCGAGAAATTATCATCCACTACACCGGTGGAGGCGTCCAATCCAATTGGGGCCCCACCCAGGATGTGGGCAGTGGTGGGCAGGTCGAGCAGGTTTTCTCCAAGCGAACCAAGAGCAATGCCATTAGTGCGCTTAGCAAAAAGGCGCGTTAATTCGTGAGACCCTCTCACCTGGGCATGGATCTCGTAGCCAGGTTCGGGTTCGGTTACCATGCCGCGGCGGAACAGGGTGAAGAAGCTACGTCCCATGCGGAAGCGCATGCGGTTATCGGCGTGCTGCATTACCAGCAGGATGGTCACGTTGTGCGCCCAACCGGGCAGGACGAGGGCTTTGGCAAAGTCGAGCGGGTGAGAGAGCGCCCAGCCGATGAAGCGCAGAATGCGCATAGGTACACGAACATCCGTGTCAATCAACGGAGCAGCCAGGAAGCGCATCAGGGAAGAGCCAGCGGGATAGCGAACCGGCTCGATGCGGGTGAGCGGGTCATAATTGTAGATGGACGATATCGCAACGCCGGCTGAATAATTGATATCAGAGTGCCTGGCCACAGACCCCAGCAAGGCTTCGGAGTTGGTGCGCACCATATCACCAAGGCGAGGAGACAAATCCGGTAGGGAGTGGGCAGAGTCACGAAGGTGCAGGAGCAATTTGAGGGTGCCCATCACGCCGCCAGAAAGGACCACATGCCTGGCCTGGACCCGCCGCAAATGCCGCTTCAACCTGCGGGTGCTTTTCTGGTAAAGGATAGTGTACTTCGCAGCATCAGGAAAAGGGGAAGGCGGTAGGGGGCGGATATCGACTACTTCAGATTCGGCGAAAACCCTGGCTCCGTTCTTTTTGGCAAAATAGAGGTAATTCTTGGGGAGAGTGTTCTTGGCATTATACCGGCAGCCAACCATGCAAGCCCCACAATGCCGGCATCCATCACGAGCAGGGCCTTCCCCACCAAAATACGGATCGGGAACCGGCATGTTCGCTTCACCGAAAAAAGCGCCTACCTCAGTGGTCCGAAATGTTGCACCCGCGCCAGCATCTTCAGCCAGTGAATGCAGGATTTCATCCGCTTTCCAGAGTTTGGGGTTGCGCGCCACGCCGAGCATTTTCCGGGCGGTCTCGTAATGCGGTTTGAGGACTTCCCCCCAAGCGACGGGTGTGTTCCAGGCTGGTGTAGCAAAGGTTTCGTCAGTGGGAATTTCGAGTACGTTGGCGTACCCCAGGCTCCCGCCGCCGACACCCACCCCATGCAGGATCATTGCGCCTTTGAGGATGCTTATCTGCAGGATCCCAAAGGCACGGATGACCGGCATCCAGAGATAGTTCCAGAATTGCCAATTGGTAGTGGGAAAATCCTGGTCGTGGAAACGGCGCCCTTTTTCAAGGACAAGTACGGAATAGCCCTTTTCGGTCAGGCGCATGGCGGACACAGAACCGCCAAAACCAGACCCGATAATGACAAAATCGTAAACTTGTGGCTCCACGTTTGCTCCTTTGGCGAGGCTGTGGAAATTTTGTAATTCTATCACCACGCAGACCGAATACGCGCGTAGGTATCCTCCAGTGCTTCGGGCATTACTTTTATTTCGGCCAAGGTCAGCATGAAATTGGCGTCGCCGGTCCAACGCGGCACCACATGGATGTGGACATGCCCAGCGATCCCCGCTCCAGCCGCCGCGCCAATATTTGCGCCGATATTGAAGGCGTCCGGATGGTAAACGCTACGGAGGACGGTCATAGCGCGGGTTGACTGTTCCATCATCTCAGCGCGAGCCTCCGCTTCCAAGTCTTCAAGCGATGGCAAATGTCGGTTGGCAACCACCAATAAATGGCCGCTGGTGTAAGGGAAACGATTCAAGATAACAAAACACCGTTCCCCACGGAAAATAACCAGATTGCCGGGGCCATCTGCCTCTGCCTGTACCTGGCAGAATATGCAACCGGATGATTTCGATTCAACGAATTTCATACGCCAAGGTGCCCAGAGCCGTTTCATATTATCCTGATTGTAACAAGAAATCATCTGCAAAATGAACCTTTCTGTACCTTCTCAATAAAATGAGGTCGGGGCGCGACAGCAGAGGTTTGGGGCGGAGAGCAGGGGTGGGGACAACCTGGTCTTCATACTTTATGAAAGCCCTGGGTCTTGGATGGT
>CAIKOL010000397.1 GCA_903829085.1 uncultured Anaerolineales bacterium | reverse complement strand
GCTCATCGGCAGTCTATATGACGGGCACCCCCTGATGACCGAGCGCCTGGGGGAAGTGGTGCACCAGGTGGCTCCGGGCGCCAGGCTGGTGCGCCTGGCCGTTCCACCGGTGGTGGGCGGCGTGCTGCTCGGGATGGAGCAGGCCGGATTGAACGGTTATCCCATGCGTGATACACTTATCCGCACCACCAAGGAAATCCTCAGGAAAGAATAGCCTCTCCCCAAAATCGTACGTCCATCAATGGATAATACTTCCCCTGTACGCAACCTGCGCTTCTTCCGCGCCTATTACTTCTTCTTCATCGGTGCAGGCGGTTTCCTTTCGCCTTTTGTCACCCTTTTTTACAAGTCACGCGGCCTGAACGGCGCCGAAATCGGTTTGTTGGGCGCCCTGGCCGCCTTCTCTGCGATGCTGACCGCTCCCATCTGGGGCCGGCTGGGAGACACAAGCTCCAGGCCGCGCCGGCTGATCATGGCTGCCCTGCTGGCCTCGGCTTGTTTCGCCCTGCTGCGCGGCATCCAGAGCTTTTTTTGGAGCATCTGCCTGTTCATCATCCTGGATGCCTTGTTCGGGAGCGGCACCACCTCGCTATCCAGCCTGCAGGCGTTGGCCGCCGTCAACGGCGAGAAATCCGGGTTCGGTTCGGTGCGCCTGTGGGGCTCTCTGGGCTGGGCGGTGGTCACTCCGCTGGCAGGTTTTTTGATCGAACGGCTGGGGCTGTATATCCCCTTCGCCGGGTACGCAGCCATGCTGGTGCTGGCAGCCTGCGCGCTGGCGTTCGTGCGCGGCAATCCAACCTCCGGAAGGAGCGGGGCACAGCCCGGGCACGTACCGGTACGGCGGGTGCTGCGCAGCCTGGCAGGCAACCGCGCCATGGTCGGCATGGCGCTGGCATTCGTGACCATCTGGATCAGCACTGCCGGGCGCGTCCAGTTCGAGACCCTTTACATGAGCCAGTTGGGGGCAAAGACGGGTCTGATCGGGATTGCCGGCACGGTCAGCGCTCTGTTCGAAGTGCCGTTCATGCTGCTGGCCGACCGGCTCATCCACCGCTATGGCACCGGGCGCATCCTGCGCATCTCCATCATTGTGCAGGCTGTTTCCTTCCTGCCGGTGGTACTGTTCCATTCCATCCCCGGCATTTTCCTCACCCGCATCCTGGCCAGCATCGCCCTCAGCCTGAATGCACCTTCGTACTACAACTACCTGGTTGAATGTGCACCACCCGGACAGGGCACCACCGTGGTCTCCTTCTTCGATGTGACCCTGCGCAACGGGGTGGGGCTGGTGGCTGCGCCTCTGGCTGGGCTGCTCTTCGACCTGCTGGGACCTTACTGGTTGTATGCCATCGGGATGGGCGGCTGCTTGCTGGCCTGGAGCTTCCTGCAAATCCTGGCGCACCCGCAGCAGGCTGAAACGGTATAATATCCGCGTGAACTCTTCCCAAACGAATAGCCTGCAACTCTTGCGCCTGCTTGTTTCCCGGCTGGAACGGCTCTCGGTGGATTCACACTGGGCACGCCGCGCCAGCGGTCTGCGCGGCAATATCATCAAAATGCTAGAAGAGGCTGACTCCGGGGAACCGGTCAGCGCGGCGCGCCTGGAACTGGTCACCGGGTCCGCCTTCGACCTTCTGCGCCGGGCAGCGCATGATATCCCCGACCTGGAAGAGTTGTTGAAGAAAAAGGCAGGCTGAGCCATGCACCGCAAACTTCTTCGCCAGGCAGGATCGCACCTTACGGAAGCATTGTTGCTGGGGCTGTTGCTGGCCGGTTGCGTTCCCAGCCTGCCCCTGTCGCTGCCAACCCCCGTCCCCACCACCCCCCCGGTCATCCTGGTTCCGCCCTCCCCCCTGCCACCCACCGATACCCCGCTACCGCCCGCCACCCCCACGGAGACATCCACCCCTATCCCGACCGCAACGGACACCCCGACGCCCACTGAGACGCCCTCCCCCACCCAGACGGAGCCTCCCACCGGGACGCCGGTTTCCTGGAAGTATATCTTTCCCATCCAGCCTCCCGGCGTGGCCAGTTTTGCAGAAGGCGTGGTCACCCATGGCTACCCCGCCACGGATCTCTTCGCTCCCGAAGGCGCCAAATTCGTGGCCGTGACCGACGGTGTGGTGGATTATGTGACCTACGCGGACCAGTGGGAGCCGGTCATGGATGACCCGGCCCTGCGCGGCGGTCTGAGCGTGGCCATCATCGGCGATGACGGGGTGCGCTACTACGGTTCGCACCTGTCTGCCATAGCGAGCGGCATCCGCCCCGGCGTGAGGGTGACCGCCGGCCAGTTGCTCGGCTTGGTCGGCCACAGCGGCGACGCCATCAATGGCGATTTCCACCTCCATTTTGGGATCTCCGCACCCACCTACCCGGAAGACTGGCGTACCCGCCGCGGCCAGGTGGACCCGTTCCCCTTCCTGGTGGCCTGGCGCGCCGGGAACAATGTCACCCCTCCGCTGGAAGCCACGCCCGTGCCCGCATCGCCGTTCACCTACTTCTTCCCGGTCGAGCCCGGGATATTTGCCAATTTCAGCGCGGGGGGCCACGGCTACCCCGCCACCGATATCTTCGCCCCGGCCGGCTCGCATTTCGTGGCTGTCACTTCGGGTGTTGTGGATGCTGTTTCAACCGTGGATCTGTGGGACCCGCTTACCAATCCCACTGCGGTGGGCGGGTTATGGGTTTCCCTGCTTGGCGATGATGGCATCCGCTACTACGGTGCCCACCTGTCTGCCATCAACACGGGCATCAAGGTGGGGACACGGGTGAGAGCCGGGGACCTGTTGGGCCTGGTGGGCAATTCAGGCGACGCCCGCAATACCGAAACCCACCTGCACTTCGAAATCTCCCACCCCTTATCCGCCAGCGATTGGATGTCGCGCGCCAGCCTGCTGGACCCCTTCCCCTTCCTGCAGGCCTGGAAGGACAGTCAAAATGTCACCCCGCATTGATCGTGATCAAAACATGCGCGCCATGCTGTTCGAAGCCCCCGGCCAGCCTTTGAGACTGGCCGAGATCCCCATCCCGCAACCCGGACCGGGACAGGTGCTGCTCAAGGTGCGTGCCTGCGGCGTCTGCCATACCGACCTGCATATCATCGCAGGAGAACTGGAGCACCCAAAACTGCCGCTGGTGCTGGGGCATCAGATCGTCGGCACGGTCGTCCGCAGCGATGCGGGAGACGGGCGCTTTCAACCCGGAGAACGGGTGGGAGTCCCCTGGCTGGGAGCCACCGATGGCACCTGCCGCTATTGTGTGCGCGGGCAGGAAAACCTGTGCGACCAACCGGCCTTTACTGGATATGACGTGGACGGCGGGTTCGCCGAATACACCCTGGCCGACGAACGCTTCTGCTTCCCCCTGCCCCCCGGCTACTCCGACCTGGAAGCCGCCCCCCTGCTGTGTGCTGGGCTGATCGGCTACCGCACCTACCGCATGGCCGGGGAGAATGTGGAAACCCTGGGCATCTATGGCTTTGGCGCTGCCGCCCACATCATCACCCAGGTGGCCAGGGTCGAAGGGAAAAAGGTGTACGCCTTCACCCGCCCCGGCGATGAAGCCGCCCGTCAGTTCGCCCTGCGCCAGGGCGTGGAGTGGGCCGGCGATTCCACCCAGTCCCCACCTGAGAGCCTGGATGCAGCCCTGATCTTCGCCCCGCTTGGGGCGCTGGTGGTTTCAGCGTTGAAAGCCACCCGCAAAGGCGGGGTGGTGGTGTGCGGAGGCATCCACATGAGCGACATCCCCGCCTTTCCCTACAG
>CAIKOL010000396.1 GCA_903829085.1 uncultured Anaerolineales bacterium | reverse complement strand
GGTACGGTCTAAATAATGAGGCGCTGGATAAATTAAAGGCAGAAGGTTATAAGCTAGTGGTCACCGTGGATTGCGGCATCCGCTCACCTGATGAGACGGCCCATGCAAAGGCCATTGGGCTTGACCTGATCATTTCCGACCACCACCAGCCTGCGGAGGGCGATTTACCCCCGGCTTTTGCAGTGATCAACCCCAAACAAGCTGGCGATATATATCCAGATAAAGACCTGGCAGGGGTAGGGGTGGCTTATAAGATTGTGCAGGCGTTATTTGAAACGATCGGAAAAAGCCCGGAAGGTTTTCAAACTGACGACCTGCTTGACCTGGTTGCTCTAGGAACGGTTGCCGACATGGCTCCGTTGGTAGGCGAGAACCGGATCCTGGTGCGGAGAGGGTTACAACAATTACACGAGACGAAAAGGCAAGGCTTGTTCTCGCTTGCAGCTGTCTCGGATCTGCCCCTGGCGCGGATCACTGCCACAAGCATTGGATTCACCCTTGGCCCGCGCTTGAACGCAGCCGGGCGCCTGGAGTCTGCGTTGGCGGCATATGACCTGCTGCTCGCCACGGATGTTAAGACCGCAGGCGAACTAGCACAGCAACTGAATATACAAAACCGTCAGCGGCAAGAGATCACCCGACAAATCCAGGCGGAAGCCGAAGCCCTTGTCCTGGCTGACGATCCGAACGCGGACCTGTTTTTTGCCGTGGATCCTGATTTTAATGCCGGTGTCGTCGGCCTGGCGGCTTCACGCCTGGTGGAAACCTATTATCGTCCGGCAGTGGTTGGACAGATCTCTGCTGAAACCACGCGCTGCTCGTGCCGTTCCATCCCGGAATTCCACATTACCAACGCTCTTGACCAATGCAAAGATTTATTGATCCGGCACGGCGGGCATGCTGCCGCAGCCGGGTTCACCGTGAGAAACGAAAACCGGGAAGCACTTAAAACGAGGTTGAAGGCACTGGCGACCGAACAGTTACACGGCCTTGACCTGCGCCAGACATTGAACGCCGACATAGAGGTTTCCCTTTCGGATCTCAAGGCGGAGTTACTTTTACACCTGGAATACCTTCAACCAACCGGTTATGGAAACCATGAAGCGGTGTTTGTCAGCCGGAATTTACGTGTTACCAATTCGCGGACAGTCGGCGCGGATGGAAAACATCTCAAGCTGACGGTGACTGACGGCCACGTTACTTTTGATTCAATCGGGTTTCGGTTGGGAGCTCTCCAGCCCAATCTCCCTGGGCGAGTGGACGTGCTCTATACCTTCGAATCCAATGAATTCAATGGACGGAAATCGCTGCAACTTAACTTGAAAGATGTCAAGCCGGCGGATTCGTAGTAATCAGCGACTGAAATGGAAGTAAAAAATAGTGAAGAAAAAAACAGCTCCCTGGATGTGAACTGACCCCCTAAAACAAGACACGAAAAGAAAGCACCCCCTGTGAGAAAATAGAGCACAGGAGGTGCTTTTATGTCTGGAACACAAGGGATGCTGCATTATCCGCTGGAGACGAAAAGGGAAGCGGTCTGGCTGATTATCGAGGGTCGAAAGACCTATGCCCAGGTGGCTGAACAGCTGGGCATCCGCAAAGCGGAGCGGATCAAAGTATGGGTACGGATGTACCGTCAGGAAGGTGAAGCTTCCTTTCTCAAACCGATCGGACGACCGCCTAAAGCGGAATCGGAACAACGGGAACTGGAGCGGCTGCGGATGGAGAATGCGCTCCTAAAAAAATTCCATTCCGAATTGCGGGGACTGCAGCTCGTGCAGCGCAATATCGGGCGATCTACCACCATCGAAGGGACTTCGAAGTGAAAGCCATGTGTACCTTCTTGGGTGTTTCGCGAGCGGCGTATTATGCCTGGGTGAAGAAGTTGGATCGGGAAGACCCGGATGGCGAACGGCTAGAACTGGTCCAGGCGGCCTATGAAGCTTCCCACAAGATCTATGGCTATCGTCGGATCACACTCCAACTGAAGCAAAAACATGCTCTGAAGATCAATTCCAAAGCGGTTTTGAGGCTGATGAACAAGCTGAATATTCGTTCCAGGGCTCGAAAGCGCAAAATGTACAAGAAATTGGAAGAGATCGGTACTTACCATCGTTATCCAAACGTGCTCAACCGTGATTTTGTCGCCACCCGACCCAATCAGAAGTGGGTCACGGATATCACTTATGTCATGACTCAGGAAGGCTGGGCTTACCTCTCCATCATCAAGGATCTCTACGATGGCTTTATTGTTGCCTCAGTCTTCAATCGCAACAACTCCATCGCTTTGGTCGCCCATACCATTCATCAAGCCAAGCAAAAAGAAAAGGTCACTGATGGACTCATCCTCCACAGTGACCAGGGGCACCAATACACTTCGCAGGCGTATCATGATGTCCTTGTAAATGAGTATAACATCACTCCATCCATGTCGCGGCGCGGAAACTGCTGGGACAATGCCTGCATGGAAAATTTCTTCGGCCATCTCAAAGAAGAGTACTTGCGCCATTTCAAAAACCCTACTTTTGAATCTGCTCAACAACTCATTGACGAATATATTTACTTTTACAACTATGAAAGGATACAATTGAAAACAAGACAGACACCTTATCAACTCAGGTGCCTGTCCTTGTAACCACTCGGGGTCTTTCTTTTTATGTCTTGCCTAATGGGTGCAGTTCAATGAAAAAGGGAGTTGTTTTCTTTTTTTATATCAATCGATGAATCGATATTTCACCAAAGCCCAAACTGCCTCGAATGCATCTTTCAATTTTATTTTTTTCCCTTCTGTATAATTACGTGGATTGAATGAGATGGGGACTTCAAAGAGGCGCACCTTCTGTTTGAGTATCTTGGCGGTAAACTCCGGCTCGAAATCAAAGCGATTTGCACGCAACTGGATATTTTCAAGCACCTCGCGGCGAAACACCTTGTAGCCGGTTTCCATATCGCTAAGAATTGTGTCATATAGAATATTGGTTGCCAAGGTGAGCAACTGGTTGGCGAGCATATGCCAGAACATGATCACCCGACGAGGTCCCCCCATGAAGCGCGATCCAAAAACAACATCTGCCTTGCCTTCCAGGATGGGTTTAAGCAGGGCAGGATAATCACGTGGATCGTATTCCAGGTCTGCATCCTGGATTAGAACCACATCGCCAGTAGCAGCAGAAATGCCGGTACGAACAGCTGCTCCTTTGCCCTGGTTCTGGGCATGGAGGATCACCCGGATACCGGGACGACCTTGCAAAGAAGTAAGCAAGTCACGGGTACCATCCGTGGATCCATCATCCACGAGGATAATCTCATCTGCGAGACCGGTCTGTTGAACGCGCTCGAGGATCGTGCTTAGCGTATTGTGTTCATTATAAACTGGGATAATAACAGACAGATTCATGAAACAATTATAAACGAAATGCAATCCTGTTAAAAGAGCGGCGTGCTATAATTCATTTGTATTCACAAGCGGGAGGCAGTTATGACTGTCATATCTAAAATTGAATCATCCGGCCAGGGAGCTTCATTTGTTCCGCCGCCCATGACCAAGTTGGAAGATACCGGATTGTCGTTGCTCTGGTTGCAGGACTTGGCGCTGAAGATTTTTTATTTCCAGGGATACCTATCTGGTTTTAAGGCAGCCGAGGAAATTGCACTGCCCTTTTCGGGAGTCGTTGATCAGATCCTCGAAACCCTCAAGCGCGAGAAACTACTCGAAGTCAAATCCTCGCAAATGGGATTAGGCGAGGGTTCGTATCAATATGCCATAACGGGCGCAGGTGTTGTGCGTGCCCGCGAAGCCTTGGAGCGGAGCCAGTATGCAGGACCAGCACCAGTACCGTTTGAAGCTTATAACGAGTCCATCCGGCATCAAAGCCGCGGCCGGGTGGCAATAACCAGCCGGACCATGCGCCAGCTCCTTTCACAACTGGTCCTTTCTGAAATTACATTCCAAAGACTTGGCCCAGCGCTGAATTCAGGCACATCAATATTCCTTTATGGACCTCCCGGCAATGGAAAGACCAGCGTTGCAAAAGCATTTGGTAATCTTGCCCTGACCCAAACGATGTATATTCCTTATGCGCTTTACCTGGATGGGCAAGTAGTCAAATTATATGACTCAGTCAACCATCAACTGGCACCGGAATCCGATCCCACCCAACCTGGAACAGGCGGCTTGCGGAATGGAAGGCGCGATCCGCGCTGGATAAAGATCCGGCGACCTTTCATCATGGTAGGTGGTGAACTGACGCTGGAAGGGCTCGACCTGGTGTTTGACGATACACACAGATTCTACGAGGCCCCCTTCCAAGTCAAGGCCAACGGGGGGATTCTCCTGATAGATGATTTTGGAAGGCAACAAGTGAGACCGCGCGACTTGCTCAACCGCTGGATTGTCCCGCTTGAAAACCGGGTCGATTACCTGACACTGCATACTGGTCGCAAGATCGAAATCCCGTTCGACGTGCTGGTGGTGTTCTCAACCAACTTGCCTCCACGTGACCTGGTGGATGAAGCTTTTCTCCGCCGTTTAAGACACAAGATCGAGATTTCAGACCCATCATTTGAGGATTATCGCGAGATATTTAAAAGAGTATCCCAACAAAAGGGCATTCCTTTCAATGACCAGGGACTGGCATATCTTTTGCAAGAGTATTACATAAAGCGCAATCGAAAAATGCGTGCTTCCCATCCGCGCGATCTGTGTGACCAGATTCTCGATATCGCCCGCTATCTTTCCACCGAACCGACGATGTCAAAGGAAATGATAGACCGCGCCTCCCAAGCCTATTTCGTGGATATTTAATATGTGGAATAATCTGCACTTACCGATTGTTTTTGCTCATCGAGGGGACGAAGCTCATGCACCTGAAAATACGCTGTCCGCTTTTAAACAAGCTGTGGAAAAAGGCACAGATGGAATTGAGTTTGATGTTAAATTAACCGCGGATGGCCAGGTGGTTGTCCTGCATGACCAGTCAGTGGATCGCACCACGAATGGGACCGGTAATGTGGCTAAACTTCCATTTGCTGCGTTGCGGGAACTGGACGCTGGAAAGCAATTTCCAGGACAGTTCCCTGGAGAAAAAATCCCCACACTGGACGAAGTGTTTGAAACAGTTGGCAAACGCGTATACATGAATATTGAATTGAAAAATTATTCAACCCCATTCGATTTACTCGTACCGAAAGTAACAGATATCATAAAGAAACATAGTATGGAAGAGCGGGTGCTTTTCTCATCTTTCTTAAGCCTAAGCCTGCAGAAAGCCCGCAAACTGTTACCCGATGTCCCGCGTGGACTATTAACGATTCCCGGTTGGATGGGTGCCTGGGGTCGGACATTCGGATGGCGCGGCGATTACACTGCCCTAAATCCTCCGATGGTCGACATAAATATCGGATTGATCAATCAAGTCCATGCATCCGGGAAACGGGTCATTGTCTGGACAGTCACAGCAGAAGAGGATATCAAGCGGATGATCGGTCTGGGGGTGGATGGTATTATTACCGGAGACCCGGCACTGGTCCTCCGGTTGCTGGGGAGAAGCAAGTAGTCCCATCGGCAAGACTTGATCAATCTGCAAGCTGATCCTCTCCTCAAAACCCAACAAGGGTATAGCATCTATTTATTCTAAAATGATTCTTCGACGTATTCTATCCATTCTATTATTGGTTTCGTTGGTAGTTTCTTTCAGTCCCGCGGTTATCGTCCGCGGTTCGGGTTCATTTCAAGGTAGTAACCCAACGGCGAGTGCCCGCCAGATGCTGGATAAGATGACGCCAGAGGAGCGGGTGGGACAACTTTTTCTGGTGACTTTCACCGGCGCCACTGCAGGCCAGAGCACCCAAATCTATGATTTGGTAACCAGTTACCACGTGGGAGGTGTGGTGTTACGGGCCGGAAATGATAATTTTTTGGCAGCTCCCGACACCATTACTGGTACTTACCAGTTGATTACCCAATTACAAGGTGCTGAATGGCAGGCTTCGCAAGGCGTACCCGCCGAGATAAACATAGGTACGCCTACTCCAGCACCGACTCCCACTACCACTGCGACGAATTACATCCCGCTTTTCATTGGCATTTCCCAGGATGGCGATGGTTATCCCAATGACCAGATCCTCAATGGGCTGACACCATTACCTGATCTTATGGCACTCGGCGCAACCTGGAATCCCTCCTTGGCCGAACAGGTCGGAGCGGTGGCTGGGGAGGAACTTTCCAGCATTGGCTTTAATCTATTCTTCGGCCCTTCATTGGATGTTCTTGAATCACCTGGTTCGACGCTGGGGAATGGGCTGGGAGCGAGTGCTTTTGGAGGAGATCCATATTGGGTGGGGGCAATGGGGAGCGCCTATATAACCGGCTTACATACCGGTAGCAACAGGCGCTTGACGGTAATTGCTGACCATTTCCCCGGCCGCGGCAGCGCGGACCGTCCCGTTGGAGAAGAACCGGCCACAGTACGCAAATCCCTTGAACAATTGAAACAAATCGAATTGGCACCATATTTTTCTGTTACGGGGAATGCCTCCACACCAGAAAGTACTGCGGATGGCTTGCTAGTCTCCCATATCCGGTACCAGGGATTCCAGGGCAATATTCGTTCGACTACACGCCCGGTAAGTTTTGACCCACAAGCGCTTTCGCAGATCCTGTCCCTTCCGGCTTTTGCCACCTGGCGCACAGCTGGTGGGTTGATGGTCAGTGATGATCTTGGCAGTCAGACAGTTCGGCGCTTCTATGATCCAAGTGGGCAATCCTTCCTTGCTCGTCTGGTGGCGCGGGACGCCTTCCTGGCGGGGAATGATCTGCTCTTCATGGGGAATATCGTATCGAGTGACGAAGCGGATAATTACACGACGGTCATCAATGCGATCGAATTCTTCGATCAGAAATATCAAGAGGACCCAGCCTTTGCCCAGGCAGTGGATGACGCGGTTTTCAGGATCTTGAGTGCCAAATATCGCCTATATGGGAGTTTTAGCCAGGAGGTGGTGTTGCCAGCGGTGGAAGGTCTAGCGAACCTGGGGACATCACAGGCAGTGACATTTGAAGTTGCACGTGAGTCGGCGACGCTGGTCAGCCCGAGTAGTGCTGACCTGGATTCTGTACTTCCAACCCCACCAGGTGTCAGCGACCGGATCGTATTTTTGACCGATACCCGGGGAGGAAGCCAATGCAGCACATGTGACGCTGCCCCCATGCTTGCAGTGGACGCGTTGCAAAATGTGATCCTGCGACTTTATGGCCCACAAGCCGGCGGGCAGGTGCAAGCCAGCCACTTGATCAGCTACCCATTCACGAGCCTAGGAGCCATTCTGGAAGGTGGAGCCGGTGACACTGATTTCGAGAATTCAATCCGGGCAGCGGGATGGGGTGGTAATCAATATGCTGGATGCCGAAACCGGCGAGCCACAAACAACGCTCCTGCGTCGATTCCTTTCCGAGCGACAGGATCTACTGCGCGACAAGCGGATCGTTGTTTTCGCTTTCAATGCCCCATATTACCTAGATCCGACAGATATATCGAAATTGACTGCCTATTACAGTCTGTATAGCAAATCAGCACCATTCGTAGAAGTGGCAGCAAGGTTACTTTTCCGTGAACTCTCACCAGCAGGAGCGTTGCCCGTTTCTGTTCCAGGGATCGGTTACGACCTGTATACCGCAACCAAACCTGATCCGAACCAAATCATTGGACTCTCGATTGGTTTCGCTCCCGGGCCTGCGTCTACTCCCTCGGGAACCCCGGAGCCGACGCCGTCCTTCCACGTTGGCGATACTGTTTCAGTGCGGACGAGCGTAATTCTTGACCATAACGGTCATCCGGTTCCAGATGGAACAGGAGTAGCATTCAAGATCCAGTTGAGCGGGGAGGGGGGAGTTGTACAACAAATTCTTGCGGTTACGACCCAGGGTCTGGCAGGAGTTTCGTTCAGTATTGACCGACCCGGGTTGCTCGAAATCCGCGCAGAAAGCGATCCTGCACTGACTTCGGAGGTAATGCAACTGGATGCCTCCAATGAAGGTGTGGGTGTGACAGTTGTTGCACCCACTCCGAATATTACCGACACGCCAATCCCTGAGATCACTGTCACGCCAACTGTGGAGCCTGTATTGCCATCGGCAAAGGAAAACACGGGGTTGGGGGGGTGGTTTGGCATGAGCCTTATGCTGGGAGGATTAAGCAGCTTTGCCTACTGGCTTGGCAAGCGCTTTATTACCCCGCGCTGGGCGTTGCGCTGGGCGTTGTGTATTTTCTCAGGTGGGTTAGTGGTTTATACCTATCTGGCAGTACGCCTGCCAGGAGCAGCGATTTTCCTCCAAAATAATGGATGGTCCGGGATTATGGGCGTTGTGTTCCTGGGTGCCGCGGCTGGTTTTGGGGCTGCCTTTATATGGCATTGGCAGTCTAGGGGATCAGAGAAGCGACCAGACTGATCACCAATAGTCCCCCCAAGACCCAGAGAAAAATCTGCTCTGTTTTCCCTTTTATAAGTTGGCGAAGTGAATTTTGAGGACGCGTTTGCCCCTGAGGGCGAGGCGGCAGTTCGCGCGTACCGATCAGAAACTGACGGAAATCTTCTGCCGTAGCCGGGCGATCATCAGGGTGCAGCTCCATGGCCCAGAGAATGGCGCGTTCGGTGCGGGGGCTGATGGCCGGGTTGAGTTTACGAGGGGCAGGCATGCTGGAAGGGTGCAAGAAGCGGTCCCGGGCATCAGCAGGCGGGTTATTTGTAAGGAGATGGTAGAGGGTGCAACCGAAAGCGTAAATATCGCTGCGGATATCCGTGTGCAGGCCATCCCCCCCGTATTGTTCGAGTGGCGTATATAATGCGGTGCCGCGTCCCTGGATGACAGTAACCGTCATCTCATCCGGGACAAGGGCTTTGACCAAGCCGAAATCCACCAATTTTAAAAGACCACCGGGGGTGATCTTCATGTTAGACGGTTTTACATCCCGGTGAACGAGTGGGGGAACTTGGTTGTGAAGGTAGGAAAGGGCATCAGCGAGCTGGTTGGCCCAGCCGAGGACATCCTCTTCAAGTAGGAAGGAATTGTTTTGCTTGGCATCCAGCATGCGTTGGCGCAAATCTTTGCCGGGGATGTAATCCATCACCAGGTAGTCGCGTGGACCGTTGGAGAAGAAATCCGACACCTTGGGTAGATTGGGGTGGTCGAGGCGCGCCAATACAGTGGCTTCGTGTAGGAATTGCTGGCGAGCCTCCTTGAGCAATTTGGCGGGTACATTCCGGTCGTGTTCGACTTCTTTGAGCGCACACTGGCGTCCTTCCAGACGCATATCATCAGCGAGATAGATATTACCCATGCCTCCCTGACCAATGCGCTCTCGAATGCGATAACGGCCGCGCAGCACCTCTCCGGTTTTTAGTGCAACGGGCATAGCAATCCAATCTACAACAAACAAGAAAACAGGTGAGGCATAGCTGGAGGGGGTTTCGGCGTCGTTTGACCAGCTTTGCGCATCCTTATACAATCGGATATATTATAAACGTCTTTTGAAAACCTGTTGTATAATCCACTTCTCCAGGAGGATTGAATATGATCGGAAACTTGGAAGAAGCCCCTTTATTGGTTGGACAAACCGGCCCTCTGAAAGGCGACCGCTGGGTCGTAAACAAGGTACTCACCATCGGGCGTGAGATGACCTGTGATGTCATCATTCCGGACCGGCAAGTTTCGCGGTTCCATGCCCGGCTAATACCGACACCTGAAGGAATCATTCTTGAAGACCTGGGCAGCAAGAACGGGGTACACTGTAATGGGACCCCGGTAACAGGGAAAGTGACTTTACAAGATGGGGACACTGTGCAGATCGCTCTGGCACAGCAATTTCTCTACTTGACTTCCGATGCGACCGTACCTTTATCGGATTTTGGGGATATTTCCGGACGTTTGCGAATGGATTTGCGCTCCCGGAGTGTGTGGGTGAATAACCAGGCAATTGACCCGCCACTTTCAGCCCTGCAATTTCAAGTTCTGCGGGTACTTTCTGATCACCAGGGACAGGTAGTGGATCGACATCAATTGGTCAGTGAAGTTTGGGGCGATGAAGAGGCTGTCGGAGTCTCGGATCAGGCGCTGGATGCCCTCTTGCGGCGATTGCGAGACCGAATTGCAGCAGTCGATGCAGCCCACGCTTATATCCTGACAATCCGAGGGCATGGCATACGGCTGGATAACCCGCCAGCATTAGAGTAATCAAATGTTTTTCACAATATGACGAGGACTTCCGAAAATTTGGCGAGACGGAAGTCCTCGTTTGTAATTTATGCGTTTCTTTTCAGACCAGTTTTACATTGACCAGGCCGCTGTAAAACCTGGCGACACGATCCAACGCAAGGCCAAGATCCAAGAAAACCTTTGTGATTGAAAAAAGTTATTTCTGTGCCAGGTTTTTCTTCATGGTAAATTTAAGGATGGCTCGATAGATTTCCTGGAGTTTAACCAGCATCTCGACCTCTTCACCGGATTGTTTTCCACCAGCCTGTTCCTCGCTGCGGGAGATGACACTGGCAACGATGGAACTGAACTCGGGGGTGATTTCTGCAGCATGTTGTTCAATCATCTTATTCAACGCGGTTTCATCCGGAGCTGCAAGCATTTCTTCAAGTATGGCCAGTTCGGGGGGGGGAGCGCTGGCTTGTTGTAGAACAGCCACGATCTGCTGGAGTTTTGGCATCAGAACGGAGTCGTTCTTCTTGTTGGCTTCCTGAAGAGTGCGATTGAGAACCTGGACAAAAGAATCATTGATTTCTTCCAGGTGTTCTGTCGTAGCCTGCTGGATGTTTTCAGAGGATAGCAAGTTATTAAGTAATTCGCCGGCATGTTTGAATTCTTCCTCGGCGCGCTGGTCCACCTTGCGAGTAATCTCCAGCAATTTTTCCCGGAGGGATTCCAACTTTTCGTGATCCTTTCCGGAACTTTTATCAATGCGCTCGGTAAGACTCTGGAAGAATAGATAATCCAGACCCGGTCTGGTTAGGCTGACCAGGGCATTCAGGCGGTCATCGTTGGGGGCTTCGATCAGGATAGTGAGTAATTTCTGGCGGTCAAGGCCCTTGCCGGCCGCCTGCAGAGTCTTAATCGCCTCCTGGATTTCGTTTGATTGGGAAGAAACCTTACGCCCGTACTCTGTCTCAGTCAAGAGTTGTTTCTGAATTTCGTCCATGGTGCGGGCGGCTGGCTCCTGCCCGGAGGAAAGCGCTCCTTCCATCAAGCGACTGAAAATGGCGAAAAATTCAGCATCGAAAAGGGCTGAATCCTGCTTGATGATTTCTGAACGGACTTCCGGGCCGGACGCGCTGATCAGACGCTCCACAAGCGTTACGCGTTTCTGCTGGGCCTGGATCATTTCCGGCGTGATACCATCAGCACCGAGGATGCGCTCGATAAGACTTTGATAGGTGAGAAAGCTTTGCGGGCGCAGAAGGTAGGCTTTGCGTTTTTCAGGAGGTAGACGGTTGGTTACCTGGTTGATGAGCGGACCGAGAAATTTTTCCTGATCGTTGATTGGTCGCCCCAATTCTCCTGGAAAATAAGTCAACAGGAGTTCTTTTTCGGTATCGTGATAGACGATGGGGGTGGCCAACGGACCGTTGTAGCCGCAGGACTGACAGGCAGCAAAATTGGAAACACTACCAAGGAGACGCTGCTTTGAACCGGGGTCGAACGTAACATCAAAGAGTTGCTCGATCTGAGCGACAACTGGTTGGCGGCAGCGCGGGCAGGGAATCTGGGTCTTTTGAGGAGGCATGGATACTCTCTATGAAGAATGGGATCGGTTTTTACCGGCGAACGGCCTATCTTACCGCATTTCGCGCAAACGCGGCAGGGAAAAACAGATCCGGGCACCGGAATTGGGCTGCGGGTCCACCCAAATACGCCCGCCGTGGGCTTCTACGATGGCCTTGGCAAGATACAACCCCAGACCAGCACCTTTCGTTTTACGAACAGCTTGATCTGAGCGGTAAAAACGGTCGAAGATATAGGGGATGTCGGCAGGATCAATCCCCGGACCCTGGTCACTGACAGTGATGATCACCTGCTCGGAGCGGACCTGCCCGTTGATGCAGATCTCGCCTTTGGGCGCGTATTTTATGGCATTTGAGAAGAGGTTGGAGATAACCTGGGAAAGACGGTTTTCATCTGCGAGAATGACCGGAAACCTGGAGGGGAAATCGACCACGAATGTATGGCGGTCGGTTTGGGTGCGGAAACGTTCAGCCAAACGTTCGGCCAAAACAGGGATGGAAACATCGGACAGGTTGGGGGTAAGACCTCCTGCCTGCAAGCGTGAAGCATCCAGTAAATCATCGATCATGGCAGCCAAATGATCAGCCTCTTCTTCGATTACGGCCAGGCTGTCCTTGACGATGGCTTTGTCCCATTTCGCGTCTTCCCGGCGCAAGGTGCTGACATAGCCTTTTATCAGCGCGACAGGCGTTTTGAGTTCGTGGCTGACAATTGAGACAAAGGTATTCTTGATCTGTTCTGCATTACGGAACTTGGTGATATCGCGCACCGTGGCAATGACATTGCGCAGGGAACCATCCGGTGCGAGCAGCGGGGCGTAGGTGATCCCAACCGGCAAGGCAGGTGGCTCCGGACGCTGGAGGTCGCCTTCGACATAGAGATAGGCATTCGTGGTCAGGGGCCAGCCACGAATTTCGGCTTCCTCAAGAGTCTGACCATCAGGCCGGCGTGCCCAGCGGATTATGTCAGCATGTGCCTTTGATTGAATGTCTGCGCGTGGACGTCCGTAGAGTTTTTCAAAGGCGATGTTACAACGTTCTATTGTGTGGTCGGCGTTGAGGATAAGAATGCCATCGGCTGCAGAATCAACCAAGGCGTCCAGGCGGGCTTTTTCAAAACTGACCTGTTTATATAATTGCGCATTGTAGACAGCGATGGCGGCCTGATCGGCAAAGGACTGGAGCAGCGTTTTATCGTTGGCTGAAAACAGGTCCGGATAGCTACGAAAGATAAAGATGACGCCGATTACAAGGCCGTGAGCTGCTAGAGGAATGCCAACACCGTTCAGCAATCCCATGCTGGCTGTATAGGCCAAATCTTTCAACATGCGGTTTAATTCGACAAGGTTGAGTTCGGCAGCTTTTTCTTCGGCAAGGAGAGGCTCGAGGTAACTCAGGAATGCTGGAGGAATGCCATGGGCCGAGGCAACACGCCAGCCACCAGTCTCTTTGAGGGCAAGGATACCAGCCTGACCAGCCAGCATTTCGATGGAAATGCGCAAGATGCGCGCCAAAAGCTTATCCAGGTCAAGTTCCTGGGTAAGGGCACGGGCTATTTCAAGCAAGTAATCGCGTTGGCGAACACGAAAATCGGGGAGCATTCATTTATTTTATCACCGAGCAGATGAGAAACTGTTAGAACTGTGCAAGCAGCGTGTTGAAGCTTCGTAAGCATTCTACTGTTGGTACTTGCTCCATGAACTTAGCAAGGGGAAGATCTGCCTGTGTGAGGACGGGATGGTTGGTGCGTAGCCCCCCCCGTGGTTCTTGTGACGTATGGCATAGATGGAAAAATGAGGTTAAATGTTTGATAAATCTTTTCAAGCTTTCTTCCGTTTTTGGGTATACTTACCCCAACGAACTGTTTTCTCATGAAGTTCTATCGTTATCAAATCGAAATGGCCTAATGCTTTGGAGGTATTTGGATGGATGATTTTAAGCCGATCTCGGTGCTGGTATTCGGAGCTGGGGCGATTGGCAGCTACGTTGGCGGATCGCTGGCACACGTCGGGCATCGGGTTGTTTTTATTGAACAGCCCTCCGTCGCATCTGAATTACGCCAACGGGGACTGCGGATGGATGTCTCCCTCGGAAAACACGGAGTGGAGGCTGAGCCATTGATCGTCGCTCCCAGCTCCATAGAGTGTGCTGGCTCTCTGAAAGAGGCGATGAAGCATGGCCCGTTCGATATAGGCATCTTTGCCATTAAATCTTTTGACACTGCAGCAGCTCTGGAGGAAATCAAACCTTTTGTAAAAGAAATGCCGCCAGTCCTGTGTTTACAGAATGGTGTTGACAACGAACCTTTGATCGCGGCTGCCCTTGGATCCGATCGTGTCATTGCAGGTACAATGACCTGTTCAATTGCCCGACGCGCGGCCGGCGATATCGTTTTGGAAAAAAGAAGAGGGATTGGAATTGCAACCGGACATCCTTTTGCTGAACGATTGCAGATTGCCCTGAATTCGGCCTCACTGAACGCACAGCTATTCCCCAGCGCTGCTAATATGAAATGGTCCAAGCTCCTGGCAAACCTGCCAGGGAGCGCAACAGCAGCCATTGTGGATATGACCCCGGCGGAGGTCTTTGCTCATGCTGGATTGTACGATTTGGAAAGACATATGGCGCATGAGACCCTGGCAGTCATGGAAGTCCAGGGGATTCACACGGTGGATTTGCCTGGAATTCCCGTAAGAGCGCTAGGGCTGGCTTTGCGTCTGCCGCCTTTTCTGGCCCGTCCTGTATTGGTTAAAGTTGTCGGGGGTGGTCGGGGTGGGAAAATGCCCTCTTTTTATATTGACCTGCATGCCGGACGACGCAAGAGTGAAGTGGAATGGTTGCAGGGAGCAGTGGTGCGTTATGGGGAGCAGTTCGGCGTCCCGACACCTGCCAACCGCCTGCTGACCGAAACCCTCCTGGCGCTTGTGCGAGGAGATATTCAGGTCGCTGAGTTTTCCCATCAACCCGATAAACTGATAGACCTCTTTGCGAATATGATTAATCCATAATAATCTCGATTTATGCGGTTGCAACTCGCGTCACTGACCCTTTCAGCGGGGTTATGATATTGCAGATATTATTTTTGCACTGGACACGGATATTTCAAATTTCTAAAAGGAGTGGACCTTGGAAAAAGAACCTTTCATCCTGGCAGTAGACCTGGGCACATCGGCTCTTAAAACGGCATTGATTTCCATTTCTGGAAAAGTGGTCGGCTGGGAGGTGCAGGAAATACCTCTTTATGTATTGCCAGACGGTGGCGCGGAGCAGGATCCCCAGGAATGGTGGGATGCTTTCATGACAACATCCAAGCGTCTCATTCAGAAGGAACTGGTGCCGCTAGAGAACATTATCGCGGTATGCTGTTCGACACAAGGGGAGTGTACCGTGGCGGTGGACGATGAAGGGAATGCACTGACGAAGGTGATCTCATGGTTGGATATGCGCGGCGCCAAACATCTCCCAAAAATAATCAGCGGCTTGATCAAAGTGGTTGGCTACAACGCTTTCAAACTGCCGCGCTGGATCAGTCTGACCGGTGGCGTGCCCACGCATACCGGCACGGATCCAGCTGCGCATATGCTCTTCGTGCGCTACGAATATCCTGAAATATATCAAAAAACATACAAATTCCTGACAGCGTTGGATTACATGAACCTGCGCCTGACAGGGGAATTCGTGGCTACTTCTGATTCAATCCTTACCTCCTGGGTGACAGACAATCGCGATTCCGAGCATATTACTTATAACGATGGGTTGCTAAATGCCTGCGGAATCTCCCCGGATAAATTCCCTAACCTAGTCCAATGCACCTCGGTAATCGGCGATTTGAAAAAAGAGGTTGCCAGCGCCTTGGGACTGAAAGAAGGGATCAAGGTTGTTGCCGGGGCAATTGATGTCAGCGCAGCTGCCATCGGATCCGGCGCAGTGAATGATTTTGATGCCCACATATATATAGGCACATCCAACTGGATTGCTGCACATGTGCCATATAAGAAGACTGATCTTTCCACTTTCCTGGCATCGGTTCCCTGTGCGATTCCCGGCAAGTACCTGATGATCGCTCTCCAGACCACTGCTGGCGGAAACCTGAATTATTTGCGTGACAAAATCCTTTACCACCAGGATGAACTTTCACAACAGGAACAGGCACCAGATGTTTTCCAGATCTTTGACCGGATTGCTGCAAAAGTACCACCCGGCAGCAATGGCCTGATATACATGCCGTGGATTTATGGTGAACGCGCTCCTGTTGATGATCGGAATGCCCGAGCGGCCCTTTTCAATATTTCGTTGGAAAACACCCGCGAGGATATCATCCGGGCATTTATGGAAGGAGTAGCCTTCAATACGCGTTGGTTAATGGCACCGGTTGAGAAATTCATGGGACGCAAACAGACACAGATAAATTTTGCCGGCGGTGGAGCAAAATCGGATGTCTGGAGCCAGATCCTGGCGGACGTGATGAATCTGAATATTCGCCAGGTGCGAAATCCGATCCAGGCCAATGCACGCGGTGCAGCTTTTATTGCAGCGGTTGGTCTGGGACACCTGGCATTCAAAGATATCCCGCAGAAAATAGAGTATAAGGCAACTTATACACCGAACCCTGAGAACCGGGCGTTGTACGATAAGTTGTTTGCTGAATTCACACAGTTCTACCATCAGAATAAGGGAAGTTATAAAAATTTAAACAGCTGATACCATTTAGGGTGATCCAATGACTGAACAACAGTATGCCATTTCTGAATATCCGGATACAGTCGAAATCTATTCCAAGTTGAAGAATTTGATCAACCAGCCACTGCGCCCAGTGCGGCGCGATAGGATGCAGGAATACCTGGACTATTTCGATACCCGATGCATCCGTTCGAAGGCTCTCAACGAAGAGGCCCGGAAGATCATCCCCGGCGGGGTTCAGCATAACCTGGCTTTCAACCAACCCTTCCCAATTGCCATCGAAAAAGCCGAGGGCGCGTCCCTGTGGGACGTGGATGGCAACCGCTATATTGATTTCCTGCAGGCGGGCGGCCCGACCGTGCTTGGATCGAACTACGCTCCAGTACGCGATAAGGTCATCGAGATGCTACAGACTTGTGGACCTGTGACCGGTTTGTTCCATGAGTATGAACTTAAACTGGCGCAGCTCATCCAGCGCTTCATGCCTTCGGTTGAGATGTTCCGCATGCTCGGGACCGGGACAGAAAGCGTTATGGCAGCCGTCCGGGCTGCCCGGGCGTTTACGAAGAAGAAGAAGATCATCAAGGTTGGTGGAGCCTACCATGGTTGGAGCGACTCGATGGTATACGGTCTGCATGTACCTGGAACAGGGCGGCTCGAGGCCAAGG
>CAIKOL010000395.1 GCA_903829085.1 uncultured Anaerolineales bacterium | reverse complement strand
CCAGTTCTTTCGTGTCGCGCCCGGCCAGGCGGTAGGCAAGATATAGAAAGGTAACCACCTGGTTGGTAAAGGTCTTGGTAGCCGGGACGGAAATCTCGTAGCCACAGCACAACGGCAGGGTGCAGGCAGTTTCCTTGGTCAGCGTGGAGCCGATCACATTTGCCAGGCCAAAGGCAGTCAGGCCGTGCGATTCGCCGATCTGCAAGGCATTGAGCACATCCTTGGTCTCGCCGCTCTGACTGACGAACAGGCCCACATCCTCGTAGTTGACAGCGGGGGCGTACTGGGGGATAAACTGCGGAGCCAGTACCGGGAAGGCAGCCCGCCCGGCAATCCCGGCAAAATAGACCGCCCCCGCCAGGCAGGCGTGATAACTCGTCCCGCAGCCGACGAAATACAATTGGCGCGCAGATCGCATCTTTTCGAGCACTTTCATTACATCGGGACTGCCATCCAGGAGATGCAGGAGTTCACGCGCCACCTGAGGCTGCTCGTGGATCTCCTTCAGCATGAAGTGCGGATAACCGCCCTTTTGGACAGCGTCCATCGTCTCGGTGATCGTTTCTGTGTCACGCGCGATCAGGCTGCCGTCCTTTACCGAGCGCAGTTCAACCCGCTCCGGCCACAGGGTGATGATCTCTCCATCCTGGATACGCACAATAGTGCGGGTCAGAGGCAAGATCGAGGGCAGGTCCGAAGAGAGACAGGTGAATCCATCCCCAATTCCCACCACCAGACCGGAACCTTTCTTAATGGCATAAAGTTTGTTGTCATTAATACGCCCGATCACAAAGGCATAATCCCCCTGCAGGTCGCCGTATGCCAGCCGGATGGCGTCAATGAAGTCGTAGCCTTTGTTTATGTAACGTTCCACGGCGTGGACGCAGGACTCGCCATCGTTCTGGGAACGGACGGTGAGACCCTCAGCCATGAACTGCAGGCGCAGTTCGACGTTATTGACCACGTTACCATTATGCGCCCCCACCAGGTCGCCATCTGAATCCAGGTGCGGCTGCGAGTTGACCTGCGATGGTTCGCCAAAAGTGGCCCAACGCAACTGGGTGATGCCACGCTGACCGGTCATGCCAGCAAAGTCATACCTGGCGGCCACATCCTCCACGCGGCCGGTATCCTTGCGCAGGTCAATTTTGGAACCGCTGATAGTAGCCGCACCGACCGAGTCGTAGCCGCGGTAGGTCAGTCGCCGGGCGGCTTCAATAAGGATCGGGCCAAGGGGTTGTTCGTCTTTTGTTACAATGCCAAAAATACCGCACATTTTTTAGAGTATCTCCTGAAGGGATTGATTTCCGGAACCAAGTGTATCATATTCAGCAAATGGATGATTCGTTTTTTGGTTTTTCTGCTACAATATTTCCAACGGCACCAGAAGGTACCTTTTCCCTGATTTACGAAGGAGGTAAAAGCCATGACCGGATTTGTTGGAAATATCGAGAATTTAACCCTGAAGAACCATTATTTCCGTGAAGTGCTGTTCACGGGCAAACACGCCCAACTGGTGGTGATGTGCTTGCAAGCGGGCGAAGAGATCGGCAACGAAGTGCACGAGACCGTTGACCAGTTCTTCCGGATCGAAGAAGGCGAGGCCAAATTCGTCTTCGGAGGCAAGGAAGAACACATTGTCCACGGCAGCGATGCAGTCATTGTCCCGGCCGGCACCTGGCATAACGTCATCAATATGTCCAAGGATAAGCCGGTGAAACTGTACACCGTCTATTCGCCGCCGAACCACCCGGAAGGGACCATCCACAAGACCAAAGCGGAGGCGGATGAAGCGGAAGAGCACGAGCATCAATAAGACCGGCTGCTGTAATTAAAACAAATAACCGCAGGCTCCAGTGAGGAGACCTGCGGCTATTATTTTATGCGGGAGAAGGATTCTTACCCTCCTGGAGTATATTGCAGAGAGATCAGGGGGTTTCTTTTCGGGAGATGACGAGCAGGGTGATATCGTCAAAGTTCGGCGCTTCTTTCACCCACCCGCCAAGATCATTTTGCAGTTGTTTTAACAGGGCGCGGGCCGGAGCGGGCGCTGACCCGATGGCTGTCCTTAGATTCTCCATCTGGAAGGATATGTTACCCGGATTTTTGGCATCTGTCAGACCATCTGTATATGCAACCAGACTCTCACCGGGTGCCATTGAAAATTCCATATCTTCATATTGCGCCTCCGGGATCACGCCCAGGGCCATGCCTTTTCCGGCAAGCGCTTTTACCTGACCGGACGCCTTTCGCAGGAGAGGCGGGGGATGACCTGCAATCGAGTACTTCAAGCTCGAATTTTCCGGATCCAGAATTGCATAAAAGGAGGTTATAAAATTCGTATTGAGACCTTGTTTGTATAATGCCCGGTTGACCTGGGTCAGTAAAGCTGCCGGCGAAGTTTCGCTTTCCACGCGCTCGCGAATCAATCCATGGGCCAGGGTCATATACAGGGCAGCCGGAGCACCCTTGTCGCAAACATCGGCAACCATAAAACCCCAGCGACCACCCGGCAACTTGAATACATTGTAGTAATCGCCGGAGGTCTCGTAAGCGGGTTTCCAGAGAGCTGCCAGGTTGTAGCCTTGAATTCTCGGCAACTGTTCAGGCTGCAAGCTGATCTGCACCTTGCGGGCCATATTAAGTTCATGTTTCAGGTGGTCTTGCTGGTTTAATACCTGGTCATACAGGCGGGCGCGTCCAAGCGCATCACCAACCTGCCGGACTCCGGCGGTCAGGAACTGCAAGTCTGAGGCAGAAAGCAATTGCCATTCTTCTGCCGCGAAATTCATGATACCGATTGCCTGGTCGTTGACAATGACCGGTACGCTGGCATGGAACATCAATCCGTAGTTTTCAGTGCTGGTCATGGCGGCATCTTGCAAGCGGCTGCACTCCACAACATTAACGCCGCGCTTGAGCCTGCCATTGTTTAGCATTTTTTGGCAGCGGCATTCCGGCGGTCGAGTCAGGTAGTAACGATCCGACTGTTCCAGACTGGGAGGCAGGTGGTGGGCGGCTGCCAGGATAAACCCGTGCGCGGGGCGCTCCCGGCCGGGTTGGTTATAAAAACCGCTATCAAACTTGAGCGAGATCCAGGCAGTATTCAGGTTCATCACCCCCAGGAGCGTTTCCAGGGTGCTGTTGAGCAGGGATTGCACATCAGAAACCCGGTTGGTCGACTCTGCCAACTGGTTGAGGGCATGCAGTTGCGCGATCTCATTCGACCCAGGTGGGCCCGGAAAAGCGTCGTGTCTAGGACGGATAGGATTTCGGGGGAAGAGCGGTTGTTTCAGGTCGTATTCTTCAAAGGGGTTTTCTGAAACCAAGCCATTGTCTTTAAGCCAGGTGTAGAAATATTCCAGGGAAGATCTGATCCTGCTGAGAGCGACACGGGCAACCCCCTGATGATGACGATCCAGCAGGTACGTGCGAATATCCGCGGCATCCGAGGCCTCGGGTTTGAAGCCACCTGCTGCATGGCCCGCTTCCCACTGGATGTATTTTTTAACATCCTGGATGATACCTGCCTCCCGGGATGTTTGAGAACCTGCAAAACGCTTAAAGGCTGACTTCTGCATAGAGCTATGAGCTTCCTGTCTCATAACCATCGAAATTGAAGTATAGCAGATATATTATGATAAAGCAAGTCTATTTTGTCATATATAGCGTGCTATTCAAGTCCCCCGTTTTTCAGTTAAGCCTGCTTAAACTCCTTCACCTGCCCCTCCAGCCATGCCAGCCAACCGGGCAGCCCCTCGCCGGTGCGGCAGGAGAGTTCGAACTGGGCCACACCAGGGTTGAGAACTTCGATACCTTGCTTAAAGAAATCCATGCGGAAGGGCACATAAGGCAGCAGGTCAATCTTGTTGATGACAACTGCATTCACGCCGCGATACATGCCAGGATACTTATAAGGTTTATCATCCCCTTCGGGGATGGAAGCCACCAGGACACTCTTATGGGTGCCAAGTTTGAAATCTGCCGGGCAGACCAGGTTGCCAACATTTTCAATGATCACCAGGTCGAAGGAGGCCAGGTCGAGCTGGGTGAGGGCAGATTGCACCATGACAGCATCCAGGTGGCAGTCACCACCGGTGTTGATCTGGATGGCAGTAGCCCCGGCGGCCTGGGCGCGGTCTGCATCGAAGGAGGTGGCAATGTCGCCATTGATCATGCCGATACGCAGGCGGCCTTGCAGGCCTCTGACGGTTTGTTCGATCAGGGAGGTTTTCCCGGCCCCCGGGGAGGCCATCACATTGATGGCAAAGACATTGGCAGCATTAAACCTGGATTGGTTTTCAACCGCCAGGCGGTCATTGGCAGACAGGATCTTTTCAACTACGGGGATGCGTTGCGGCATGATCAATTCTCCAGTATGTGGATCTACTCGTCCACGTCTATCGCTTCCAATTGGAACTCTTCGCCGGTCTTTACCTTGACGCGTGTACTGCCACACTTCGGACAGACCAGTTCCACACTGGTGGGCTGGTATTCCTGCCCGCAGTCGAGACAGGAGAGAGTCACAGGCACGCGCCGGAAGTGCAGGGTGGCGCCTTTGGCAATGGTGCCATCGCTGATAATGTCCCAATAGAACTGGACCGAATCATCCAGGATGGACGACCACTGCCCGATTACAAGATACAGGGCCGAGATGCGGCGGGCATTATTTTCCTGTGCATGGCGGACGGCAATTTCAAGCAGGCTTTCGGTGACGGCTAGTTCGTGCATGGGTCACCATTATACAGCAACAAAGCTGCTGACGAACCTCTATTAACCAAAAAAGGGGCACGTTAATCTGTGCCCCAAGCGGAATATAAAGACTATCAGCGGAGTGTCTCCAGATTGGCCTTTGCCTGAGGTGCCATCGTCCAGAATGTGGTCAGGGTTTCACAGGCATAGTCAGGACAGGTCGCACAGTTTTCAAGCCCATGTTCCTGCACACAAGCGCGAATTTTGCACTCCTGACAGTACCCGATGGTATGCCCGCCGGTCAGGCAGCCATCGCAAAGTACATTGGCAGTGGTGATGTTCGGGGCGCTGTAATCCACCCGCCATTTCTCGGCGAGCTTCTCAAGGGCGACCTGGTCATTGGCCTGGGTGGCCATGTAGGCATCGCATTTGGCGCAATCCAATCCACAAGCAGCAATCAAGGTTGTCATAGTGTCACCTCCTTGTGACAGATAGATCTACCCTTCCATAGGGCAGGGTGATTGTAGCACATATGTTCTGATTATGCAATCTCTTGCATTTGCAAAGACTTGGCTTTCACAAAGTATGAAAACCAGGCTGTACCCACCCCTACTTTGTGAAAAACGTGCTTGCAAGGGTTTTCACTAAGAATCTATCCGAAATGCGGACCTCTCCAGAATTTTCGGACAGGAT
>CAIKOL010000394.1 GCA_903829085.1 uncultured Anaerolineales bacterium | reverse complement strand
TCCGACTTTGGAAATCTGTATCTGGATTACCCCTACAGAGTGACGGAACTGGTAAAAACCTACAACTTTGAGCCATATTTTTCCGAAGTGACCGATGCAGAAGCGCAAGCCATTCTGGGCGTGGAAGGCGCGCTGTGGAGCGAATATGTTGACACTCGTGAGCGCATGGACTGGCAGATGTTTCCGCGCTTTCTGGCGATTAGCGAAATGGCCTGGACTTCCAGATCGGGATGCAATTACGATAATTTTCTCGCCCGCCTCGAACATTTTGAAAAGCGTCTGGATGTGCTGGGCGTTCACCATGCAACTCGTGCATGCTACATGAAGTACCCAGACATTTCAAAAATTCCGCAATTTTTGAGAATCCTTCTCTCTCGTGAACATCCTGCGCTGGTGGAGTATCAGGAATATCATCCATCGTACCGGTCAAAAGAATAGTTCACCCTCAAAAGGAGATCGCTTCCGTTTTATTTTGGCCTGTGAAAGCGGTATTTTATACCAATATCGTTATCGACGCGCGAACGGCATCCCGGAAGCTGGCGCTGAATTTGGCTGTTACGAACACATTTTCATCAGCCGCTTGACCTGGCTGAAGGTGCTGGTCGGTGCACAGTGTCGCAAGCCCTCTGACGGGGATGATATATCCTTCGGGCACAATGTCCGAATCCTGCCAGGCCCACCGAATGAACTCTTATTGTTGCGCAAGAAAACATATGGATTGCCATTTGCCTTTCCTTTTTATACCTGATTTATAAATCAGGTATAATAGGAGCATGATGAACATCGCATTATCCCCCAAAGCGATTGAAGTCGTACTTCACGATGCCATGCAGCGTGATATTACCACCGCCCGGCGTGCCGCTCTCCTTCAAATATTGTGGAATGAACGCTACCTCACTCGCGTTCAATTAATTGTCAGAGCAGAATACAGGTTGGGAAGGAATTGTTTCGGAACATCCGCCTGGGAGGATACTTTTTACCGGGACATGCGTGTGGTCAAGCAGGCATTTCAAGCTGCGGGGTACCTGGTGGAATACAGCCGGAACAGGGAACATCCTGGCTATTATCTACACGGACAACCCGCCTTATCGCCCGAATTCAAACAATTAGTGAAAGCCAGCGCATCTGAAGTAGATCAGCGCCAGATTGATATTTATCACCAGTTGTCTGCTGCTGCCCGCTTTCGACAGGGTTGTGCCATCAGCGACACTGCCCGGAATGTGGTGGTGTACCGCATCCGCCAGGAAAATCCTAAACTGACCCCACAGGAAGCCAATCAATTGGCACTTCAGCGAGCGTACAAACCATGAAGGATCAGCCGTTGGATATCACCGGATTCCTCAAGCTAATCTTTGAGTGCCTTGAAGCAGCCGAAGTCGAATACTTGATTGGAGGCGCAATTGCTGAATGGGCATGGGGCGAACCGCGCGCAACCCAGGATTTGGATATTGTCATTAACCTGCCCATCAAAGCCGTTAGCAGGTTTTCCAAGGAACTTGAGAAAAGGAATATGCCTGTTCCAGTTGACATCATTCTGGACGCGATGATGGAGGACCGGGCAGACCTTCCCCTGAACGCGATCCATAGGTACAGCGGTCTCAAAGCAGACTTCTATTTGATGCGAGAGGGTGACGCGCTTCGGCAGAGCGCGTTTCAGCGCCGTATCATGGTTGATTATGGTCCACCCATAGGAAAAGTATATGTCCATTCCCCGGAGGATCTGATCCTCTACAAACTCATGTATTTGGGATTAAGCGGGCAGCCGAAACATGCCCGTGATATTGCCGCAATTCTTCGGGCGAAGAAAAATCAACTTGATCTTGGGTATATCGAGGAATGGGTTACTCAATTGGGATTGGGCTCTGTTTGGAAGGAAATGCTGGACACCATAGCTTAGATCGACAGGTGGTAGTCTCTACTGCGAGAGTCTGCCTTTAGGAAGATTTTTTTTTTCAGGGGCACTCGAAGGCGAGCATCACCACTGAAATCTACGGGCATGTCATGGCCCTCTCACAAGGTGCGGCAGCCGAAAATATCGAGGAGATCATGAAGCCGCTCACAAATGTTTTGCGGTAGAGTAACAGTGGATTTTGGCCTAAAAATGTCACTAAAGAAGCACACCCCCATATTGGGTACGGTAGCCCCGCTTTCGGGATGACCAACTCAAAGGACTGATCCCATGCCAGGTACAAAGAGTCACTTTACGATATTTG
>CAIKOL010000393.1 GCA_903829085.1 uncultured Anaerolineales bacterium | reverse complement strand
GCTTCTCTGCCACCTGGCGGGCAACGCGCGGCGAGATGCTGCTCATGTCGATGTAGATCAACCCCGGTCGGGCAGATTCGACCAATCCGCCGGGACCCAGGGCCAGCTCCTCCACGTCGGGCGAATCGGGCACCATGCTGATGACCAGGTCGCAGTAGCGGGCCACGTTGGTGGGACTCGTCCCGCGTCCAGCACCCAGGGATACAATTCCATCCAGGCTGGCAGGAAGGAGGTCATAAACCATCAGTGGGTATCCAGCCTCGAGCAGGTGTCCCGCCATGTGATGGCCCATGATGCCCAGGCCGATGAAGCCGATGCGCTTAATTTTCTTGTCCATGTTCAGTTTCCTTCTTCAATTTTTGCCGGCAGTTTCAATGAGCTGTTTGATGCGCTGGAGGAAGCGCCCAGCCGGGACCCCGTCCACCAGGCGATGATCGAAGGCCAGGGTCAGGCCGAGGCGCGGGCGAATGACCACCTTATCTTCCACAACGACCGGTTTCTTGAGAATGGCACCCACCCCCAGGATGGCGCACTCCGGGACGTTTATGACCGGCAGGAAGGTTTCGATCTCCAGGCTGCCCAGGTTGGTGATGGTGAAGGTGCTACCGTGCAAATCGCCCACCTGGATCGTCCCCGCCAAGGCGCGCCCGGAGAGAGCTTCGAATTCAGATTGCAGAGCGGGAATCTCCTTGCGGTCCACCTGGTGCAGCACCGGCACCATCAGTCCTTTGGGGGTATCAACTGCAATCCCTATGTTGACCTCCGGTAAGGTGAGGATATGCTCACCGTCAAGCTGGGTGTTCATATAAGGGAATTCGCGCAGGGCACGCGCCACCAGGCTGGCAAGAAGAACGTTATAGCTGATCTTCTTTTCGCCGACGGAGAATTTTTCGCGCAAGGAGACCAGATTGGAGGCATCCGCTTCGAGGGTCAGACCAACGCGGGCAACCGTGCGGGCGGAGAGGCTCATGTGTTCGGCGATCCTGCGGCGGGTAACGCTCATTGGCTGGTTCCCGGCGAATGAAATGGATGGCGCGGATGGAGATGAAGGGACTACCTGCCCGCTGCCGGTCGTCTTGCGGCGGTGGGCTGCCTCGACTTCCTCCAGACCAATCTTGCCATCGCGAGGCGTTACCGCTTCGAGATCGAGGCCCAGCTCACGGAGACGGCGTTTGGCGACCGGCGAGATGAAGATACGCCCGCCCGGTTGCGGATCAGCCGTGGGGGAAGCCTGGCGGGGCATGGGATTTGAGGCCGGAGCAGCAGCCAGAGCAGCAGAAAAGGGTAGATCAGCCGCAACTGACAGGGTCTCTCCGGGAGCAAGGATGACCGCCATTGGCTCGCCGCAGGGGACATCTTCGCCTTCCTGCTTCAGGATACGTGCCAGGGTACCGCCCACCGGTGAGGCGAGCTCCTGGGCAGCTTTGTCGGTCTCGATCTCCAGCACCGGCTGACCAGCCTGCACCTGCGCCCCTTCCTGCACCAGCCAGTGAACGATGACACCGCTGGTCATATCCAATCCAAGCTTGGGCATGGGAAACAACGTGGACATCTATGGCTCCTTAATAATCATTCTTTTTGCTGCGGATCAGCGACCGGCTCAACATCCCAGCCCGGCCTGACGCTTGCCAGGAAGTTCAGGGTATACATGTCAGCCGCCGGGGAGGCAACCACGGGATGGGCGCTCTGGCGCACCATGACCGCGTCACCGGTATGGACCACCAGCGCCTCGTCGAGGCTGCCATCTGCGGAGTACAGCCGCTGCAGCCCCCAGCCACGAGCAGAGCGGAAGCGGTGGTAATGGACGGCATTGACCGGGCCGCCGATCAACGATATATGACGGTGACCGGGAAAATCGGACCAGTGCCCAGCAGGAGTGTGAACCTCGACACACAGGAGCATCTCGGCGTCGCCGCAGTCCAGGATATGGGTCACCTGGTGCTCGAAAAGCCCCTCGCCAACCTTCTCCACCTTGAGGGCTTCGGGGGGAATGTAGCGCGGTTTCAACAATCCCTTTGCGGGAGCACGGCTGTAGGCGCAGTCTGAATCAGCGCGCACGGTCATCTTGTAATCGTAATGGGGGGGCAGGTAGATGGTATGGGGTCGGCCGTCAAAGACAGTGGAGCGGCCATCCAGCTCCCAGCGCTGACCCTCCACCTCCATGACCACGCTCCCGGAGAGCAGCACCATGACCATCTCCTCGCCAGCCGATTCCCCATTGATAACCATCCCTTTGCGATAGGTATAGGTGCGAAAATACAAGTATTCCCAGCCCGCGATCTCAGGCGTAACCTGCAGGCGGCGTTCCACGTCTCCAGTGCCTTCGATATGGATAGTGGCAGTGTAGTCCGAGATGACCTTATGGATCATGGCAAACTCCTGTCTGGCTTGAAATGTGATGTTCCTACCATAAAAGCCATTATTATTGCATAATCTTGCATATTGTACCATGAAGATGGGATTTTTATTCGTTTTTACTTGACATTTGTGCTCGATTTTGATAGTATCAACTGGAAACCTTATCATCCCACCTTCGCCAGCTGGCAGGCCTTTCTTTCGATGACTAAAACCCTATGGAACCTCTCCACGTACTGATCACCCGCGAGTTCTCTGCCGACTGGGTAAACCAATTGCGCAGCAGGCTGCCCGAAAACGTGCGCATCACCCAGCAGACCGCCGACAGACCCGAAGAAATCCTGGCTGAAATATGGGCCACGGTCAACGTGCTGTACTCAGGTGCCTGTTACCCTGACCCCACCATCGCCTCGCGCCTGGGCTGGGTGCAGCTAGACACGGCGGGCGCCAACCATCTCCTGAATACCCCACTGTGGCATTCACAAGTCCATCTGACCACATTGAACGGAGTGGCACCGCCCAACATGGGGGAGGTAGCCATGTTAATGATGCTGGCCTTCGGCCACCACCTGCCGCAGATGTTCCAAGGCCAATTGGTGAAGGAATGGCCCACATTCCAGCAGCGCTGGGACCACTACACACCGCGTGAAATCCGGGGTTCCACTGTCTGCGTGGTGGGTTACGGTAATATTGGCCGCGAGATCGGGCGACTTTCACACGCCTTCGGGATGCGCGTGCAGGCGGTTGACCGGGTGCTCAGCGGTGAGGCAGCCAACCTCACCTACCAGATCCCCGAACTGGCAGGCCTGCCAGGAACTGAACCGGATGCTTTCTTCCTCCCTGAGCAGTTAATCGAAGCCGTAGGACAGGCTGATTATGTCGCACTGGTGGTTCCATACACAACCTCCACCCACCACATGATAAACGAACAGGTTCTGCGGGCCATGCGCCCAGAGGGGGTGCTGATCAACATTGCCCGCGGCGGGGTGGTGGACGAAGAAGCCCTGATCCGGGCGCTGCGTGAGAAGTGGATCGCCGGGGCGGCTCTCGACGTTTTCGCCGAGGAACCCCTGCCAGCCAGCAGCCCATTCTGGGAGATGGAGAACGTGGTCATTTCCCCGCATGTGGCGGGTCTCACTTCCCATTATTATGAGCGGATCCAGGATCTGTTCTGCCAGAATATCCAGCGCTATATCGCCGGGCAGCCCCTGCTCAATGAGGTGCAGCGGGTCCGGCAGTACTGAGTCAAATCCAATTTCACAGGGAGCGTGCGATCATGAATACACAAATGAGAAAGAGAAAGATCGTTCTTATCGGCGCCGGCAGCGCTGTGTTCACCCACGGGCTGGTGGCCGACCTGATCGTCTCCGAGGACCTGGGAGCCTGGGAGTTGGGGCTGGTGGACATCGACCCGACCGCCCTGGAAACGGCAGAGGGCATCAGCCGCAAAATGGTGGCTGCCCGCAATGCCAATATCACCGTCCAGGCTTCCACTGACCGGCGGGATATACTGCCGGGAGCCGACCTGGTGGTGCTGACCATCGGCGTGGAAAGCCGACCGGGCTGGGAAAAGGATGCCTATCTGCCGCGCAAATTTGGCATTTTCCAACCAGTGGGCGATTCGGTCCTGCCGGGTGGAATTTCGAAAGCCATGCGCCAGGTTCCGGCGCTGGTGGCCATCGCACAGGATGTGAAGGCGCTCTGCCCGAACGCCATGCTGGTCAATTACGCCAACCCGATGACAGTAAACTGCTGGGCCATCCGCAAAGCGACCGGCATGCCGGTGGTCGGCTTGTGCCACGGCACCTTCCATGTGACCCGCGAGCTGGCCGGGCTGGCTGGCGCCCCGGCAGACGAGGTGACTGCCCTGTACGCCGGGCTGAACCATATGACCTTCATCACCGACCTGCGCTGGAACGGCGAAAGCCTGTGGCCGGCTTTGGAGAAACGCCGCCAGGCGGAGAAGAACCTGCCTCCAGATCCCAATTCCCTCGGCAAGACCTTTCCGGCTGATCTAAATACGAATACCAATCCCTTCTCGTGGGGTTTGTACGATGCCTATGGAGCATACCCGGCTGCCAATGACCGGCATGTCTCCGAATTCTTCCCCGAGCGTTTCCCTGACGGGAATTATTACGGCCTGAAGCTGGGTATCGAGGCCTTCTCGGTGGAGGAGATCATTGCCTGGGGCGAAGCGCGCTACCAGAACATGCGCTCCCAGGCTCTTGGGCAGAAACCGCTCGACACAACCATTTTTAACCGCACATCCGGTGAGCACGAACAGTTGATCGCCATCCTGCGCTCGATGACCTTCGATCAGCGCAAGATCTTCTCGGCCAACCTACCGAATAACGGCGCAGTGCCGAACCTGCCGGATGACGCCATCCTGGAGATGCCCGTGGTGGCTACCGCCAGTGGGCTGCGGCCGGTGCAGATGGCAGACTTCCCAGGCACCTTGGCAGCCATTGTCAACCGCAAGTTGGCCTCCGCCCGCCTGACCGTGGAAGCAGCCCTGAATGGCGACCGGCGCCTGTTTGTTGAGGCGCTGCTGGTGGATGGAGCCGTACGCGATCGCAAGCTAGCCTCCGACCTGGCTGAGACCCTGCTCGAGGCACACAGGGGCACGCTTCCGACTTTCTTTTAAAGCATAAAAGGTAAAATGCCGGAAAAAACAATTGACCTGCTCGTCATCGGTGAATTGAACGTTGACCTGATCCTGACCGGGAGCGATCTTGTACCGCGCTTCGGCCAGGCTGAGCAACTGGTGGAGGACGCCACCCTGGCGTTGGGAAGCTCCTCGGCGATCATGGCATGCGGGGCAGCCCGGCTAGGATTAAAGGTTGCCTTTTCCGGCGAGGTTGGGAATGATGAGCTGGGAAGGTTTGTGCTCCGCCAGCTCGAGCAGCGCGGCGTGGACCTGGCGGGTGTGCTGGTCGACCCGGCGGGAAAGACCGG
>CAIKOL010000392.1 GCA_903829085.1 uncultured Anaerolineales bacterium | reverse complement strand
ATGCGTAAACTTGGAACGGTCAAGATGCAGCGACCTTCAGCAACAAGATAAGCTAACACAGTGCTTAGTTCCCTGGTACATCACTGGTACAAAAGGAGAAATCCATGAGCGAAAGATCTGTCCTGGTGACCGGCGCGTGCGGCGAGATCGGCCAGGCGCTAGTCCAAAGCCTGACAAAGAGGGGTTTCCACATTGTCACCGCCGACCTGGCACCTCTGCCCGAAACGATCAAGTCGCTTCCGGTGGAGCATATCCAGGGAGACCTGGTCAACCGGATCAAGATCTTATACGATTACGATTTTGACATTATCTTCCACCTGGCGGCTTCGCTATCTTCAAAAGCAGAAGTGGCCACCGAGGAGGCCCACCGCATTAATGTGGAAGGGACGATGCAACTGCTGTTGTTGGCGGCCTACAAGTCGGAAAAGCTCAAGAAGTCGGTCAAGTTCCTTTTCCCCAGTTCAATCGCTGTCTACGGCTTCCCGGACCGGGCTGCCAAGCACGCCGCTGGGAACGTGAAAGCAGGCGAGTGGAACACCCCACACACCATGTATGGTTGCAACAAACTCTATTGCGAAAAACTGGGCGTGTATTACAGCTGCTTCTGCGGCCAGCGCCACCTGGACCCGAACCCGCCCACGATGCTCGACTTTCGCGCTATCCGCTTCCCCGGGCTGGTGAGCGCCTTCACCGTGCCCAGCGGCGGGACGAGCGATTACGGACCCGAGATGCTGCATGCAGCGGCGGCTGGTAAACCCTACGCCTGCTTCGTGGATGCCGACACACGCATCTCGTTCATGGCCATGCCGGATGCGATCAAGTCCCTTTTAATGCTGATGGATGCACCGCGTGAGTGCCTAAGCAGCCAGGTTTATAACATTGCAGCGTTCAGCCTGACAGCCGGCGAGTTCCGCCAACGGGCGCTGAGTGCCTTCCCCGGCGCGCAGATCACTTTTAAACCAAACCCTCGCCGCCAGGGCATTGTTGATTCTTGGCCGGAGGATGTGGACGATGCATTGGCTCGCAAGGACTGGGACTGGAAACCGGATTACGATGAGGATCAATTTTTCAATAATTACTTTCTGCCAGAGATCAAGAAACGCTACCAGAAAGCGAGCACCAGAACGATCGAATAAGAAATACGAGACCGCCAAAAGGCGGTCTCGTATTTCTTATTGATGACTGACAACCTGTTCACGCTCCGGCCCCACGCTGACCAGCCGCACCGGGATCCCAGCCAGACCTGCCAGCCGGTCGAGATAGGCTTGCGCCGCGGGCGGCAGGTTTACCCATGTGCGCACGGCTGAGACATCATCACGCCAGCCAGGCAGTTCCTCATAGACCGGCTCATAGCGGCCCAAGTCTGCCGGCCCAAAAGGCAGGTCGGTGAACAATTTCCCATCCCGGCGGTAAGCGGTGCAGAGCTGAAGACTATCGAGCCCGCTCAGGATGTCGAGCTTGGTGACAGCCAGTTCACTCATGCCGTTGATGCGGATCGCATATTTCAATAGAACCCCGTCCAGCCAGCCGACACGCCGCGGGCGGCCGGTGGTGGTGCCGTATTCATCCCAGGGATTTTCACCTGTACCGCGCAGGCGCAGAGCCAGGTCGTCAAAAACTTCGGTGGGGAATGGTCCGGAACCGACACGGGTCTGGAAGGCCTTGACCACGCCGACCACGCGGGCCTGACGCGCCACATCCAGCCCCAGGCCGAGGCCAGTCAATGCGCCGGGAGCCGTGGTACTGGAGGATGTCACAAAAGGATAGGTGCCAAAGTCAATATCGAGCAGAGTCCCCTGCGCACCTTCGGCCAGGACGGTTTTCCCGGCTTGCAGCGCAGTGTGGAGTTCGAGCGAAGTGTCGGCAATGAATGGCTTCAAGCGCCCGGCATACTCCCGGTATTGTTCGCAAACCGGCTCCGGGTCCAGCTCCGGTGCCTCCAACATGCGCAGGGTCCGGTTAGCCTCGGTAACGTTGTCACCACTCCGATCGCAGAAATCGGGAGCGAGCATATCGGCCAGGCGCAGGCCGCGGCGGGT
>CAIKOL010000391.1 GCA_903829085.1 uncultured Anaerolineales bacterium | reverse complement strand
TGGGCAGGCAACTGGCTGGGCATGAAAACGTCTGTCAAGGGGGTTCTGGTACTCAGCCGTACACTCCGGGCACATCGCAAACGGTGCCATGGTCGTATTGGGACGGTCGTAGGGAATGTCAGTAATAATCGTAAAGCGCGGCCCGCAGTTGGTGCAATTGATGAATGGGTACCGATAACGCCGGTCAGCAGGATCAAAGAGTTCGCTCAGGCAATCCGGGCAAATGCATACATCCGGGGAGATGGGTTGGAAAGCACCCTCTACTGCTTCTGATGAAATGATTTCAAACTTGTCAAAATGACCCGGGATTCCGAAAGAAACATCAAAGGAGTCCACCCTTGCCAGCGGCGGGAGTTCGGTTTTCAATGCCTGAACAAACATGTCCAAAGTTTCCTGGGTTCCATCCACTTCGATATCCACCCCAGCGGAGGTGTTGCGTACCCAGCCTGTCAAGGCAAAGCGGTCAGCCAGGCCATAGACAAAAGGCCGGAAGCCGACTCCCTGCACAATACCTGCAATGTGGAGCTTTGCACCGCGCAATTTAGACATGCTCAAACAATTCTTTGGGTGTCGAATTAAGCCACGCCAAGATTCTTTGCCAGAAATGCATAAATATCCGCTAATTCTTCGATGAGAATTGCGGTCGGTTTCCCGGCTCCATGACCGGCTTTTGTCTGAATTCTGATCAGAACTGGCGCATCCCCCACCTGGCAGGCTTGCAGGCGAGCTGCAAATTTGAACGAATGCCCGGGCACCACCCGGTCATCATGGTCACCAGTGGTGATCAGGGTGGGAGGATACCTTGTGCCTGGCTTAAGGTTGTGATAAGGAGAATATGCAAATAGCGTATTAAACTCGTCTGGTTTCTCTGAACAGCCGTAATCGCTGACCCATGCCCAGCCGATGGTAAACTTATGGAAACGCAACATATCCATCACCCCTACAATGGGAAGACATGCACCAAACAGTTCCGGGCGCTGGGTCATGCACGCCCCGACCAATAATCCGCCATTGGAACGCCCCTCGATTGCCAGCTTGGGAGTGGAAGTAATTCGCTCCGCAACCAGCCATTCAGCGCAGGCGATGAAATCATCAAACACATTTTGCTTGGCGTGGATCATACCGCCCTTGTGCCATTCTTCGCCGTACTCACCACCACCACGCAGCACAGCCACTGCGTAAACGCCGCCCATATCCAGCCATGCCAGTCGGCTGACAGAGAAGGCCGGGGTCTGCGAAATATTGAACCCGCCATAGCCATATAACAGGGTCGGGTTCTGCCCATCCAGTTTCAAGCCGGCACGGTGAACCAGGAACATTGGGATTTTTGTCCCATCTTTGCTGGAAACGAACACCTGCTGCGTTACATACTGACTGAAATCGAACTGGATGGAGGGTTTGAAGAGCTCTTCGCTCTTATCCGTTTCAAAATCGTAGCGGAAGACAGTCACAGGGTGTGCAAAGGAGTGGAAGAGGTAGAACATTTCCCTGTCCTTGCGGCGTCCAGCCAGGGTGGGCATGTAGCCCTGGGTCACCGAACCCAGCGTGGGGAGTTGGATCTCACCGAGTAGCGTGCCATCCAAACCAAACCGCTTAAGCAATTCGTGAGCATCGTGGAGGTAGATCGCTATGAATTGATCGTTGATGATGGTAACCGCTTCGAGCGTATCGCTTCTCTCCGGGATGATCGTTTTCCAATTCGAGATTTCGGGGTGGTTTACATCAATGGCGATCAGGCGGCCCTTCGGTGCTTCCCGGTCGGTCTGGAAATAAAACACTGGCCCATCGTTGCCAATAAAAAAGTAAGCAGCTTCCAGGTCCGTGATGAGTTCGACCGCCTGGTCGTTCGTCTTAAGATCCTGGTAGAAAAAACGATTGCGTATGTCCGTCCCCTGTGTAACGGTCATTAACAAGTAGTGGCCATCATTGCTGACTTCCGGACCAAAACCCCATTCGGGCTGGTCCGGCCGGGCATAGATGAGAATATCTTCGCTCTGCGAAGTGTTGAGCCGGTGAAAATGGATCGTCTGGTTGTAGTTGGCTTCCTGGTACATTTCCCCTTCCGCTGGGGCTCCATATCGGCAATAATAAAAGCCACTGGCATCCTGCGCCCAGGCTGCCCCGCTGAATTTGCTCCATTTCAGGGTTTCTGGAAGATCTTCCCCGCTTTGCACGCTCCGAATACGCCACTCCACCCAATCGGAGCCGGAACGGGAGACGGCGTACGCCAGCCAGTTCCCATCGTCGCTGAATGACCATGTATTCAAGGCTGCTGTCCCATCTTCACTGAGCAGGTTGGGATCGAGCAGTATCTGACCGGGTGTAGTGGGATCATCCATAACGTACAGCACATCCTGGTTCTGCAGGCCGCTATTCCGAAACTGGAAATAATGGCTGCCCCGGTGGTAGATGCTCTGGGCCCTGCCAAAATCCCACAGGCTGGTCAACCGCTTGCGTAACCATTCACGCACCAGGATCTGCTCAAGATAACCAAAAGTCAGCTTGTTTTGAGCGTTCACCCAGGCGAGCGTTTCGGGCGAATCAACATCTTCCAGCCATCGGTAAGGGTCGGCGACGGGTGTACCATGGTAATCGTCCACCTGGTTTCCAGCGGGGGTAATGGGATAGGTGAGTTTAGGATTGGACATAAGTCAATTATACCGTGTGAAGCGGTCTGGTTTTCTTTTGCACGGCAGGGTCGATTACCAGACCTTCCGCCAGGCCAACCTGCCTGCCGATTTACCAGCGCGCCTGGTGTTCCTCTGCAAATCCGATCAGATCTTTGATTGAAACCATTTTCCCTTCGTCAGTTTTGACAGTCCCGTTATAACGTCCAAACATCTGGTGGACTTCACTGGTAATGATGCCCAGGTTGGTACGTGCGGTCCGGTCCTTGAAGGGTGTGAAGACCAGTTCCAGGTGGCCTTCCGTATCCGTGAACTTCCAGGGTTTCATGTAATCGCCTGAAATATAATCAAACTTGACTTGTTCCAGCTTTTGGACGCGGTTTTCCAGGATGATCGCATTCTCACCTGCCTTCGACAAGTCGCCGAAGCCGCAACCAAGATTGAGACCAATTGTCCGGCCATCCGGTAAGAAGCCGGATGCGCTGGCCCAATTCCAATAGGATTGATACTCCCAGACGCCACGGCCCCAATCCAGCGACCCCAGGCAGGTGTGTGGATCGAGCGTGTCGCTCACATCGCCAACCTTCAATGTGCCGCTTGCGGGCAGGCAGTTTATCTTGCGGTTGTAATAAAAACGCTGCCTGCCGATCGGAATAACGATATTCATGGATTCATACCCAGGCGGACATGCCAGTGTGATATCGGCCTGAAGGCCGGCTCCGTCATGGTACCCCGGCCAGGAAACAGTTAGATGCCGCTGGTTGGGAAGGAGATTAAAGCTCAGGCTTGCTTTTCCATTTTCGAAGTGAGCGTCTCCTTCCGTGCTGTTGCGCGGCAATTCCACACCTTTTCCCAGTGGGATCACCAGTTCTTCCTCGCGCAGATCGCCAGTCTCAAAATCCATGCTGTAGATGAAAATGTTCCCGGCATATCCAAGGTCTGCGATGGTGGCAGAGAAAAAGCGTCTCGGAGTGAAGACTGCATAATAATCCCAGCGCTTTATACGGAAACGTTGGAAATACCGCAGGGCGTAAAAACGGGCGGCCTCCAGGTTGCAATCCAGCAAAGGCTGGCGCGCCCAACCCACCTGGGCAAGGCGGCCATCAGGGTTCAACAAAGTTCCTGGTTTAAATAATTCAGTTTGCATGGTTCCTCCGGGTTGCCACCAGTTTAGTGCGAATGGCGGGCAATGTCAACTCTTCACGTTATAATTTATGTATGACTGCTCTACGCATCGGCATTGACATCGGCGGCACCTTTACCGATTTTGTGATCCACGACCCGGCCTCACAGCAAATACAGACTTTTAAGTTGCTCTCCACACCGGGTGATCCGGCCGCGGCAGTTCTGCAAGGCCTGAAGAAAATCTTTGCAGAAAAAGGCACGCAACATGCGACCATCATCCACGGCTCAACAGTTGCCACCAACGCCTTGTTGGAGCGCAAAGGGGCCCAGGTTGCGTTGATCACAACTCGCGGCTTCCGGGATGTTCTCCAAATTGGACGCCAGAACCGTCCATCCCTCTACGATTTATCCGCCATCCCGGCTCCAGCACTCATCCCAGCCGATCTCCGCTTCGAAGTGGACGAACGCGTCACCCCTTCTGGAGAAGTTTCACAGGTATTGGATCCAGACCAGGTCGCTGCTCTCATACCCGTGCTCAAGGCACGCAAAATTCCGGCAGTAGCTGTCTGTCTGTTGTTCTCTTTTTTACATCCAGAGCATGAGCAGGCCATCGCCACAGAACTGCTCGCGGCTGGTTTCCTTGTTTCTCTCTCCTCCGAAATTCTCCCCGAATACCGGGAGTATGAGCGTACCAGTACCACGGTCGTCAACGCCTACGTTTCCCCTGTTTTGGATAATTATCTATCCCATCTCGAACAGGGTCTTCATCCGCAAACCCGCCTGCGTGTCATGCAATCAAACGGGGGCAACATCAGCCCGGGCGAGGCGCGCAAGTTTGGTGTGCGCTGTATCCTCTCGGGGCCGGCAGGTGGCGTGGTGGGATGTGAGTTTGTTGGAAGAAATGCACTCATCGGGGAGGAGACGAAGAGTACAGCGAAAAACAAAGGAAGAACCTCCGTAAACTCTGTGGATTCTATGTTGAGACTCATCACGTTTGACATGGGCGGTACTTCCACAGATGTTTCCTTGATTGACGGGAAACCGCAAATAACCACGGAAGCCGTCATCAGCGGCTGCCCGATCCATATCCCATTGCTGGATATCCATACCATCGGTGCGGGTGGCGGTTCCATTGCCCATGTGGATGCCGGTGGAGCGCTGCGTGTTGGACCGGAATCCGCTGGCGCTGACCCCGGTCCAGCCTGCTATGGACGCGGTGACCTGCCAACCGTCACCGATGCGAACCTCGTTCTTGGTCGCTTATCTGCGCAACATTTTCTCGGCGGGCAGATGCCTCTGGATGTATCCCATTCCCTTGCTGTTTTGTCCAGGCTTGGTGAAGAACTGCATCTGTCTGCCGGGCAGGCTGCCCTCGGGATCGTCGCAGTCGCCAACGCCCATATGGAACGCGCCTTGCGGGTCATTTCGGTGGAGCGAGGCCATGATCCGCGCCGCTTCACTTTGCTTTCCTTTGGCGGAGCCGGTGGGTTGCATGCAGCCGATCTGTCACGCGGCCTGGGTATTCCGCATGTTCTTGTGCCTCCAATGGCATCCACCCTTTCTGCCTTCGGCATGTTGGCGGCGGATGTGATCAAGGATTACACCCGCACCATCATGCTCCCTGGCAGCACCCCCATTCCTAACCTTTCGGCACTGTTGGAAACCCTCGCCCGGCGGGGATATAACGAAATTCTGGCCGAAAACATTCCTCCCAATCGAATCCGACTTGAGCGATTTCTGGATATTCGTTACCGGGGACAATCCTACGAATTGATTGTCCCATTCAGCGAGGATGTCTATAACGATTTTCATCGTTACCATGAGCGCCAATATGGATATGCGAATATCACTGCGTCCGTGGAAGTGGTTAATTTGCGGGTTCGCGCCATAGGTCAAGGCACACCCCCTGCTCTGCAGCCTCGCCCATTCAAAGGCCCGCGCCCGGATGCGGCCTTGATCGGATCTCGATCCGTTATTTTTTCTGGCGGCTCCCTTGAAACACCTTTTTTTCGAGCCGAACTGCTCGAACCAGGCAATTGTCTCGAAGGTCCGGCAGTGGTGGTCCGTTCCGATACAACCATCCTGATGGGACCAAGCGACAGGGGCAAAGTAGACGAATTCGGCAATCTATTCATTGAGGTGGGAGCATGACCTATGATCCAATCCGCCTGGAGATCTTTAAACACCTATTTTCGGCCATTGCCGAGGAGATGGGCACCGTCCTTCGCAAAGCCAGTTACTCACCCAACATCAAAGAGCGACGTGATTTTTCCTGTGCCTTGTTCGATGCACAGGAGCAGATGATTGCCCAGGCCGCGCACATTCCGGTGCACCTGGGTTCGATGCCGCTATCCGTCAGGGCAGCCGTTGAACATTTCGCTGGGAATTTTAACCCCGGTGATGTGGTTGTTCTGAATGATCCCTTCCGCGGGGGGACGCATCTACCGGACATCACCATGGTTTCACCTGTATTTCTTGCTACTCATTCCAGAAAAAAAGGAAGCAGGCAGGTTATCGGTTTCGTTGCCAGCCGCGCTCATCACGCGGATGTTGGCGGGATGACTCCCGGCTCCATGCCGGTGGGGCGCGAGATCTTTCAGGAGGGTCTGATCATCCCACCAGTAAAACTGGTCAAAGCTGGCACCCTGGACCAGGATCTCCTCGACCTGATTTTATCCAATGTCCGCACCCCTCTGGAGCGCCGAGGCGACCTTTCCGCACAAATTGCCGCCAACCAGCGCGGGGCGGACCGGTTGATGGAAATGGTCACCCGCTACGGTCTGGAAGAAGTGACCGGAGCGGAGCAACAGTTGCTTGCTTATACGGAACGTATGACCCGCCACTTGATCGAATCCATGCCTGACGGTGAATACCGCTTCACCGATTACCTCGATGATGATGGAGTGAATGCCCTCCCGGTTCCGATCACAGCTGCCGTGACCATCCGGGGCGATTCAGCCAGAGTGGATTTCACTGGTTCCGCCCCGCAACAGGCAGGCAGTGTCAACGCTGTTTATGCCATCACCCTGTCAGCAGTCAGTTACGTTTTCCGCTGCCTGCTTGACCTGGATGTACCCAATAACGCCGGGTGCCTCGTTCCCATTGAGATCATCGCTCCGCAGGGGACCGTTGTCAATGCGCTTTCCCCCGCCCCGGTCGCTGGTGGAAATGTGGAAACATCTCAGCGCATCGTCGATGTCTTACTTGGCGCTTTAGCCCAGGCCTGCCCTGGCAGGGTCCCGGCTGCCAGCCAGGGAACGATGAATAATGTCACCATTGGTGGACAGGTTTCTATTTCCGGGAAAGGGGGACCTGGTGGGAGCCAGCCCTTTGCCTACTACGAAACCATCGGCGGTGGGATGGGAGCCCGCCCCGATTCAGATGGGCCTTCGGCTGTCCATTCGCATATGACGAACACGCTCAATACTCCGATCGAAGCGCTGGAATATGCGTATCCGCTGCGCATTCTTCGCTACGAGATCCGCAAAGGCTCTGGCGGGGAAGGAAAATTCTGCGGCGGTGACGGCATCATCCGTGATATCCAGGTTTTGACCGGTTGCCAGGTCACCATCCTCAGTGATAGAAGAAAAATACCACCTTATGGACTGGATGGTGGAAAACCCGGCAGGATTGGTGAAAACCTGCTCATCCGAAAGGGACAGGAAATCCCCCTTCCAGGCAAGGGGAACGTGGAGCTGCTGCCGGGAGATGTTCTCTCCATTCGCACTCCGGGCGGTGGTGGCTATGGAGTAAAATCAACCTGATGGAATACTTGGAAGATTTCAATTTCTCTATTAGTGAAGACGATGTTCTGCGTGGCGAGGGTGTCGATCCGGAGATTGCCCGCAATAAACGCCCGGCTCTGGTCAAGGCTGCCTCGGCTGCCCTGCAGGAAGGACCTTCCAGCCTGAAACCGGTTGCCCTCCTGCAAAAAGTCAAAGTGATCGAACATCGCCATGAACGCATCCTTTTGGAGGGCGGGAAAGAACTCGTCAGTCCATTGGTTGCCCACCACCTGGCCGGGGCAGAACAGGTCGCCCTGGTGGTCTGCACCATTGGATCCCAATTGGAGACCCTCGCCTCAACATCGATGGAGGCAAATCCACTACTTGGGCTGGCACTCGATGGGCTGGGCAATGCCATTATTGGGATGCTTGCCGAACAAGTTTGCAGGCGGATTGGAGACCAGGCCCAAGCCTGTGGTCAGACCACATCCACGCCACTCAGCCCCGGCGAGCCGGATTGGTCGGTGGAAGTCGGGCAGCCTCAGATTTTTTCACATCTTGACCCTGCCCGCGCCGGGATCTTGCTCACATCGGGTGGAATGATGGTCCCTAAGAAATCCATCTCCTTTGTAGTCGGCATTGGGCCGGAAATGACCCGCTCCGATCCTTGTGAGCTTTGCAGTCTCCGAGAAAGGTGCCGCTACCGCCATGCCTGAGAGCTTTCATATTGACTTTGAGCCTCTGGGCCGGCGTGGTGAAGCCCGCCCCGGGCAGACTCTCCTGGATGCCGCCCAGGCAGCCGGGGTGGGACTGGCGTCCGTCTGTGGAGGAGTGGGAACCTGCGAAGAGTGCCGCCTCCGCCTGGCTGCTGGAAAATTGACCCCGCCCACCCTGGTGGAGCAAGCCGTTCTGAGCGCAGCAGACTTGGCTGCCGGCTTCCGCTTGGCCTGCCAGGCCGAACCGCTCAGCGATGTTAAGCTCGATATCCCGCCCGAGTCCCTCACCAGCGCCCAGCGTTTGCAAGTCGAAGGGTTGGAATCTCCCATAATGGTAAAACCGCTTGTCCTCACCCCCGGGGCATACGGTCTTGCAGTGGATATAGGTACCACCAAGCTGGCCGCCTACCTGGTCCGCCTCGAAACCGGCGAGACGGTTGCCAGGGCAGGGGTAATGAACCCGCAGATTGCCTTCGGTGAGGATGTCATCAGCCGGATTGCTTACACCATTCGTGAACCGGAAGGTGCCAGGACTCTTCAAAAAGTGCTGGTTGAAGCGCTGAACAAATTACTGGCCGAAATGTGCATCGAGGCACAAATCTCCCCCAATTCTGTCCTGGATGCCGTACTGGTCGGCAACACACTCATGCACCACCTTTTCGCTGGGTTGCCAGTCGAGCAACTTGGACATGCTCCTTTTTCCCCGTCCACTACCCGGCCTTTGACCATTCTTGCACGCGAACTCGGATTAAATCTCGGCCCGGGCGCAAAGGCATACCTGCCTCCCGTCATCGCCGGCTATGTCGGCGCAGACCACATCGCCATGCTCCTGGCAACTGGGATGCCGCTTGGACTCAATCAACACCAGGAAGCCAATTTCAAGGCTGCACAAACTTCTTCCCTGGGCGGTAAAAAAATCATTGCCCTGGATATTGGGACAAACACCGAGATCAGCTTGTTGGCAAACGGCGAAATCACCTCCTGCTCGTGCGCTTCCGGCCCGGCATTCGAAGGCGCACATATCCGCGAAGGCATGCGCGCAGCTCCTGGCGCCATTGAGCGTGCCCGTTGGTCAGACGGAAAAATCCTCTGGCAAACCATTGGGAATCTGCCCCCTGTTGGCATATGCGGCTCAGGAATTTTGGATGTGATCGCTGCATTACAGGATGGTGCACTAATAAAACAAACCGGGGTGTTGAAAACAGGTTCTGAGATTATCCTCGTGCCTGCTTCCCAGACGGGACTGGGCCGCGACCTGGTTGTCACCCGAAAGGATATCAACGAGATCCAGTTGGCAAAATCCGCCATCCGTGTTGGGGTGGAAATCCTCCTGCAAAATGCCGGGCTGACATTTTCAAACCTGGATGAATTCATCGTCGCAGGGGCTTTTGGCACTTACCTCGACCTGCGTTCGGCTGTGCGCATCGGGATGTTCCCCCCCCTGCCATTGGAACGTTTCCGGCAGGTGGGCAATGCTGCCGGAGTGGGTGCAAAACAGATGCTTGTCTCTGTGGATATGCGCAAGGAAGCCGAAAAGATTGCCGTTCAAATCGGCTATGTCGAACTGACCTCTCAGGCGTCTTTCACGCCACTTTTTATGAAACACCTCTGTTTTGATATTTGAGCATGGACACTCACCAACGCCTCATTTCTGCCTTCCACCAACATTTCGGAACTGATCCGGATTTTGTGGCGCGTGCTCCGGGGCGGGTCAACCTTCTTGGTGAACACGTGGATTACAACGATGGCTTTGTCCTGCCTGCGGCGATTGACCGGGTTACGCTGGTTGCTTTTCGGGATTCCGGTTTATCGCGCTCTGCGCTTCTGGCGCTGGACTTGGGCGAGGAAACAGGTTTCGACCATCAATCCATTCTGAAGAAACAGGATTCAAATGGTGTCCCCCTCTCTGCCTGGGCACGCTACCCGGCCGGGATGCTGTGGAGTCTGAATGCCGAAGGGCTGGAAACACCTGGTATGCAGGCTGTCTTCGCATCGGATGTGCCGCGCGGAGCTGGGTTGAGTTCCTCGGCCTCTGTGGAAATGGCCTTTGGCGCAGCCTGGGAGAAATTGGGAGGTTGGAGCATTCCTCCCATCCGCTTGGCAAAGCTGGGCCAGAAAGCAGAAATTCAATATGTCGGGGTGAATTGCGGGATCATGGATCAGTTTGCTTCGGCCTGTGGAGTGAAAGATCGCCTTCTGTATCTCGACTGCCGTTCACTGGATTGGCAGCCCGTGCGACTGCCCGAGAAAACCGTTATTGTGATCGCCGACACTTCCATCCGCCGGTCATTGACAAATAGCGCTTATAACGAACGCCGCGCTTCCTGTGAAGAGGCTGTGCGAATTTTACAGGGGTTCCTGCCTGGGGTTCGGGCACTGCGGGACGTGAGCTTGGAACAATTCCACCACTTTGCTGCCTGCCTGCCTGAGATCACCGCCAGGCGGGCGCAACACATTGTGGAGGAAATCGCCCGTACCCGGCAGGCGGTGGATCTGCTCGAAAATAACGATATTTCCCGGTTTGGTCAACTTATGAACGCCTGCCATGCCAGTTTGCGTGACCTTTATCAGGTCTCCTGTCCAGAACTGGATGTGTTGGCGAAATTGGCCCAATCCATGCCCGGTTGTTACGGAGCGCGGCTGACCGGAGCTGGTTTCGGGGGCTGTACGGTCAACCTGGTAGCCGTGGAGGCTGCTGATACATTTGCCCATGACCTGGCTGCCGGTTACACGAAAATAACCAGCCTCAAACCAGATATTTATATCTGCCGTGCCACGGATGGAGCCAGTGTGGAGACAGTCTAGAATCGGGTAAAATCATCCTATGAGTGAAAAAGAATTCTTTCCCATACGTGCCATGTCCATCCAGGCTCATCCGGATGACCAGGAATTCACCGTCGCTGGGATGCTGGCCCGCTGGGTGCAGGCAGGATGCGAGGTTGTATCCGTTATCGTTACCAGCGGCGATGCCGGGTCGAATGAACCATCCAGGGATGCGGACTATAAACCAGAGCTTGCCCGCCTGCGCGAAGCCGAGCAGTCTGCTGCCAACCACGAGTTGGGTATCCACGAGACCGTCTTTCTGCGTTACCCCGATGGCGAACTGGAGCCGACCCTGGACCTGCGCCGGGACCTGACCCGACTTATCCGCCGGTACAAACCGGAGGCGGTTGTGACCGGGGACCCGCAGGGCGTGTTCTACGGAAACGGCTATATCAACCACCCCGACCACCGCGCCGCAGCCCAATCAGCCCTGTACGCGGTCTTTCCATCCTCTGAGACAAGGCTCATCTTCACGGATTTGCTGGCTGAGGGCTATGAACCCCATAAAGTAAAACGACTTTATGTCCACGGTTCGGAGAAGTCCGACACATGGGTTGATATCGCTTCCACGATTGGGATTAAGATCTCAGCCCTTAAGAAACATGTCAGCCAGTTGGGGGATTGGGACCCCGAAAAAATGATGCGTGAGTGGGCTGCAGAAGAAGGCAAGGAACACGGGCTGATATATGCCGAGGCTTATAAAGTAATGATACTGTCAGAAGAGGAAGATCGAGGCTGAGGAGGAATCATGGTTATCTTCCAATTTCACCACCATATTAAACCTGAATTCATTGAAACCTACAAAGCTGCCGTCCTCGAAGATGCCCGCCTGAGCATCCAGGAAGAAGGCATCCTGCGCTTTGAAGTGTTACAAGACAGCCAGGATCCAACTCATTTCAGCCTGCTGGAGGTCTACCGGGATGTGGCGGCGCGTGAGTACCATATGCAAACCCCGTATCTGCTGAAATTCAGGGAGACCGTGCTCGGGATGTTCGCTCAAAAAGGCCAGGTGGACGAATTTTGCCTGTTCTTCCCGGGGGAGATCAGAAAATAAAAAACCGGGCGGACAGTTTGACTGTCCGCCCGGCTCTTTGCTCCAGAACCAAGTGCTCATTCTTCTTTCTTGCGCATGCCCACCAATGTTACCGAGCTCAAGGCAAAGAGCAGGGCGTACGCCGCAAAGACCGCGAAGTATCCCAGCCCCATGTAGTAGTGGTTAATGGCATCTGCTACCAGTCCGCCGATGCCCGCACCGATAATTCCCGCTCCCGCCCCGGCCAGGTTCGAAATGCCCAGGTAGCGTCCGGCTTCACCTGCCGGCACAAGGTCTGTGCCCAGCGCCCAATTGGCGGTCATGAACAGACCGGTTGCCACCCCGATGATTGTTCCGGCAATGTAGACGATGGTCAGGTTCGGTAACCAGATGGTGATCAATAACAAGATATTACCCGTTGCCGCCACGATTCCGCTGATTGCCACCAATCGGGTCCGCCCAACGCGGTCCGTGATCCAGCCGCTGGCCAACGCAGTCAGCACGATAAAAATACCGATAATGGATGTCAGGCTGCCGGTCATACTTGCAGCCGCCTCACTGCTGAGCTTAAAGGCATACATTACAAAATAGAAGATGGACCCCTGGATGGAGGTGACTGCTGCCAGGAACATCAACCGGTTGGCGATCCACCAGACGAACGCGGACTGCCGGCGGGCTTCCTTGCCCAGTGTGCCCAGGCATCCCGCCCAGACACCAGCCACCACTGCGACAACCATCGCCACTGCCCCACCCACACCAACTCCTACAGCAATCGCCGTGGATTGAGACCCCAACAGCAAGGTCACCAACCCAGCCAATCCACCCACCAGGCCGCCGCCCAACAACCCGGTTATGGCTCCAATGGCAATTCCACCCAGCATCCCAAGCACGCGCACCATTGGCGGCCAGAATGGGGTGGTCGGTTTCTCTTGGAGCGGCGTCTCTTTTACAAAGATCATTGTAATGAGCGTGACCACCAGCAAGGAAGCACCAGTGACAAAGATGGCAGCATCCAGGGCTCCCGCACCGACCATCTTTGCGATGGTCAGACCCACCAGTATGACCGGCAACAATTCCATGATGGCTTTAATCGCCGAGGCACGTCCGCGCTGGTCTTCTGGAACCATATCGGGAATCAAGCCTTGCAATGGGCCATGTGAGATGTTGGAGGAGAACTGGATGAGCAACACTGCGATCAGCAAAGCCCAATAAGTCTGGGAGAGGGCAATCGCTGCCAGGAAAAGGCAGTCAAACAAGGCCCCCACCAGTATGTATGGCCTGCGCCGTCCAAAGCGGGAGGTTGAGCGGTCGCTCAGCATCCCCGCCGCCGGCTGGACCAGCATGGCGATCACCAAGCCTGCCGAGCGCATGGCTCCCAGGGCAGTATTCTTGATCGCTTCTGGCGCGAAGATACTCACCAGGTAAGGCATAAAAATCGAGCCCAGGGCCGTGTTGCGGATGTTCAAGCCCAACCAGAACAGGTTAATTGTGATGTAATCGTACCAGCGCAGGCGTTTCATGGGAGTTTCTCCTTTGGCAGATTGGCACATTCCTGATAGGTGAACACTTTGACCGACCCGGTGATGCTCTTATCCAAAGCTAATTCTTCACCAGCACCTGCTACCATTGCTATGCAGGGTTTGAGATATGCCTCAATTACTCTCCTACGATCTGGACCCTCACATTTCTTTCCCGTCCACGCACCTGGTCAAAATCGGCAAAATAGATCCGGCCAAACTCGCCCAGTTCCATTTGACCATCAACGATCGGAATGGATTGTGAACGCCCCATCAAAACCGATCGCAAGTGGGCATCCGTGTTCAATGACCAGGATGGAAGTTCATTCCTGCCGGCCGCGGCTTCGATGTGTTTGGGGCCAGGGTGATGATATTGGCCTTCCGTCCGGCAAGTGGGGATGATTTTTTCAAGCACATCCACCAGATCCTGCATTAAAAGTTCAGTACCCCAGTAGTTCGTATCATCTGAGGCTTCCTGGATCAAGACGCTGCACGTGGTATGCTGCGAGAAAACGAGCAGGATCCCGTTCTTGAGGCCGGAGTTTTTCAATGCTGCTTCAACCCTCCCGGTAACATCCTCGAAAGTGGGTCTCCGATCAGATTGAATCTTGAAAATTTCGTGATAGACAGCCATTACCGAACCTCCAATTAATTAATGATATTTGTCCCAGGCAGATCGAACTGCATGGATCATTTCATCAACCATAACAAATGGGTTGTCTGCCTTGAGGATGCCGCTGGTTGAACCGGCCGCCTGGGCGCCGGCGGAGATAATATCGTACACATCCTGCCCGCAACTGATTCCGGCTCCGTGAAGGACGCGGATCTCTGGATCGATCGCCCAGATGGCTCCATTGATCTCCGCTATGGACTGGTGGTCATTGGCGAGGCGTTTGCCCACCCCGATCAGGTCGGGAGACTCGGCAATGATGATATTGGGTCGCATGCGGGCGACCAATACTGCTTCTTCCAGGTTGTCGGCGCATGCCATCGAGGCCAGGCCCACCTCGTCAGCCCTCCGGATGGTGCGTTCCAGTTCATCCAGGGACAGTTTCTTCTCCGCATGGTTGAGCAAAACACCTACCGCACCGGCAGCCTTGACCGCCTCTGGAAGGACCGAACCAACACCCCTGCCAACTGGCAATGAATCCATATGTTGAGCAAACACCAGCAGGTTTTTCGTTGCCCGCGCCAGGATCGGGATATCAACGTATTGCGGCGTGAAGATCACCTGAACATTATATTTAGCACTCATCCTGTTGGCAACTCTGGCAAGTTTGAGCGCCTCCTTGCCATACAGGTACGCCTTGGGGCCAATCTCAAAAAATGGCGGGGTGACCGTGATGCCCCTGTACATGAATAATTCTCCTTATCTGTTCTTTTACCAGTTTGAATGGGGTTTCCTGAGCAAAGGGCCACTTGGCTCTCTCCTCATACTCTTTTTTCAAAAATACGCGATTTAGCCTTTGACCGGATTGACATCCAATCCACCAAAGGCCCTTTCAGACCAGGATGACCTCCACCCCCATTTCACGGATCAATTTGATCACCTCTGGCGGGGCGTTCGTATCTGTAATAAGTGTATGGAATGCAGTCACAGGTTTCACCGGGACAAAACCAACCCGTCCGATTTTGCTGCTATCTGTCACCAGGATCACCTGGCGGGAGCGTTCAACCATGATCCGATCCACTTCTGCCATAAAAATGTTGGCGGTAGTGGCACCGCTCCCCAGGGTCAGGCCGTCCGTTCCCAGGAAGACCTTGTCGGCGGTCAATTCCTGCAACTGGGTCAGCGTCTGGGGGCCAACCGTGGCCTGGTAATCGGGCAGGTATAAACCACCCAGGATCGTCAGGTTTGGAGATGGCCATGTAAGCACCTCCTGTGCGATCGGTTGAGAGTTGGTGACCAGGGTGATTCTGTTGCTGCTGCGCAGGTCCGTTGGAACATGGCGAATGACCTGCAGGGTGGTGGTTCCTGAATCCAACAGCAGGATATCCTTTGGCTTGATCAAATCTGCTGCCACTTTGCCGATCAGTTCCTTGGCTTTGATGTGCAATTGTTTTTTTTCATCGAACGAATCGGTGCGTGAACTGCCTGGGATGGGGATGGCTCCGCCATGGATCCGTTTCAGACGGTTGCTGGCTTCCAACAGGGTCAAATCGCGGCGGATGGAAGTTTCAGTCACCTGGAACTGCTCAACCAGGCTGGCGACCAGCACTTTACCCTTCTCCAGCACCATTTGGGCAATTTGTGACCTTCGTTCAGCAGCACTCAAATCTTCCATGGCTTAATACTCCATCAACATATTTCCTGCAATCAACTTGTTTTTCAGGACACAGCCCTGCCGAATACTTTATTAGATCTCAAACACTTCCAGACCTTGCATTTCCGCATAGATCTTGATCTGCTTGGACAGGTGTCCATATGCCAATGCCATGTGATGCGGCGAACCGGCTTTACACCAGGCATCACACCAATCCTTTATTTTGAGGTTCTTGGGTTTGAATAACATCTGGGGAGCGGCTACCGGGCGGGGTTTGATGGCGATCGACTCGCCCTCGGAGATAGTGAGGCGCCAACGTCCGCCCACATTGACCAGAGCCAGGTTGGTTACCGGCCCGGGTGCGTAAGCATACTCAAAACTGGCGCCGAAACCGTTCACTCCTTTGTAGTAAATACTCTGCTTGAGGGTGACGTCTGCCGGCTTGGCAGCCAGGGCAGGGTTGCCGTGTCCATCATGTGACAGGATCATGGCGTCCTGTTTGTAATCGATCACGTAGTTCTCCAAGAAGGTGGACTTCCCCGCCAGCTCTTGCAAGATAAGCATGGCAGTTACCGTGGTAAGGTCTGCCTCCGTGGAGCACGGGATGCCTATTTCACATAGGCGACCGGTTGCGTAAGCCGGGATGATCCCAACCCGTTCATCGGTCAGCCAGACCTGGTCAAAGGAAGCCACTGCGTCGAATTTTCCGTCTCGGGTTACCTTTTCGAGTGCCAGTGCCAGGCGGCAGGAGCGCTCGAACTGGATCGCGTCCATTTCGATCTTGTAACGATTTGATTCTTTCAGAACCAGCGATTTCACATCGTCGTCTGGAATCTGGCTCATGGCAACTGAAACTTTCTCAGGCTCCATCGGCCAGCATATCGGGCCGACAAACTGTCGCAGGCTGAGCTGATCTATCATCAAGTCAGTCATGCCTTCGAAAGCGTGCCCGAAGACCGCAATACGAGCAGACTTCAGTCTGCGGATGACTCCGGCCGTGGCGATGTACTCAGCCAACTGCTTGTGTCCTTCGGGGTCATCCATCATCGAACTGACCATCCAGAATGGACGGCCCAAGCGTAATAAGGCGGAGGTCATTTCCGGAATGCCAGCCATGCCCGAATTAAGCATGATCAGATCGAAATCAGCCTCCTCTGGCAGAAACTCGATCTGCTGGGCATTCCAAACCAGTACAGGGGCAGTTGTGCTCAGGAAACAGCGGGTGGGTACCGCACCTTTGGTATAGGCTACTTCAACAGCAATGATCAGGTCCACACCCGCGGCATTGAACATTTGCGCAGCGGCTTCGGCCTGATATTCTTCCTCCACCAACGGCGGGCAGACCACTTCAGCATATTTTCCGATGATCGCCCCAATCTTATCGGCTACTTTCTGAGCCATTGGCCGGATATGGGCAGTCTTATTGTAATCGTCTTCAAGTAAGGCCATTACCAGTACACCAACTTTGGATTTTGTCACCATCTTTACCTTCCTTTCACTCTTCGGATTTCTTAGGAATAAGCGAGCTTGAAATAATCAAATAGCTGCCGGTCCAATTCGCAATACCGGCGATAAGGTTCTGAATATGCTTCTGCTTCTGCACCCGGCGGGAGACTTTCTTTAACCTTCACCATGACATTACAGCCATCTTCAATGGATTGAAATATCCCGCTGGCAACGCCTGCCAGAATGGCATCTCCCAGCAAGCCCGTTTCCTCATTTGCCAGGGTCACAACCGTGCGGTTGCAGACATCCGCCTTAATCTGGTTCCACAGACGGCTGCGTGCACCTCCGCCAGTGGAGCGGATTTCCTGGAACTGTATGCCGGTCCGTTCAATGGTTTCCAGGTTGCGTCGCAGCATGAACGCCACCCCTTCCAGCAAGGCTCGCACAAAATGACCACGGGTGTGGCTGAGGGTAAAACCGGTGAACGAGCCACGCGCCTGCAGGCTGGGTTCCGGGCTGAAGGCGCCCATCAGGTGGGGCAGCATGACCAATCCGTCTGACCCGGGTGGAATAGACCCGGCCAGGGCAGTCAAACTGTCGTAGGCATCCTCTTTCCCCGCCTCAGCCGATCGGATCTCATCTTGAAAAAAAGAATCCCGCAACCACTTTAACGCCATCCCGGCGGTCGGGCATACCGGGACAAACAAGTACTGCCCCGGAGCGCTGTGATAATAGACCGGAACTACTTTGGATTGATCAATCATCGGATTTGAGATGGTGGCCTGGATGGCCAGCGCCGCGCCGGTCGTTTCGGATACCATCCCGGGCCTGAAATTACCTGCCCCAATAGCGCCTACTGACTGGTCCATACCCCCTGTGACAACAAAGGTCCCGGTCGTCAGCCCGAGCAGGCGGGCTGCTTCCGTTGTGAGCTTGCCCACATTGGTGCCCGGCTGGACAATTTCAGGCAGTTGGGTGGTTCGAATGCCTATCGCTTCCTGTACATCCGACCACCAGGCATTATTGATCAGGTCATAGTTCAGGGTGGTGCAGGAGATCGAACCGTCTGTGACGATCCGTCCAGTGAGGCGGTAAATGAGGTAATCCTGTACCAGCAGAAATTTATTGGCGCGTTCGAAAACCTCCGGCTCGTTCTGGCGAATCCAAAGGATCTTACAGGCTGGCCAAGTGGCAACGATCTCGGGGATGCCGGTGCGGGAATAAACTTCCCTGCCGAACTGTTCTGCAAGGAAAACCGCCTGGTCCGTGGCGCGGTTATCCAGCCAGACCAGGGCCGGATAGATCACTTTTCCCTGTGCATCCAGCGTAATAGTAGTCTCGCCCTGGCTGGAAACGGCCACTGCCTTAACTTGATCAGGCTTCGCTCCAGATTGCCCGATTGCTGCCCGAACAGTGTTCAAGCAGGCTTGCCAGTACACTTCAGGGTCGAGCTGGGCACGGTCAGCTGCCGGGGTTTCAAGTTGATATTCCTGTCGACCCACACCCAGGCAAATGCCGTCCGGAGAAAATAGGCCGGCTTTTACTGATGTGGTTCCTACATCAATTGCGAGAAGGATCTCCATCCTAATCCAGTTTATACTTGGCAGCCACTTTATCGGGAGCCTGGAATTCCTTGACTACTTCCTTCAAAGCCTCCAGCAGGCGGTTGGGGTCCTTGGACTGGATGACGTTCCGGCCATATACAATACCGCGCGCACCTGCTTCAACCGAAATGGCCGCCAGTTTGAGGGCGTCGCTTTCCTTGGGAAGCTTTTTGGCGCCCAGGGCCAGGATGGGGACAGGCGTGGCAGCAGTGATCTCGTTAAAACGCTTGCCAGTATAGAAGGTCTTGACCAGGTCAGCCCCCAGCTCGGCAATGATGCGGCATCCGATATAGATCTCATCTTGCAGATCTTCAGGCTGGTAATCGTCCCCGCCAGTCGGATAGACTTCGCCGATCAATGGGATACCGAGGGCATGCGCCTGGGTTACGCAATTGGAAAAAACTTCCACATTGTGGGCATCTTCAGCCTCATCCGGGTTCTTCAAACTCAGGCTGCCAATCACCAGGTCCGCGCCTTGGGCTACAGCATCAGCAACGGAAAGCATGGGAACACTATGGGAGTGTTTGTACTTCCACATGGCCGCATAATTGGATCCCCAGTTCAGACGGATAATGCAAGCCGGGGCGCCTCGCTTCGAGAAGACTGACTGGCAATGAGCTGGGGATCCGGGCGCCATCAAGATTGCATCTGCCCCCGCAACCCTTTCAATGACCGAAGGCAGGTCGATCATGCCCTGCAATGGGCCAAAATAAAGCCCATGGTCCACTGCTACAACGACCGCATTCTTACCTTCTGAAAACAACCTGGAAAATCGGATTGACTCACCTGTTACTGGCATGATGTACTCCTCTATATGTTTTAATCTCTCTCGTGCTAATAAATTAGAACAAGGCCACGAAGTATCTTTTCAATGGACACGGAATAGGAGTGTGCATACGGTATTTCTGCCTGCACACCCTCTTCTCATCTACGTAGTAATACGATACGCCAAAATAAATACGGACTTAAACGAGGTCAACACTTTTAGGGTGGGATGGAGCAGGCAAGCCTGCTCCATCCCAGAAATTAACGATTTGGATGTTTATGGGTGAATCACAGCCCAACCATCTGCAATCGCAGCGCTCGCCGCGTCGAGGGCAGCATAATTCTTGGGGAAACTTACTGCGCTGTAGGCTGAGGCCGGCGGGAATTTTGCCAGCAGGTCAGCCGGGAGCTGAACATTGGCACGAATGGGATGCACAAAGCCCATGGCATATTCCATCTGACCTTGGTCGGAATATTCGAATTCCAGCATAAGCTTGGCTGCATTGGCATGCGGTGCACCTGCAGTGACAAACTGGATGTACATCCCGGCAACGCTGCCGTCGGAGGGGATGACCACTTGCAGGTTCAAATCCGGGTTCTGGTACTTGTTGCTCAATGCATCAAAATCCCATTGGATCGAGATCGGGCATTCGCCCTTCTGGATGTTGGCGACCGACGGAGAGACACCATTCAGGATGCCACCATCAATCATCTTCTTGAAGAAATCCAAGCCGGGCTGAACATTGGTCTCATTGCCACCATGGGCAAATGCGGCCGCCAGGACGATCATCTGGGCTGTTGCAGATGAACCTGGGTTTTTCATGCAAACCGTATTGGCATACTCGGGCTTGAGCAGGTCTTCCCAGGTTTGCGGAACGTTGGTGACCGTGTCAGCATTGACCAGGAAGGCGATCACACCGTAATATGCAGCCGACCAGCGACCCTGCGGATCCTTGGCATAGTCGGGGATGTCTGACCAATTGGAGTTCATGTACGGTTGGGACAGGCCTTCATCTTCCACCAGCTTGGCGAAATTCAGTCCCAGGTCGGTGGTGTCCGCCACGGGAGATGCCTTCTCGGCTTCCAGGGTGGATATGATTGTGCCGCTGTCCATATCCGTGTCCTCATGGGCGATGCCATACAGGGCTGAATAGACATTGAAGAGGCCGCCATAGTTCACCCAGTCATTCGGCATGCCGTATGTCACAAGCTTGCCTTCAGCCCGGGCGGCTGTCATCAATTGAGTCATCGCATCAAGCGTGGGGACTACAACAGTCGGCGCGACAGTGGTCGGAACAACAGGTACAGGTACAGATGTAGGTGTGGAGGTCGCAACAGGTGCACAGGCAGATAAACCAAGCACCAAAGCCATCACCAACCCGACAAATGGATACAACTTTTTTGACATTTCTTCTCTCCTAGTTTTGATTTTCCGGTCTGGAATTCACCGGTGGATAGGTACGATCAGGTAATATCGAATCCTAATGTCTTATTGCTGGTATCACCTCCTTAATCCAATTTCATCAGTTCAAACGCTCGGTCATTGGCGCGGATAACTTTATCCGCTGGAAAGCCAACAACTCAACGACCTTTCAGAAGCACTTCCCGTGAACCTGGCTGGATTACCAGCGCATTTAGGGTTGGATCAAAAACCCATCCCGGTTCTGTGCCCAGTGTCTTTTGTTGTGCTAGCTGCTTGCCACCTGCCAGGATTTGTATAGGCTGGAAAGTGAGGCGGAATTTCTGGATTCCATCGGAACCCGCCGTACGATAGGAAATCTGGTAAGGTTCATATGAGATATCCTGAACAATCGCGGATGATCTGAGTATATGGTCGCTGTCGCCTGGAGCCATTTCGGGGAAGCTCGCCATTCCATCGATGAAATGCGGTACAAAATCGAAATAGCCATCCGTGAACCAACATTGATTATAGTAATCTGGTCTATCCACTCCGACGGTCACGGTACCATCGTCGCTCGCCATATAGCTGGCCCAGTTATAAGAGCGAATGGCTTGTTCCCGGTAATCTAGATCCCCGGTCTTTTCTGCATAAAGCGCCGACAGACAGGCAAAACGGGCTGTATGGCTTCCCATTGGAAAGAAACAAAATTTCTGCTCATGGATCGGAATAGCTGTATAGAAAGGTCGCCCCCCCAGCAAGTCCTTGACCCAATCTATCAGTCCTTTAACCTGTTTCTTCCAGTCTGGAAACCGATCTGTGTTTTGCAGGATGTAGCGGGCAGTTTCCAATGCTGAAACCTGGTCACGATTCTCATTTCCGGGGTCCAGGCGGATATCTTCAAAATGTCCTTTCCAGATATTGTTCTTTAAGGGATATCGTTCGATCCATTCCCAGACCTGGTCACGAATTCCTCGGTAATTACCCACGCCCAGCCGGTTAAGCTGATCGAAAAGCTGGACAGCCGGAATACAGTGGGATGTATATTCCTCAATCAGGTCTCCATCACGGACGGATATTCGGAAGGGCCACGGCGAATGGGACTCATCACCTGGACGGATTTTCTGTGCCAGCACTTCTGCGCACCTGGAACCAATTTCTAAATATTTTCTCTCGCCGGTAAGTTCATAAAAATCAATGCTGGCCTTCGCAACTTGCGCAATCTTATCCGGCTCGGTGCCATATTCACCGTCGGCCCGGGCGCCAAAGTAATTGCCTGTTCCAGGATGTGCAGACGCATATGGGACATCAGGCCAGGCATAATGGCTGGGTGTACGATAATCCCACATTCTGTCAAGCATAGCTCGTACGATCTGGATATGACTGGCATCCCCGGAATACGGGTAGTATTTGTTCAAGGTTGTCACTGCCCAGGCGAATTTCCCGGCTGGGTTATCCGGCCAGATTGTCGGGCGCAAGGGATCGGTCCAGAAACAGGAGTACTGCAAATACCAGGGCAAACCGTTGGCTGGATCGACCGGACAATTCTTAATGAAGTTCATCGCCAGACGAATAACGCGGTCGTAAGAGGTCCAGGCTTCCAGCCTCTCTTGTTTATCCAGAACAATCTCGTGCGAGTTGATAAAAATCATTCTTCTACAGCCATCACCTGGCAAGCCTCTGGTGGGAACTGCAGCCAGAGGCTTTGATTTAAAGAAACCGGTTGAGTGTTGGCGACCGTGATATCAGCCACAACCCTCTGGCCATTTACATTGACACCCAGACGTGTGATCGCGCCGTGAAATGTGATCGTTTCTACTTTACCAGCTACGCTGTTCCAGCCTTTTTGGCGGGACTGTTCAGCTTGCACCTGGATGTTCTCCGGTCGGACCAGCACCACCACCGATTGGTCGGAATTAAAACCTGCCAGGCTGCTCGTACTCAGCTCAACATTATTACAAACAACCAGATTCTTACCGGATATTTTTCCTAAGAACTGGTTGGCTGTACCAATAAACGTGGCGACAAAGCGTGTATTGGGTGCCCGGTAAATTTCCTCCGGTGCGCCAACCTGTTCAATAAGCCCTTTATTCATTACCACCACCTTGTCCGAAATGGACAGGGCTTCTTCCTGGTCATGAGTGACATAAATAGTTGTTATGGCCAGTTCAGACTGGATCCGCCGGATCTCACCGCGCAAGACCACCCTTACTTCAGCATCCAATGCGGAAAGAGGTTCATCCAGGAGTAGAACGCGTGGCTCAACAGCCAGGGCACGCGCCAGGGCAATGCGTTGTTGCTGTCCCCCTGAGAGCTGATGGGGGAACCGTTTGGCCGTATCCTGCAAGCGAACCATTTCAAGGACAGTATCCACTTGTTGATTAATCTTGGCTTTGGGAGTCTTTTTCATTTGCAGACCGAAAGCAACATTTTCCCGTACAGTCATATTGGGAAACAGGGCATAAGACTGGAAAACCATGCCAATGTCACGCCGGTTGGGCGGCACAGGTACGATATCAGTCCCATCCAGGCGGATCGTTCCACTGTCGAGTTGTTCGAAACCGGCGATCATTCGCAACGTGGTGGTCTTTCCACATCCCGATGGCCCCAGGAAAGAAACAAGTGAGCCTTTCTCGATATCCAGGTTGAAATCGTGAACCGCCGCGACCCCGGCATAATATTTATTGACGTTCTTCAATTCCAGATAGGCCATCGTTGTATCCTTATCTACCGAGTTCAAATCGTTTTTGCTTTGGAAGTATGTCCCATACTCCCCACCCACAGGATCAGGATCGAAACCAGCCAGGCTATGGTGAAGGAGATCACCGAAAAAGCCGAAGCGACATTCCCATTAATGCGGGTAAATTCAACCAGTAAAAGTGGGAAAGTTTTAAACCTGGCACCGACGATCAGAGAGGTGAGGGTATATTCTGCAAAAACTGTTGAGAATACCAACAAGCTGCCGCTCAAGATCCCGGGCAGGATATTGGGAATGATGATTCTGTATAGGACTTGGAATATGTTCGCTCCCAGGCTCTGACCCGCTTCGGTCAGCACATTGGCATCAACAGCCTGGATCGCGTTCGAGATTGGCCGATACATAAACGGCATGGAATAGATGACCACCGCTCCAATCAACAGGAATGGGGAACGGGCCATCGGGGGGAAATTGTAGACCTGAACCAGAGCCAGGGCCAGCACTACCATAGGGATCCCAAAAGGCAGGATCATTAAGACATCCAGTAAAGGCTTGGCACCCACAAGGCGGGTATGCACCCAGTAGACCGTAGGTATGATCACTAGCATGCTGACCAGGACGGTCGATAGGGAGAGGATTAATGAGTTACGCAGTGTGATTGTAAAGTAAGAGGCGCTAAATGCCCTTTGATAGAACTCTAGGGTGTAGCCCTCGGGCAGTATCGTTCGATCCCAGCGTGTGGCAACCGAAAAGGCATAAGTGGAGATGATCGGTACCAGCATGTAGAAAAGGAAAAAAGCGACCATGAATATCTGCCAACCGGCCGGACGAACCTTTTTACTGGAACCATGAGTTTGGGTGGATTGACTTTTCGCCACTGTTCGTTACCTGATTTCCAGAATAATCATGCTAGGATTTCGACCAACGCCGGGCGCGCAAGGTGGCCGCCTGGTATATCCCGATGCTTAACCCCATGATAATTAATGACACAATTGCCATTGCCATGCCCACCCCTTGGTCTTGGCGCACTTCACCAGCAATCATGTATCCAATCTGGAGCGTCACCAGCGATAACTTGGACTCTACCAGGGTGTACGCAGTGGCATAGGCGCCAAAAGCATTCGCGAACAGGAGCGTCAGCCCTGCGATCAGCGAAGGCATCAAAACCGGGATGCCAATCCGCCACCAGAAACGGAATGTATCCGCTCCCAGGCTCTGGGCCGATTCCTGCCATTCTTTCTTAATGCCAGCAAAAGCCGGCAGGATCAGCAGGACCATCAAAGGAAGTTGAAAATACACATATGCCAGGATCAGCCCGGAGAAGGAGTAAATACTGAATTTTGGATAGAGATGGTACTGGAAGTATCGCAGTAAGAATTGTGTGATAACCCCATTCATCCCCAGGATTACCACAAAAGCAAATGCCAGCGGAACACCAGCGAAGTTGGTGGTTACATCGGAAAGCGTGATCAGAATCTCACGCACACGTTCCGAAGGCCAGCGATAAATGGCATATCCAATGAAAGTGCCCAGGACCACGCCAATGATGGCCGTCAGTCCTGAAAGTTTGATACTGTTCACAAACGAATTGACAAATATGGGACGTTGCAGATCCACATAATGCTGGAGGGTGAACAAATGCGTTGTTTTTTCAATGAAGCTGCCTCTCAACAGGAAAATGATCGGTATGATCTCGAATGCCAGGCAAAAAAGAAGGAACGGGACAAAACCCAACCAATCAGAATTGTGGCCTGTTTTTCTCTGTTTTACCGACATAACGCAGCCTCTCAATGCCCGTATTATACTCTGCTTGTTTCGTATGTCAATGTTTATTGTTTCGTTTTGTTATGTTTGACTATTTGTTTTATATCTGTTACTATTAATAAGCTCTTTCTGCTGTATTCCGGCCTTTCATACATCAAATCAAATTCCTCCCTGGAGTAATACTAAATGGATCAAGCATTCAAGCAATTGGCGGGACAGTATCCCGACCTGGCAAAATTTGACCTGGGTATCCGAAAATTGGTCGAAACGGGATATTTCCAAAAAGACCGGGAGATATTGATTAATCGCACTCCCGGAAGGTTGGACCTGATGGGCGGCAACGATGACTACACCGGTGGTCTGGTTTTCGAGACTACGATACGGGAGGCTACCTTGGTAGCCGTCCAGCCCCGCTCCGATCGCTGCGTGCACTTTTATAATCCAGCAGTTAAGGCGATCGGATGGAACGATCATATTGAGTTTTCCCTGGAGGATCTGCTGGAAAACGGCCGGGCCAAACCTCTTGAAGTCGTTCGGGATTGGATCAATCAGGATCCCAGGAGTTCGTGGTGTGCTTATATTCTCGGCGATCTGTACTTCTTGATCAAGGAATTTCCGGAGAAAGTGAAAAACGGTTTCTCTTTGTACCTCGAATCAGATGTGCCACTCGGCAAGGGGGTCAGCTCTTCCGCCGCCTTGGAAGTTGCTCCGATGAAAGCCTTGGCAGAAATGGTTGGCATCCAGGTTAAAGGTGTGAAACTTGCAGAATGGACCCAATGGGTCGAAATTGCCCTGACCCAATCCGCCTGTGGCATCATGGACCAGTTATCAGTGGTGATGGGCAACGAAGGCTTTTTCGTTCCCATGCTTTGCCAGCCTTGCCAACCAAAACCGCTGGTAAAACTTCCGGAAACGCTTCGCTTGTGGGGAATCGACTCCGGAGTGCGTCATTCCGTGGCAGGAATTGAGTATGAATCCGCCCGTGCAGCCACTTTTATGGGCTACCGCTTCCTTTGTGATTTTGAAAAGTTGGATCCTATATTGGATGAAAGTGGAGCTTTGCCTCGTTGGATCGAATCCAGGTGGAACGGTTACCTGGCAAACGTCTCCCCTTCCCAATTTCACACCCGGTATGAATCCAGGTTACCTGAAAGCATGACCGGTGCTGAGTTCAATGGCTTATTCGCCACTCATTTGGACCCCTTCACTCCGGTCCGTGCAGAAATAACCTACCCTGTGCGCGCCGCCACCCGTTATGCAGTGGAGGAAAACTGGCGCGTGCAAAGCTTCTTTAGTTTGATCTCTCGGCCATCCGAATTGCTCGACACGCTCACCGGTTCCCTACTGGGTGAGCTGATGTACCTGGCGCATCTTGGCTATAGCCAATGCGGTCTGGGCTCGGAAGCCACTGACAGGATCGTCGAAATGGTGCGGGAGGAAAAAGATCACGATCTGCTCGGAGCAAAGATCACTGGCGGCGGTGCAGGGGGCACGGTGGCCATTCTTGGATGGAACACTCCGGCCGCCGAGGCCAGCTTCAATAATGTGTTGGAAAAATACGCCGCCTGGAGCAAGAGTGAGCCATACGTGTTTTCCGGCTCTTCTGCCGGATGCGACAGCTTTGGCGTGGTGCGGGTAACTTACCCATAAAAAGCAACCTTGATATGCATCGCAATTGTCTGGGGTGTGGATTGATGGGGTATACTTTGGGGGAACAAAAGCTCATACTGCCCAATCCTCCTTTTGAATAGATTCGAAAAAGGATTCCTATGCACGAGTTAACCATCAATTTGCATATGCATACCACCTTTTCTGATGGATCTGGCACCCATGCAGATCTGGGGCAAGCTGCCCTGAAAACAGGTGTGGATGTGCTGCTTGTTACCGATCACAACATTCTGGTGGAGGGGATGAACGCATATTATCGGGATGGGAAAAAACGGGTTCTCCTGTTGGTAGGCGAGGAAATCCATGACCAGGACCGCGAGCCTCAAAAGAATCACCTGCTCGTATTTGGCGCAAACCGCGAGTTGGCTTCCCTGGCTGATGATCCTCAATCCCTGGTAGATGCAGTGCGCCTCGCTGGCGGCATCTGCTTCATCGCCCATCCGTCAGATGCTGCCTTGCCAGCCTTCCACGAGACCGATATTTCCTGGGTGAGCTGGGAAGTCACAGGCTTTACCGGGATCGAGCTCTGGAACGGTTTTAGTGAAATTAAATCGGTGGCAAAAGGAAAATGGCAGGCGGTAGCCTATGCATTGTTCCCAGATTTCATCCCTCATGGGCCGTTGCCAGAGACTCTGCGTCGCTGGGACGAACTGACCGCTAAAGGCCAGCGCTTGGTGGCTGTCGGAGGCTCGGACGCCCATGCCCAGCATTTGTCACTTGGGCCTTTGCATAAGGTCATCTTCCCGTACGAGTACCATTTCTCCACGATTAATACCCATACGCTTGTGCCCACACCGCTTACCGGTGATTTGGTCAGTGACCGCAAAATGATCCTGGATGCTCTGGCTGCCGGTCATTGTTTTATCGGGTACGACCTCCCGGCTCCGACGCGCGGCTTCCACTTCTCTGCCCAGGGCAAAGACGGTACAGCCAACATGGGGGATGAAACCACCCTCGTTGGCGCTGTTACCCTTCAAGCCAGGCTTCCTTCCACCGGAGAAATCCGGCTGGTCAAGAATGGCAGAGTGATCAAGACCGTTCACGGTGAGGTCCTTGCTCATATCACCGTTGAAACGGGGGTTTACCGGATCGAAGCCTATAAACACTTCCTAGGAAAGCTGCGCGGCTGGATCTTTAGTAATCCGATTTATATAAAATAAGGCCTCGCCAAATCCGCCCTTTTCGCTTACAATACACCCCGTTCAAGCCGCCCCCGCGGCTTGCCTTCCGCCCCCGGCTCACCCACGGTGAATGTCCGGGAGCATATCCCGAGGAAAGGAGGTTTTCCCTATGCGTCACTATGAGCTAGTCTGTATCGTCCATCCCGACCTGGACGAGGCCGCGTTTAACGGCGTCGTTGAAAAGGTTAAGGGTTGGGTTGTTGAGACCGGCGGCAGCGTGGACAAGGTCGAGATTTGGGGCCGCAAACGTCTGGCTTACACCATCAAGAAGCATCGTGAAGGTCAGTATGTCTTGTTCAATCTCAGTCTCGAACCCACCGCTACTACTACCATGGAACAGAATTTGCGTTTCCTGGAGCCGATCCTGCGCCACATGATCACTGCTGTTGAATAATTAGTACCATCGTCGGGAATCACCTTTTGCTTTTTGAGTAAGGAGGTCGCGATGAGTCGTGGATTGAACAAAGTCATGGTGATCGGTCATTTGGGACGCGACCCTGAAATGCGTTACACCCCTTCAGGTCGTCCGGTAACCACTTTCACGGTTGCCACCAGTCGTTCCTGGAACACCGCCGACGGCGAACGTCATTCCGAAACAGAGTGGTTTAACGTCGTCACCTGGGGCAACCTGGCCGAAATATGCAAACAATACCTGACAAAAGGTCAACAAGTCTACGTCGAAGGCCGCCTGCAAACCCGACACTGGGAAGATAAAGAAGGCGTCAAGCACTCCACCGTCGAGATCGTCGCCAATGAAATGATGATGCTCGGTGAACGACGCGAGGCAAACAGCCACGCCCCGTCTGGTGAAGAACCTGTCGTCTCGGAAGATTCAGAAGGTCATTCCGGGGAAGACGAATTCCCCTTCTAACCTTTTTACAAGCAGCGACGATATTTATTAAGACAATATCGATCGTCACTGCTCAGGACAAATTGGAGTTAAAGTCCTTATGGAACGTGAACCTCGCAACGAAAACGATATGGATCAGGGCGGCGAACGCCGTTATTTTGCCCGCCCCAAGGTCTGCCAGTTCTGTGCCGATAAACACCTGACCATTGACTACAAACAGTCGGATGTTCTGCGCCGCCTGGTTACGGAAGAAGGTAAAATCCGCCCACGGCGCCAGACCGGTACTTGTGCAAAACATCAGCGCGTCCTGGCTACAGCCATCAAGCGCGCCCGTCACCTCGCCCTGCTTCCTTTTGCTGGCAACGAACGCGACGACCGCTAATCATTTCATTCTCGTGAATAGGCATGGAACAATTCCATGCCTTTAAACGACTATACGCATGTCATTGCGGCGGATCTGCTGGTAACAGCCTGATGCCTGCAATGACATTATTACGTGTGAGGCATTTATGGCAAAAGCTAAGCCCACCAAGATTGTATCCAAGAAACACCTGGCTCGCCTGGAACGTGAACGCCGCCAGACGCGCATCATCACCTCAATTGCTATCGCTTTGGTAGTCATCATCGTTGGGATCATCGGCTATGGGATTCTGAACGAAACCGTTCTGAAGGCTCGTCAACCGGTTGTCAGTGTCAATGGTGATTCCGATACCATGCACGAATTCCAGGTGCGGGTCCGGATCTCCCGTCAACAATATGTTGACCAATACATGCAATATTATCAGTTCGCCCAGATGTTTGGGATTGACCCGTCGACTGACGCAAGCTTATCTCAAACTCTGAACCAGATTGAAACACAATTGGCTACCCCCAGCCTGATCGGTCAACAGGTGGTTGGAGATATGACCAATGACCTGCTCATCCGACAATATGCCAAGGCCAACGGGATCGTCGTTACAGCTGCAGATATTGAGAAAGCCATCCAGGATGCCTATGGCTATTTCCCGGACGGGACACCCACTCCCACCCCCACCGGAATGCCACTTGTGTACCCAACCTTTTCGACAACCCAGATTGCTTTATTCACGCCCACCCCTACTATTACATTGGTCCCGTCTGCTACTCTGGCTCCAACCCAAACCCTTGGGCCCGCTCCTACGGCAACCACCATTCCGAGTGTGACGCCTACTGCCACGATTACGCCTGTTCCAAGCCTCACTCCCACCGCCACACCCTATACGCTGGATGGTTTCCAAAGCAGCTATCAAAAAGGGCTGGCTTATTACTCCAAGTTGGGAATGACCGAGACTGACTTCCGCAAGATTTACTTTGAAAGTAACCTGTACAGGAAGCGCGTTGAAGACATCGTTACTGCCAATGTGGCTCATGAGCAGGACCAGATCTGGGCCCGTTTCATTCTTGTCGCAGACCAAGCCGCTGCCCAGAACATCTACGCGCAGTTAGTCGCTGGCGTAGATTTCAGTACCCTCGCAGCCGCGAACTCCCTCGATACCGCCACCAAGGCTACCGGCGG
>CAIKOL010000390.1 GCA_903829085.1 uncultured Anaerolineales bacterium | reverse complement strand
GATTTCATCTTTGTCGATTTGGGCCGCGCTCTTTCGCGTATCAGCCTGCCGATCATCCAGAAAGCAGATGCAGTTGTTCTCATCGTGGGCACCGACCTGGCATCTGCCATCCTGACCCAAACTGTCTGGGAGTATCTAAAGAATCAAGGCATCGATCCGAGACGTTTATATTCTCTACAGAACCGGGCGGTAGGTTTGGAAGGTTTGACGAAGACCGAATTTGAGCAAATGACTGGCACGCAAATCCGCCTGACCATGCCATACATGAGTGGTAATTTTACGATAGCCAATAACCGTCATGAACCTGTCATGATCAAATTCCCAAATGATTCGTCCACTTTCACCATCAAACAGGCTGCGCACCAAATTGCCGAATTGGGCAAAAAGTCGCATGGCTAAGGGGAAAACGACGGGAGCATCGGCAACCCTCTGGAGGATCGCATGACCATTGAATTCGACGATAACGGAAAGTTTTTCACGGATTTTATTTCCAAGGTTCCTGTTCATGTCATAGTCCAGACCATCACCCACCGCATTCTTGGAATTGTCCATGTTTGTCAGGACCGGCGTCTTAAGGACGAGTTGGATCTTCCGGAAAGATTTATCGCAATCACCGAAGCCATCATCTGTTCGCCAGATGGGCAGGTACTGCAGCGCGCCGATTTCCTGGCACTGCAGCGTGATGAAATTATTTGGGTAATGCCTGATAACGAATTTACAGATTCTTCCAAGGAAGACGCAGAATGACCGCTGAAGGTTTGAATGCCTCTACCGGTATGCATACACCGGATTATTCAAAATTGCGCGAGTATCTTATCGCGACAGTCACGCAGGATATTGGGGCGGTTAACCTCACACCAGAAAAGCGCAAGCAAGCCATCCAGGAACACCTGGCAGAAGTACTGGTAAGGACAAAATTAATCCTATCCGATTCGATCCGCAATCGCCTTCTCCAGGATACCCTAGATGAAATCACCGGTTATGGCCCGCTCCAAGTACTACTCGATGATCCGGAGATAACCGAAATCATGGTAAACGGGCCCAGAAAAGTTTATGTTGAAAAGAACGGGCGCCTAGAACGGACAAAGGTTGTTTTTGAGGACAACCCTCATATCTTGAAAATAATTGACCGGATTGTCCTGCCATTGGGCCGCCATATTGACTCTGATAGTCCCATGGTGGATGCCCGCCTTCCGGACGGTTCGCGGGTCAACGCTGTTGTTCCACCATGTGCAGTGGATGGCGCTTCTGTAACGATTCGAAAATTCCGTAAAGAAAAATTATCAATGGGGCAATTGATCGAATTCAATTCGTTGACTCAAGGGATGGCGGATTTTCTGCGGGCTTGCGTTCTTGGTCGTCTGAATATTATTATTTCCGGTGGTACCGGATCTGGGAAGACCACCTTTCTTAATGTGCTGTCCAGTTTTATCCCGGAAGAGGAGCGAATCGTCACAATTGAGGATGCAGCCGAATTACAACTTCAACAGGACCATGTTGTTCGCCTGGAAACCAAGTTAGCCGATGTGGAGGGACGTGGCGTAGTGAGTATTCGCGAATTGGTTCGCAATTCTTTACGCATGCGACCTGATCGGATTATCATCGGTGAATGCCGCGGGGGAGAAGCCCTGGACATGCTCCAAGCCATGAATACCGGTCATGATGGCTCCCTGACGACAATTCACGCCAATTCACCCCGTGATGCTCTTTCGCGTCTTGAAACACTCGTGTTGATGGCTGGGATGGACCTGCCAATAAAAATAGTCCGTCAGCAAATTTCTTCAGCAGTGGATGTCATTGTCCAGATGTCACGCATGCGGGACGGCACACGTAAATTAACCGCCATCACCGAAGTTGCCGGCATGGAAGGCGATGTGGTGGTCTTAAGCGATATATTTAAATTCCACCAGACAGGCCTGGATGCAGAAGGAAAAATTCTTGGACAGGTAAAACCGACGGGCATTCGCCCCTTGTTCGGCCCACGCCTGGAAGCATCCGGCTTTAAATTGGGAGCGGAGATCTTTGGCGCCACTGCTGCAGATATCCTGGCAGCCCGCACGGTGACGACCCGGCAACGGCGTTAACTGTTGAGCGCCTTTCTGCTATAATGATTCTGTCTTGTCTGACGCCCTTTCAATATGTAGAGGATGAAGCGGAAGTATGCGGGTTGCGAAGCAACCTGCCCATAGCCCTTCGCCGTTTATTGAGAGGATGCCTTTCTGAAAATTTGTGAGGGAACCTCATGAGCATTCAAGCCCAGGTCAATCTTCGTTCAAGGAAATTAGGCGTTTTAATCCGTGACGCGCGGCTGGCGGCGCGCAAGACCATCCCGGAATGTGCAAGCATAACCGGAGTGACTGCCGGTATATTCCGCGCTTGGGAGGTAGGGCGCAAATCTCCTTCCCTGCCGGAATTGGAAGTGCTATCTTATTCCCTGAATCTACCCCTGCGCCGTTTCTGGAGCAAGGAGGCCACATCGGATGATGAGCCACTTTCCAAGACAATGAACCTGCCCGCATTTGTTCACATTCGCCAGCACTTGATCGGGGCACTCCTGCGCCAGGCGCGCGAACAGGCCAGTATCTCGCTGCAAGCCCTCTCAGGGTTATCCGGAATCCCGACTGCACGTCTTAAAGTTTACGAGTTGGGTGACCGCCCCATTTCATTACCTGAATTGGAAGGTTTGATCGCCTTGCTGGGGGGGCAGATTGAATTACTTTTTGACCAGACCGGGCCCATCGGTTTGTGGATGGTACAACAAAAAGCAATTCAGGATTTTTTGCAGCTTTCGCCCGAATTGCAGAATTTTGTCAGCAAGCCGGTCAACCGTCCATACCTGGAGCTGGCATTGAAATTGAGCGGTATGTCCACCGATAAACTGCGTTCGGTGGCAGAAGATTTACTGGATATCACATTCTGATATGGCCAATCAACTTTCCCCCCAGGAGATTTCAAACCAGGCCAAACGCATTTATCAAAATGGGGATTTCCCTGCCGCAGCACAGGCCTTTGCTGAAGCTGCCTGTGGCTTTTTGGAAGCGGGTGATGCGTCCATGTCTGCAGAAATGAAAAATAACCAGTCTGTGGCCCTTTTGCGAGATAAGAATGCCCAGGCTGCTTTGGATGCGGCCCAGGGGACAGAAGTGGTTTTCGCTGAAATGAATGATACCCGCCGGCAGGGGATGGCACTGGCCAATCAAGCTTCAGCCCTGGAAGCTCTCAAGCGTCTCAAGGAGGCAATTGATTTTTATACCAGAGCCGGTGAGGCTTTCGAAAAAGCAGGCGAAGGGGATTTGCGTTTCGAAGTGATGCAATTGCTCTCCAGCCTTTATATGCGCCGCCTAAAATTCCTGGACGCAATCATAGCCTTGCAATCCGGGCTGGCAGCTGTAAAGAACCCGACCCCGAAGCAAAGCTTAATGAAAAAGCTCCTTTTCTTCAGACTATGATGGCCGGTATGGAGCTCCAGGTGCGCCCGGCTGTTCTGACCGACCAGCGCCAGATCGCCAATCTGATCCATTTCAGCCCACAGGTTCACCGCCACCTAGACTGGCGCAATCCGATCGATTGGATCGGTTCGCCGCCCTTCTTCGTCCTCGAAAGCGAGGGCCAAGTTGTCGCCGCTTTGGGGTGTCCGCCTGATCCGCCGTCAGTAGCCTGGCTGAGACTGTTCGTAAACTCTGGCAAGCTTCCTGTTCAGGATTCCTGGCAGATGCTGTGGGACAAGGCCAGTGGCGAACTGGCTCACAAAGGCCAATTCATCGGTGCTGCCATCGTTTTACAGGAATGGCTGCATGACATACTTCGATCCAGCGGGTTTACCAGTCACCAATCCATTGTCATGCTCGAACGGGAAGGTGGGTCTCCAGCCCAAGTGGTGTTGCCGCAGGAGATTTCCATCCGGGCGATGATGCCATTTGACTTGCCGGCTGTTGCTGAAGTGGATGCTTCGGCGTTCGAACTGCTCTGGCAGAATACCCTCCCGTCGTTGGAGCGAGCCTATCCTCAGGCACTCTTTGCAACCCTGGTCGAGACGAATGGTGAGGTGATCGGGTACCAGATCAGTACTCGCAATCCAATCGGGGTGCACCTTGCCAGGCTTGCGGTTCGACCAACGGAGCAGGGAAAAGGATTGGGATATGCTCTGGTAGCGGACCTTATCCAGCAAGCCGGAAGGCACGGGATATCTCATCTGACCGTTAACACGCAGAGTGATAATTCCACGTCCCTGGCGCTTTACCAGCGGATGGGATTCCGTGAAACCGGAGAGCGTTACGCTGTGTACCAGGTGCAAGTGTCGTAGTGAGGAGATCATATGGTTGACCCGGAACAGGCTGTCATTGTCAATGCCCTGGTGCGGCAGGCGCTGGTTTCTGCGCAGGAAGTAATGGGCGAAAACGGGCTTAATGCGGTTTTGCGCAGCGTAGGGTTGGCGCGTTTTGCGGGTAATTTTCCGCCCAACGATACCAACCCGGGTATCAAGACAGTTGAATACGCCAAATTTAATGAAGCCATCGAAACCTTTTATGGGCGCGCCGGGAAGGGGATGCTGCGCCGGATCGGCAAGGCATCCTTTCAGTACGGTGTACGTGAACAAGGCGCATTGATGGGCGTGGCAGGGGCAGCTCTCAAACTTATGCCTCAAAAGGGCCGCATTAAATTTGTTCTGAATGCCATGGTGAATGCTCTGAAAAAGACCAACCCACAGGTGGATGCCTGGGTGGAGGATGAAAGCGGAAGGATCGCCTATTGCGAATCCACCTGCGCCATCTGCCTGGGCCGTACCAACGACCAGCCAGTCTGCCACCTTTATGCAGGATCGGTGGCAGAGGCAGTGCGCTGGGCAACCGACCAGGAATACGAAATCATCGAAACTCATTGTATAGCCAAAGGCGATAAATATTGCCGATTTGAGGTCGGAGAACTAAAAACGTGAGCCCAGAATCCGTTGTAGCGGGCATTTCAAGCTATCTATTACAGTTATTTGTCGAGGCTGCGCCTCAGGAAGTTGGTCGAGAAAATCTAGAGCGCATTCTTGGGATGGTTAGCTTAACCCCTTCGGTGATCGAACAAGATTCCCTTTCCAGCCTCAATAGTGGGCAAAGAGCTGAACTTTATGCTCAACTCCAACAGGCTCTGCGCCTTTCTTATGGACGGGGAGCCCGCGGGATTTTGTTACGGATCGGGCAAAGAGTCTGGGGACGAATCATAATGGGGGCAAACTTACTGGAGAAAACAGAATTTGCGTTATTACACTGGCTTCCGGTACCGGCGCGGCGACGGCGCGTACTGGACCTGGTAGCAGAACGGTTATATGATGGCGGGGGTGTGGCGACCGTCCATTCAATGGATCTTGATTTTCTCCTGGTGGATCAAGCTGGAGCCGCTGCATGTGGACAGTCAGCTGATGAACCGATTTGTTATGTCACATTGGGGATTATCCAATCCGCGCTTTTCTGGGCAACAAGTCAGGAAGCAGACGTGGAGGAAATCGCTTGCAAGGCTACTGGTGCGCCAGCCTGTGAGTTCAAAGTTAAGCTTGGTAAAAACTAACCTGGTTTGCATGAGAGTAGGATTAGAACATTCCCGTTTTGTTTCTTGTAAGCGGGGTTGTGTCTGGACAAACCTTCCCGAATATGGGAAAATCCTGACATTGAAGCAGTTGTATCTTTTCAATAAACTGGGAATGGGGGATGTGCTGACTGATCTACAGCCTGCGTATCTTGCATTCTCATTTCCATATTGAAAAGAAGGTGTCTTCTCAAAAATCCGGGGTGTGGAGTGTTTTTGGCGGGCTTCGTCCGCCAAAAACACTCCACTTTTTCCCCTTTATTG
>CAIKOL010000389.1 GCA_903829085.1 uncultured Anaerolineales bacterium | reverse complement strand
GCCCCGATCGTGGCCCAGATTTGTCGGGAGGTCGGAGCACTGACCATTGGTGTGGTCACCCGCCCGTTCACCTTCGAAGGCAACCGCCGGATGCAATCCTGCGAAACCGGGATGGCCAAGCTCAAGGAGCATACCGACACGCTCATCGTCATTCCCAATGACCGCCTGCTCCAGATCATGGACAAGCGCGCCAGCCTGAACGACTCCTTCAAGATGGCTGACGATGTGCTGCGCCAGGGCATCCAGGGCATCTCCGAACTGATTACCGTGCCCGGCTTGATCAACCTGGACTTCGCCGATGTGCGCGCCATTATGTCTGAAGGCGGCGCTGCCCTGATGGCGGTTGGCAAGGCTTCCGGCGAGGATCGCGCCCGCCTGGCTGCCGAGCAGGCTATTTCCAGCCAGCTGCTCGACATTACCATCGATGGCGCCAAGGGCGTGCTCTTCAATGTCACGGGCGGCCCCTCATTGACCCTGTTCGAGGTCAACCAGGCTGCAGCCATGATCCGCGAAACCACTCACCCGGATGTGAACCTGATCTTCGGTGCAGTGATCGACCCGGATATGACCGACGAAATCCGCGTGACCGTCATAGCCACTGGATTCGAACGATCCGGGATGCCACGCCGCATCGTCCAGCCGGTTTCCCACAGCGCGGATGGAAAAATCACCAACCGCCAGCTCGAATCCGTGAGCGTGGATGCACAGAACGGTCAGACCGGCACCGAATTCCGCACACAGACCTTCAACACTGAGGATCTGGACATCCCGACCTTCCTGCGCAACCGCAAGTAGTTTCCCCCCTTCTGAAATTCAAACAAGGGCGACCATCAGGTCGCCCCTGTTAGGTTTAATCCAACCTCTTCCCGCAGAAAGGGAAAATCTTATCCTCGGGCAAATTTCTGAAACTTCTCAATAAACTGGGGGCGGTGGTGTGCGTGCAGCTCCACCGCACGCACACCACCCAATCCTCCCCCACTTATTGAGTAGATACAAATTTCTTCTGGTCTAGAATCCCTGATTATGCTATTATAATAAGATAAAGGAGATAGCAATGGGTAAAAAATTATTCCCGTTTATATCAATTCTTATACTGGTAATGTTGGCATGCAGCCTCCCAGGCGCGATCTCCCCTGCCGGGATTACAAATACCCCCCCTGCTGTGAGCGCGACCGGCGTGCCACCCGGAGGAACCAGCGTGACTCCCGAGGTTGTCTCGCCGCTCCCGCCTCTACTGCCTGTCCTGCAGGTGGTGTATGGTAAAGGTGGCGATCTCTGGTTGTGGACGGAGGCTTCCGGGTTGACTCAACTAACCAGCACGGGGACGGACACATCGCCCCGCCTCAGTCCGGACGGGCAGCAAGTCGCCTTCCTGCGCGGCGAAGAACTTTGGGTCATTAATAAAGATGGAAGCAACCTGCGGCAGCTTGTCAGCACCGCCTATCTGGCGAGCCTGGTTGCCCCTGCCTCGGGCAGAGCCGTGCTCCATTGGTTCAAATGGGAACCGCTTTCGAACAATGTATTCTTCGGTACTTCCACAGTCGGGGAAGCCTACACCGTTCCGGCCTATGATCTGCAGAGGGTCAGCGCAGATGGCGGGACAGTTCCTTCCATCCTTGAAGCTGCTGGGTTGGGCGGGATGGTGACCTTCTCTCCGAATGGGACCCTGGTCGCCCTGGCTCAGCCAACCAGCATCTTCCTGATGAACACCGATGGCAGCAATTACCATGAAGCCATAACCTTTGACCTGGTTCAGACATACAGCGAATGGTTCTATATCCCCGAAGTAGTCTGGTTTGCCGATTCAAGCGAGTTCCGTACAGTCATCCCGGCTCACGACGCGCTGGGCAATCCTTCCGAGGGCACCACTTTCTGGTCGGTGCCGGTCTCTGGGAGCCCGGTGGATATGGCTGGCTTCACTGCAGTGCCAGCATTCCAGAACGCTCCCCGCATTTCGCCGGATGGTCTGGATGTTGCCTATCTGAGCCCGAATGGTACCGACTCGGAGCTGCACCTGAATGGTTTTATGATCGGGGACGAGTTGTTTTCCTCGTATCCGGCTGATCAATGGGGCCTGGTTGGGTGGGCACCCGACTCAAGCGGGTTCGTTTACTGGGCGGACGATAAACGCAGCCTGTGGTTCGGTCATATTGGCAGCGTCGCTGTCCGGCTGACAGATACCCCCCACACTGAAAACCTGCGCTGGGTGGATGGCACGCGTATCCTATTCACCAACGATAGCGAATTACGCATCGGTGTTCCGGGCGGAGCCAGCACCGTGATCGATACCGGCCTGACCGGCAGTTTCGATTTTACTAATCAATAGCGGAGTATCTTCTCATCGTATTGATTGGCTCACGACAGATCACAAACAGCCCCTAAATCATGGAATTGAATCGTCCCCGGCTATCCTGAAAAGCCGGGGACGATATTATAAGGAAGACTGGTTTCTCTTCTCTTAGTTGGCAATGGGCAACTCTGCCAGGTTCACTTCATCGATCAAGGCCAGCATTTCAGAATTCTGTGGGATGTCGGTCATATCGTGCCCGTAATGGATGAAACGCACCGCGCCGGCCTTGTCCACCAGCAATTGGGCCGGCATGCGCCCAAATTTGAACAGGTTGATTTCCTGCCCGTAACTCTTCAACACACTGTGAGTTGGGTCCGGCAGGCCAATGAAAGGCAGCGAATTTGCAGCAAAGTAACGGGTAAACGCAGCGCCATCCTCGGGTCCAACAACGAGCAGGCTCGTCTCCCGTTTTTCAAACTCCGCATAGTCCTGGCGCAACTGCGCCATGTGCGCGCGGCAGAAAGGTCACATGAAACCGCGGTTGAAAACCAACAGAACATTACGGCCGCGAAAGTCCGACAGCCGCACGCGCTTGCCTTTGTAATCCACCAGTTCAAAATCCGGTGCAGGGGTATTAATGGCTATTTTTGACATGCATATCTCCCAATCTTTTTGAATGGTAAAGCATCTACAGTCCTATGTTCAATGTTTGCTGCAGGAAAAGATCCACCGCCTGCATGAACACGGCCGGTTGTTCCTCGTGGGGTACGTGCCCCGCCTGCGGGATGATGACCAGCCTGGCATTCGGCAGAGCCCCTGCCAGGCGCACCGAATCCGCCGTTGGGACGATCTTATCGCTATCCCCGGTCAGCACCAGCACCGGCAGGGTGAATTCGCTCAAGCGTGCCGGCAGGTCGAAGGGCTGGCTGGCGGCAGTGAAATACCACAGGGCGCGGTCCCAGTTATCAACCTTGAGCGGGTTTGTATAGCCGGTCATGGTTTCTGACGTGATCTTTGATGGATCGTACCAGGCCGTTCTTAGCAGGTCAATCCCGCTGGTTCGGATCGAGCGCACGATCAGCGGTCCCAGGTGGTTCATCTCTGGCGTATTGTAGAACGGGCGTAGCCAGGTGGGTCCGCCTCCCCCTTCGTAGACTGCCGGGTCCACCAGGATGAGCGCCTGGACGCGCTGCGGGTGCTGGAGGGTGAACTGCATCGCGACCGTCCCCCCCGCAGAGTTCCCCACCAGGATGGCTTTTTGAACGTTAAAGTGGTCCAGCAAGCCAAGCAGCAGGTCCACGCTGGCCTGTGAACTGTAGGGGTTTTCGCCCGTCCAGGTCATCGGGCGTTCGGTCAGGCCGAAGGCCACGCGGTCGTAGGCGATCACCGTTCCATATTGACTGAACGGTTCCATCACGGCATGCCATGAAAACACGCTGGCGCCAAAGCCATGCAGCAGCACAAACACCGGCTCCCCCTGCCCCATCGTCTTGACATGCACGCTCAACCCGTTGATCTCGATGAACTGGCTGTTGGGGTCGGCCAGTTGCTCAGCCGGGACGGTGTTCGTGAGCGCCGGTACCGGGACAAGAAATGGCCCGACCAGCACGATCAGCAGCAGGACAGCCAGGCAAATCAGCAGGATACGCCAGAATTTCTTCATGTCAACCTTTCTTTTGCACCGCTTTCCAGCGGAAAAGGCTGGAGAGTAAACCGAGCGCTACCAGCAGGGCTGTGGTCAATGAGGCGATCCAGATGAAAGGCTCATTGGAGAACTTGTAGCCGATCCCGACCAGCGCCCACAGGATGACCAGGATATAAGCCACATCGCGGCGGGTCCAGCTCATCAGGGTTGAAATCGCCAGAACAGCAACCAGGACCACCAGGAACCAGGCCTGTGGTGCGAGGCTGAATGCATTCCATTTCAGGGTATGCAGAACATCGGTCACATTGGCGACCGTGGCAACCGTGATCCAGCCCAGGTAAATGCTGAAGGGCACCTGTACCAGCCAGGTCTCGGACTTCGAAACCTTCACCTTACCGATCCCCAGGCCCACGTAAGTAGCGATCAGGGTTGCAAGCAGGATCAACATGGCAGCCAGCGTTCCCACGAATAGCTCATAATGCCACAGGAAGATCCACATGCTGTTAGCCAGTCCACCGAGCACGACCCACCACCCGGTGGCCTGCAAGCGTGGGTTATCCCTCTGCGCCGGCAGGGCCTGGTAGATGGCATATGCCAGCAGGCCGATATAGATCACGCCCCAGATGGCAAAGACATACCCGGCCGGGACAAAATAGACCTGGAACGCATCCGAGATCCGCCCGGTATTCAGTCCGTTAATGGGGATTGCATCAGCCAGTACATTGATGACGATGGTCGCCAGGAGTATGACAACCACAGTAATTTGACGAAAGGTGTTTTTCATAATATTTTCCTATCCAAGCAACTTGATTTCCAGGATTGCATACACATCATGACGGAATCTGGAACGGATGGCCAGTACAACGCTTATCAAACCGTATTTCTTTCTGATCAAGCGGGCCACTTTCTGGTCAACCGCTGGATCCTGGACATGCTGCGCCTGCGCCGGAACCCACTCTCCCAGCAATTTCCCGTCCACGGCGCACGGAGCGACATTCACTTTCCCATTGTTATGCACACGTTTAACCTTGCCTGAGTTCGCCACCGTGCGCACATAAAGAGTCCCTCCATCCTGGGTAAACCAGACCGGCGTCTTCATACTCTCGCCACTCTTGCGAAAGGTTTCGAGGTTGAGAAATTTATGATCGGTGAATTGTTCCAGTTGGTCCATGATCGCTTCCCTAAATGTTGATTTTGATTTCAAGCACGGTATCCTGTGCACCTTTGCTGGTACGCTGTTTCTCAAAGAGTTTTTTCATCAGGCCGTATTTCTTATCGAGCAACAGGTTCACTCGCGCGGCGATACCCGCATCGGTGAGTTCGCGCGCCTGGGCTTGGACCCATTCCCCGTTCACCTTTCCGTTCATCGAGCAGGCAGCCACGTTTACCTTCCCGCTGTTCCGGATACGCTTGACCTTCCCGGAGTTCGCCATGGTGCTGACATACAGGGTCTCTCCATCCTGTACAAACCAGACCGGAGTTTTCATTCCCTCCCCGTTCCTGCGGAAGGTTTCAAGGTTCAGGTATTTCTGGCGTTTAAATTGTTCCAATGGATTCATAGTGTCTCCTATTTCAAACCAGCCAGAAAATCCAGGGTCGCTTGAACAACCTGTCTCTGCTGGTCTTCTCTTGAGATTGTAGCAGGATTATCTCCCGCTTGCGGGCCATACCACCCGAACTGGGCATGATCACCGCCTTCAATGGGTACAAAGGTGGTGTCAGCAGGAAGTAACGCCCGGGAAGCTTCAATCTTGGCAGGCGTGGACAATCCATCCAGAGTTCCAGAAATGGATAGGACTTTCACCCCCGCCGAGGAAAGATCATCGCTGGAGGCAGGATAAGATGCCCACAGGACCAGTCCCTGAACAATTCCCGGATGCGAATGGATAAAATTCGCTGCCATGGAACCCCCCAGGGAGTGTCCGCCTACTGCCCAGTGCTGGATTTGTGGGTAAGCAGCTATCACATTGGCAGCCGCCGCCGGGTTGATGACCGCCAGGTTCAGCGGCACATGCACGATCACCACCAGGTAGCCCTGAGCGGCAATCTGGTGCGCGGCGGGAGCATAAGCGCGATAATCCACACGACCGCCAGGGTAGATGATAAAACCGGTCGTCGGCTGGGTACCCAGTGGTGAAAAAACGAGCCATTTCCCAATTTCAACGCCCACTGCTGAATCCGGTTGCAGGGAAGCCAGAGCTTCAGGCATCGGTTTGGCCGGGGTCGAACCCCAGATGACGAAACCAAGCGTGAGCACTACCAGCAGGCCAAGAAATGCCAGCAGGATGTTCGTCCGGAGATGGAAACGTTTCTTCTCAGCCATTAGCGGCCTCTGGAGTGGGAGGATTGCCGGGGATTTTAACCAGGATGATGCGCCGGTAGGCAAACCAGACCGCCCAAGCCATCAGGCCTGCGCTGACCAACCCGGGTGCCCAGGCTCCCAGGTTCTGAAGCAGGAACCCGCCTGCCGAGGGCGCGATAACCCGCGAAACGCTCTCCAGTGAAGTGGAAATCCCCAGCGTGCCACCAATCTCTTCCCGGGTGACCGACTTGGTAATGGCACTGTTGATGACGGTATTCAACATGCCACCTCCCATTGCCAGTGGTAGCATGACCACCAGCAGAACTGGCAGGTTCGGCGTAATGGCCCACCCCGCAAGCCCAAAGAGCATCAGCCACATGCTGGTAATTATAATGGCGTTCTCCCTGAAACGTTTCGTCACCAGGCCCACGCCCACACCCTGGACCAGTACTGAGAGCAAGCCTACATAGGCCAGCACGTAGCCGGTTGATTGGGAGGAAAGCTTCAGCTTGTAGGCCGCATACAGTGAAAAAATGGATTGGAACATGGAAAAGGCCAGCGCAAAGAAGAAACGGACATGTAACAGCGGACCGACCTTGGGGCGATTAAGCGCAGCGCCCAAAGCCTTGAGCGTGAACGGAGGTCGTTTTACTGCACGGATGGCGAGACGACGTTCCTCTGTCAACGACTCGGGCAGAAAGAAAAAGATTGAGATCAGGTTGAGGAACGAAAGCCCGGCAGCCACGAACGCCGGTACGCTGTATCCATACCTGCTGAGCAGCCCTCCGACCGCCGGTCCAATGATGAAGCCAAGTCCAAAGGCAGCTCCGATCAGCCCCAGGCCCTTGGCACGGTTCTTTTCGTCCGTAATATCAGAGATGTAAGCTTGGGCGACGGTAATATTGCCACCCGTCAACCCATCCACGCTGCGGCTCAGGAATAAAACCCCTAAAACGAAGACATTGATGGCGGTCGAAGCAGCCAGGCTTGCCAGGCTGTGACCGATCGGCTCGGCAAAAGCCAGCAACAGGAAACCAACAAACGTCCCGGCTACGCTGAGCAGCAGGATCAGGCGGCGTCCAAACCGGTCGGAGAGGCGTCCCATCAGGGGTGCGCCGATCAGCGAAGCTGCAGCATAGGAAGCGGTCAGCAGGCCGATGACAGCTGGAGTAGCTCCAAATTTCTCTGCATAATACGGCAGGAGCGGCAGGATGAGGCTGAAGCCAAGCAGGTCAACAAAGACAACAATAAAGATGTTAATCAGACGGGCAGTTTTCATAGATCTCTTTATTTCTCCAACGACTGAAAAGCAGAGGGAATCACATTAATATTCATTTCAACCCGGCGGATCGGAAGCTTGAACAGGTTCCGCAGCCCTTCGCGCAGGAATCCGATCAGGAAGCTGAATTGGGAACCGACACGCACATCCAGGCCGGTCTTCCCATCGGTGGCAGGAGATGCCAGCCAGAGCGCCTTGCGGGCTGCCACTTCCGGTTTCTTGCCGCCTGCCCGGATCAGGAAGGGCATGAAGCCGCGCAGGCGTTTTTCGTGGTTCTCAAAGGTGACGATCTCGGTTAGCAGCTCGGTCTCCATCAAGCCTGGCTGTAGGGCATATACCCCCACCCCGCTCTGCTTGTACTCGGAAGCCAGCGCCAGTGTGAAAACCCGGATCCAGGCTTTGGTCGAGCCGTAGGCGTTCTGGTTTGGAACCGGTTTCTTCGACCCTGCGCCCAGGATATTGATCAGTTTGCCTGATTTGCGGGGCAGGAAATGGCGCATGGCGGTTACCGATCCATAATAATCGCCAAAAATATTCGTTCGCAATACAGACAGGAACTGGTCGGCTGAAAGATCGAGACTGGCGCCATAAGGGCCGGCAGTACCGGCATTGTTGACCCAAATGTCGAAGCCACCATATTTTTCGATGGCAAAGCGTGCCAGGCCCTCAACCTGCTGTGGATCAGATACATCGCAGGGAAAAGCCGAGGCCTCCAGCCCTTCCGCACGCAAGGCAGCGGCGTTTTGCTCGATGTCTGCCTCCGAACGGGCGGAGAGCACCACCTGCGCCCCTTCCCGGGCAAAAAGTGTGGTGATGGCCTTTCCCAGACCGCGACTGGCTCCGGTGACGACAGCAACTTTTCCTTTAAGTGTGTTCATGCTTTATCCTTCAACGCCTGTTCTTCTGAAATCAATCCAACTGCAACCGCCGGTTGTTTGCGAAAGCGGTCAACGATCCAGATACCCAGTGCCACAAGACCAGCCAATACGAAGACAAGTAGATATTCAATCAGCGGGATGCGGATGATCTCGTTAAGTTGCACCCAACCGCGGCTGGAATAGATGAGCAGAGTGAAACTGGCGAACAATCCAGTGAACACCCACTTAAGCCAGCGGGGTAGATTTAGCCCGTGCATCTGCGTTAAGATGAAGATCCCAGTGAAACCGAAGAAGAACATCGGCCAGATCCCAGTTCCTTGCAGGATTGCCACCAGCGTCCCATGGATCGCCACCGTCACTTCTTGAACGACCATCCAGTACGGGTTGACATGGATGCGGGTCAGGAACAGGCTGCCCTGTAATAGCAGCAGGAACATGTAAAAGAAACCAATCAAATGCCCAAAAGTATTCTCCATGGGATGGTACCAGAAAGTGTAAACTGTGGCCCACGCAAAAAGATAACCATGATACTTACGCACAAAGGATAGGACGCGTTTTCCAAAAGGTATCTTTTTACCCCAAAAAAGTCCGCGGCGTTTATTCTCCATCAAAAGGATGGCGACCAGCATCAGGATCACCGAACCCTGCGAAGAGAAAATGGAAACATCCTGCGCCAGTCCATCATACCAGACTTGAGTTTGGATGAAGTGCAGCAGGATAAAGAAAACGTTGGCTGCCAGGGCCACCAGGTTAACTGGATGCAGGCCTGTACTGTACTTCTTAACCCGCGTTTGGGCATAGAAAATAAGGCTCCAGAACGTGATCTGGTGAAGTGCATAGAACATCCAGGCCGTAAAATGCGACCAGAAGGTTGGGGTGATCAGCTTCCAGTAATACCAGGCGACGCCCTGGTCAGGCAGGTGTGGAATGGAACCAAGCCGTTGTCCAGCCCACCAGATGATGCCAGTGAAAACCAGGCTGAAAATGATACCTCCCCACAGGGCAATTTTGGCGCTACGGGGATGTTCCAATGATTGAGAAATAGTTGGCATTCCTTAATTATCCTTTATTGGTCACAATGAGTTTCTTCTCAATAACTGGTGCAGGATTGGGGGTTGTGGGTGCGGTGTAACCGTACACCCCCCGGCCCCCAGTTTATTGAGAAATTACCCTAACTTTTATATTATAGGCGATTGCATAGTATTTGTCAAGTTATTGCATAGTTATACTTGACATAATCTCCCATGAACAGTAAAATCAGTAAGTTATTCATCAAAGAGAGATCATCTATGGAAAAATCAGACTCCGGTTCCCCCCTCTACAATATTGGCGTTGTCACGCGTGTGACCGGTATACCCGTTGCCACCCTGCACGCCTGGGAAAGGCGCTATGGATTTCCAGAGGCGCAGCGTACTGCGGGTGGGCACCGCTTGTATTCGGAAAAGGATATCGCCCGCCTGCGCTGGGTCAAATCCCAGTTGGAATCTGGCTTGACCGTCAGCCGCGCAGTTATTGCTGTTCGCGCCGTCGAAGAGAGTGGCCGCTTGTTCCTGCCGGGTGAACCTGAAACGTCTGCCAGAGCCGAATCATCCTCCATGTCTTTCACATCTTTGCGCGCAACACTCCTGAACGTCCTCACCCATCACAACCTGCCGCGCGCCGACCAGTTAATGGGAGAAATGCTGGCTTTTTACTCTCCCGAAGACCTGACGATGGAAGTCATCGGTCCGACTTTAAATGCCATCGGCGAAGCCTGGGAGCAGGGGCACCTCACGGTCGCCTCCGAGCACCTGGCCACCAATTACCTGCGTCACCGCCTGCTGATGTGGATGGTGACCGGGCCAACTCCCAGGCCCGGGAACCCGATCGTGCTTGCCTGCGCCCCGGGCGAATGGCATGAGGGCAGCCTGCTGATGCTGGGCGTGCTCTTGCGCCGCCAGGGCTGGCCGGTGGCTTACCTCGGACAGAATGTCCCCTTGAGCGACCTGGCTAATTTCATTGAGAACATCCATCCCCCTCTGGTAGTGCTGGTGGCAATGAGCGAGGAACATGCAAGAGCGCTGGCTGAATGGCCGCGCTGGATCCGGCAGGGGAACGGACAACCGATCGTTTCTTTTGGTGGAAGGGCGTTTGTTCTTCATCCGGAATTGCAGGGCGCAGTACCGGGAATTTACCTGGGCGACACCATTCCGGCTGGCCTGGCAAACCTGGTACAACTGGTTCAGAGGACCGAAAAATAACCTTAAGGGTAATTACCTAATGATAATCAACCCTGTTTATCATCTGGACAGAGTCAATCGTCAGGGCGACCTGGCAAGTCGCCCTGAATTTCTATTCCTGGTATTCCAACTCATATTCTCCGATATGGACAGTGTCCCCCTCCTGCGCACCCGCCTGCTTCAGTGCCTTGTCCACGCCCAGCCGTTCCATCAGCTTCTGGAAGCGACGCACCGACCCGGATTGGTCCCAGGGGGTCATCTCAGCCACGCGTTCAATGGCCACCGATTTGACCCGGTAGCCATCCGTTTCGCGCAGGATGGTAAAAGCGCGTGGGTCTTCCACAGGCCGGTAAACCGGCATGGGCGGTTCCACTTCCTCCAGGGCGGGCGTCTCAGCCAGCGTGGCTGCAGCTTTGAGCAGCAACTCGCGCACCTCGGTGCGGGCCAGGGCCGAGATGGCCATGCTGGCATATCCGCGCTTCTTGAGTTCCTTCTTGATCTTCGGCCAGCGTTCCTGCACTTCTGGCTGGTCGATCTTGTTCAGGGCCACGATCTGCGGCTTCTGCGCCAGGTGCGGGTCGAACAGGCCCAATTCGGTGTTGATCTGGGCGAAATCTTCCAGTGGGTCATCCGCCAGGCCGTCCAGCAGGTGGATCAGCACACGCGTGCGCTGGATGTGGCGCAGGAAGTCATGCCCCAGCCCCACGCCCTGCGCAGCGCCTTCCACCAGCCCGGGGATGTCGGCCAGCACTACGGAGGTCTCGCGGTCCACCTCCGCCACACCCAGGTTTGGCTCGATGGTCGTGAACGGGTACGCCGCGATTTTTGGTTTCGCATTGGTCAGCACCGACAGGAGTGTGGACTTGCCTGCATTGGGCACACCCACAATGCCAATATCGGCGATAAGCTTGAGTTCAAAGCGCAGGCGCTTCTCTTCTCCCGGTTCACCGCGTTCGGAGGTGCGTGGGATCTGGTTAATGGAACTCTTGAAATGGGGGTTGCCGCGCCCGCCCCTCCCGCCTTTGCAGACCAGCAGGCGCTGGTCGGGTGCGGTCAGGTCGCCAAGCAGCTCGCCGGTGACAGCCTCGTAGACCAGCGTGCCAGGCGGGACCGGGACGACCAGGTCGTCAGCGGATTTGCCCGACTTGTTATTAGTGCCGCCGCCTTTGCCATCCTGTGCGGCATAGCGGATGGTGTGCCGGAAAGCCGCCAGCGTATTGAGTGTGGCGCGTACTTCCAAATAGACGCTCCCCCCGCGCCCGCCGTCTCCGCCGTCCGGTCCACCCCGCGGCACGTATTTCTCGCGGTGGAAATGCACCATCCCGTCCCCGCCCCTGCCGGACTTTACTTCGATTTCTGCCTGGTCAATGAACATGGTTTCTCCAACAAATCCTATCGATCATCTGGGGAAAGGATGTTATACGGGCGGCGGAGCTGACCGCACAACCCCCATCCTCCCCCCCACTTAATGAGCTGTGATGATTATACCGTCTCTTCATCGGAAGATTGGAACGATATGGAGGAAGAGATGCCCTTCCAAAATATGATAATAACGCCCACCATTTCTTTGGGTTTTATCAATAGTTGGGTTCTCTGGAAATCGCCGGAGTGATGGGAGAAATAGGGGGTGTTGGGCGGGCTGCGAAGCG
>CAIKOL010000388.1 GCA_903829085.1 uncultured Anaerolineales bacterium | reverse complement strand
GCCCAACACCCCCTACATCTTTACATCCATCCCGGCAACTCCCAAAGTGCCACTTTATTCATTGCCCCAATTTTGGGTAAACTATTGAATGCTGGGATTGCAGGTATTCCATAACTTTCTGGATTTCAACTTGCCAGAGAGTATCTGCCATGTAGGGTTTGAAACCAAGTTTGTGGTTGATCGTCAGCATGGCGGCATTTGAATCCGCATTCCCCGTGCGCACATACTTCACCTGGGGCCGCTCCTTTACCACTTTATCCAGCATGATTGCCTTGAGCCAGCGGCCCAACCCCTTGTTGCGGTATTGGGGAAATACCCCGGTCATGTCCTGCCGCAATATCTCGGGGCGGTTGGGATTCCAGATCGTCTCGGTATAGCCTGCAAATTTGCCGCTGGCCCGGTCTTTGATGTAGAACGTCCAACGCTGGTTACCACGCGCAAGATCGTTCCTTTCTTTCTCACGCAGCTGGTCGGCAGTCATGTGCATCGCCTCGATCTCGAGCTCGCCAAATGGCTGCTGGTTGGTCAGGTCAATTAACGCCACCACATCCTGAAGAGCCTCTTCGGGATAAGTGCCATCCCAGAAACCCATTTCAAAATCAGCCAGGTTTGCCTGTCCGCCGCTCAGCCATTCTTCGACCAGTTCCCGGTTAAGTTCATCCATCCGCAGTTGGTTGGTATGCGCCTCCAACCCTTTTTGTGCCCCCATGCGGTTCATGAACACTTCCCCTCCCGGAACGCGATCCACGGTATTTGTCATTAGCAGCCTGCGGTTATCTTCCTGGGCAGTGCTGGTGATCAATTTCAGGAATCGGCGTCCCAGGCCCTGCTGCCTGTATTCCGGAAGGACGGTGATCTCGAATTGAGCCAGGTGCTTGTTGTCCTCCATCCTTAGCAGTACTAGGTTCCCCTGCGCAATGATCTCACTCTGCCCGGGGTTCCAGGCCATCCACATCCTGGCATCCACATAGGAGGGCAGACTCTGCATGTTCTGGATGGTCTCTTCAAGAGGGATCGGGGGATCATCGGGCAGACGCTCCAGGCGCATGCGATTGGTGTGCCGGTTCAGGGCCGCGTATTCGTTTTGAGTAGCCTCTGGCACGTTGAGGGGCAAGATTGGAACGATCTCAATGGTCATCTGATTCTCCTTTACCATCCACATGGATGGTATATAGATGATAATTTTCGTATTATATTCGAAATGCCCCGACTGTCAAGGGTAAAACATCCCCTTGACATCCATATGGATGGTATTTCCGTTGTCCCCAGGATTATTGCAGCTTTGCGAAATGACCACACACTGCCACACTCTCACCCCGCACAGGCTGTTTCCGGTTTGTTCCTTTCCACGTATAATGGCAATGGAAATCCATGAAAAAATACTCTTGGGTCTTATTCGTGGGGATCGTATTTGTGGCAGTCCACCTTTTCCTGAACATCTGGATGACGGGCGTGTTGCAGGTATTCCCCGTTAGCATATCGCCAGCCCGGTTGGAAATGTATAAAGGCGTGGCTGTTGAGACAAATCCCTGGCTCGTGCCCTGGCAGCGTTGGGATACGCCTCAGTACCAGGCCATTGCCGAACGTGGCTATTCTGCCTTCGATACCGCCCTGTTCACCCCGCCGCTCTTTCCCCTGCTCGAGCACCTGGTTTCCGTTCTGGTAGGTGGCAATACGCTGCTGGCTGGAATGCTGCTCTCGGGCGTGGCTTGCCTGCTTTGCCTGTTGGCGCTATACAGGCTGGCCTCCTTTGAATTCAACGATCAGGCCCTCGCCCGCCGGGCAGTCCTCTTCCTGGCAATCTTCCCTGCCTCCTTCTTCCTGTATGCACCCTATACAGAATCCCTCTTCCTGCTGGGGGCAATGCTGGCCATCCTCTCCATAAGGTTGAAGAAATGGGGCTGGGCCGGGTTGTGGGGAGCCGTGGTGGCCTTATCCCGCACCCCGGGTGTTCTCATCCTGGTTCCGCTGGCCTGGGCATCCTGGTCGGCCTGGCGTTCCGGCGACCGCAAAAGCTGGCTGGCCCCCGGCCTTGTACTAGCCGGCGCGGCCCTCTTTCCGATCTATGTCTTCTTTGGCTTGCATTTATCGCCGCTGGAGATCCTTGCAGCAGTGGGACGTGGTGGCAGCCTGGCCTTCCCTGGCTGGAATATAGTTGCAGCCGCCATCCGCATCCTGCATGGACAACTGGTGGAAGAGAACCTCATCGAACTGATATTCACCCTGTTGTTTATTTTCCTGACCATTTTCATCTGGAAGAAACTTCCCCGCCTTTATGGTGTGTATGCCGTCACTCTGATGCTGCTCTTCCTGGCGCGCCTTGGCTCACCGCAGCCCCTGGTTAGCATGGCACGCTACGTGATAGAAATCTTCCCGGCCTTCCTGGTGCTGGCAGCCTGGGGACGCCGGCCCGGGATCAACCGTCTCATCCTGTATCTATCCTGGCTGGGATTGCTGTTCTTTTCCGCCCAGTTCGCCATCTGGGGCTGGGTGGGCTAGGAGGTTGCCATGCCTGATTTTGACACGTACCTTTCTCCTTTCTCTTGGCGCTACGGCACAACTGCCATGCGCCACCTGTGGAGCGAGACCCACAAACGCCTGCTCTGGCGTCAAATTTGGGTGGCTCTGGCTGAAGTCCAGTGTGAGTATGGATTGGTGAAACCGGAGCAAATCGCTGACCTTCGCAGCCATATGGCCGCGATCAACCTGCCGCGCGCCCTGGAAATCGAAGCTGAGATCCAGCATGACCTGATGGCTGAAGTACGCACCTACGCCGGGCAATGCCCGCTGGGTGGTGGAATCATCCATCTTGGCGCAACCTCAATGGATATCGAGGATAATGCGGACGCCCTGCGCATGCGCGCCGGACTCAAGCTCCTGCTGCATAGCATGACCTCGCTTTTACAGAACCTCGGCCTGCTGATCGAAAAATGGGCCGACACCCCCTTGATGGCTTTCACCCACCTCCAGCCGGCTGAACCATCCACCCTGGGGTACCGCTTGGCGCTCTACGGTCAGGACCTGCTGCAGGATTATCAGGCGATCAGGAATCTGGCATCGGGGGTCAGGGGAAAAGGGTTCAAAGGCGCAGTTGGTACCTCCGCTGCATATGCCGAGTTGATTGGTTCGGAAAAGCTGGCTGATTTCGAATTGAAGCTTTCCCAAAAACTGGACCTGCCGTTCTTTCCGGTCGCCTCGCAGGTCTACCCCCGCAAGCAGGATTACGAGCTGGTCTCAACCCTGGCCGGCTTGAGCGCTTCGCTGTATAAACTGGCCTTTGATCTGCGCCTGCTGCAATCCCCGCCCATTGGCGAATTGGCCGAACCATTTGGAGAGAAACAGGTTGGTTCATCGGCCATGCCGTTCAAACGGAATCCGATCCGCTCAGAAAAAATAAACTCTCTGGCGCGCTACCTCGCTTCCCTGCCGCGCCTGGCTTGGGACAATGCTGCCCATTCCCTGCTCGAACGCACCCTGGATGATTCTGCCAACCGGCGCATTTTGCTCCCCGAGGCCTTCCTGGCTGCGGATGAGCTGCTGCGCACGGCGAACAGCATTTTTTCCAACCTGCAAGTGGATGAGATTGCCATGGCCCGCAACCTTGCCATCTATGGGCCCTTCGCAGCCACCGAGCGGGTGTTGATGGCGCTGGTCAAGGCGGGCGCAGATAGGCAGGAAATGCACGAGCGGATCCGTTCCCTGGCAATGAAGTCCTGGGAAACCGTCAGCCACGGTAGCGAGAATCCTCTCATTGCATTGCTGTGCCAGGATGCCATCCTGGCAGAATACCTATCGGAACCCGAACTCCGCCAGATGATGGATGCCAGTTCGCACATTGGCGACGCACCCGGGCGGGCGCGCACTCTGGCAAAAGCCATCCGGGAGACTATCACGCAAATGCAGACCTAAGAACCTATCCGAAGATTATTGAAGAACCACATTTTGAGTGTGTGCAGCTTCGTTGCACACACTCAAAATGTGAACTCCTCCTGAATTTTCGGATAGATATTAAATAAAAACCCCGGCTTTTTGGGCCGGGGTCCATCTGGTTAATGGGCTGCTTTTGTCTCGGTCTCGGGAGGCCGGTGAGAAGAATCCATGTCGGTTTTACCAACCAGAAGCGGTACGACACTTAGAACGATAAACAACACGGTCAGGAACAGAACAACGGCAATTTCAAATGGGGTCATGAGATTCTCCTTTCGTTAACTAACTCCATATACCTATACGTTGGCAGGGCTGATTAAGTTCCCTTTGCATGATAAAACCCGGTCGACCTCAAAAGGATGCTTACAGAATCCCAACAAGATTGAACTTGATCCGCCCAAAATAAAAGCCAACAATTCATAGTGGATATGAAATCTGGCAGTCAAGGTGCGACCCACCATTTTTACCACCCTTTGTTGAATACCCCATTATTGTTTGGTTCCAACTCAACGAGCTGGAAGGTCTTTAGTCTCAATACCCCATGGCAGTGAACATCTCATCGTTGGTGGAAAATTTAAATTCCTCCACTCCCAACTTTTGTGCTTCAGCCTTTTCGACCTCCTCCAATTTCGCCAGCTGGTGCTTCACCACCAGGCGCTGGTGGGTTTCCTCCAGGCGCTGTTCGAATTTTTCCACAACGTTTTCCAGGTCGCGCATCGGCGGCTGGGTCTGGAGATACGCTAGCACCGCCTCGGCTGCATTCTCACCGTCCCGGCGGGCGTAGCCAACCAGGCCAGTGCTGGCCTGGCGCGCCCAACCTGCCAGGAAAACGCGCTCGATTGGCAGGTTGAAATCCGGGTTGAAGGCTTCATAGGATAGATGATCCACCGGGAAACGCGGTTCCTTGACAGTCATGTAAGCATCATTGAAGATCGGTACACAGAAATCCCGGTCAACCGTATCACCTATGGCAAAAATGATCGTGTCGGCTTCGATCAGGTGGGTAGTGCCGGTACCGCGTGCCTTAACATTTCCATCCACAGCCAACAACGAGTTTTCTTCCACTTTCAACCCGGTTACTCCGCTCATCCAATCTCCCATGACACGCACAGGTGTGGCTAGGAATTCAAAGCGGAAGCGCGTTTGAGAAACCGGGGCAAGCGCCTTGGGCATGGCATCCGTGAAGGCGGCCTTGGCTTTGACCGGGTCTTGACCGGCAGCTTGCATGATGGGAGTGACTCGGGCAAACTCCGCATCCAGCGCAGCAGGCTCCAGGTTGGCTGCCACGCCTTCCATTTCCTTGCGGGTAAATTTCACTTCTGCCGGACCTCGCCGAACCGCCGCCACCACTTCATCCACTTTACAATCACGGATGAGATAGTGAGCGATATCCATCATCACATTCCCCGCCCCCACCACAACCACGCGCTTGCCGAGTAGGTACTTTTTTTCGCTGAAAGGAGGCAATTGGTTGTAATGGAAAACAATATTCTTGGCATGGTAAACACCGGGTAAATTTTCACCCGGCAACCGCAGCCATTTGGTGCCCTGCGCTCCGGTTGTGACCAGTACAGCCTGGAAACCAGATTCGAGTAGATCCTCCAGGACAATATTACCGCCGCAACAGACTGTCACGTTTCCATAATAATCAATTTGCGGAATCGCCAGGATTTGCTTGAACTGTGCCCGCAAGCCCTGTTTCATCTTGAATTTATCCCAAAAAATGCCATACTCGGCCAGGCCACCGGGCTTGATATCCCGGTTGAACAACACTACACGTGCCCCACCCTCGGCCAGTTTGCGTGCAGCATACAGGCCGGCAGGTCCGGCTCCAACCACAGCCACCATGTACTTCTGATCGGCCATACAGGTTCTCCTGATTAGAATAAGTATCTATCCGAAAATTATTGAAGAACCGCATTTTGAGTGTGTGCGGCTCCGCCGCACACACTCAAAATGCAAACCTCTACTGAATTTTCGGATAGGTTCTAAGAGAATTATAGCCGTTGGTCAACCGGCGGGCAAGGAAGAAGTTGAGGTACAAACACAGCTTTTATCATGCCCCGCATTTTTCAACTCTATGCTATATTTATAAGGTATCCGAAAAACATATTAAAAACAACGGGGGCGGGGTGTCCAGCCTCTCCCGCTGATTACAAGGAACCTGACCAGGAGTCGAAGAATGTCAACCCCAGACAACACTCTAGGACCCATACAGGAAGAGAACGAACCAAAGCCGGATGCCATCAAGCAACCGGTGTTTGAACCGAAGCGAGTCATCCACCTATCGAAACCGCCCGCTCAATCTGACGACGGGAACCGGAAGCCGGCTTCGTTTTTCGGTCGTAGACCTGCCTCCCGACCGGCAACTGCGAACCGGCCCGAAGAGCATCCCTTTGTCAAACCCGAAACCCCCAGCCGGAATGTAAAAACCAAAGGGTTCCCGATGCAAGGTGAACAGCCAATCACCCGAAATATTGAAAAAAGCAACCAACCGGATCTGCGCCTGCGTACGCTTGTGAATGCCGGGAGAGAAGTTCCTCCACCCGAACCGCCGTTTGAACCGCCGCTCAAATCGAAGACCAGATCCAGCCCGCTCTCGAGAGGCGAACGGACCCGCCGCGCGTACTGGGATATCACCACGGCTTTTTCCTTGATCGTGAATGCCATCCTGGTGGCGGTCCTGCTCATCATGGCACGCCAAATTAATAATTTAAAAACGCCTGTGAACGGGTTGCTAAGCGGGCTCTACGGAAATTTCGTCGAAATGGACAAAGCCAGCATCACCACCACCATTACGGTGGACACGCAGGTTCCCATTAATTTCATGCTCCCGATCCAGCAAAACACGGAGGTGATGCTCACTTCCGATGTCACCATCCCCAATGCCTATGTCGTGATAAACTCCGGAGGTCTCAGCATTAGCGCCGCGGCGCGGGTCACCCTGCCGGCTGGAACGAACCTGCCGATCGCCTTGAACTTGTCGGTCCCGGTTCTGGCGACCGTCCCGGTCACCTTGCAAGTGCCTGTGAATATTCCCCTCTCCCAAACCGAATTGCACCGGCCGTTCACCGGATTGCAGGATACCTTGCGACCTCTTTACTGCTTGTTGGACAAGAACGCCCAGTATCCTCAAGGCTACTACATCTGCACCAACCATGATACCGCAACATCCACGCCGGGTACTCCATGAAAAAGCCTTACAGCGAATATTTGCTCTCCAATGGATTCAAAGTCCTGCTAAAGGAGATCCATTCCGCCCCTCTGGTCAGTTCCTGGGTCTGGTATCGGGTGGGATCCCGGGACGAAACCACCGGTCATACCGGTATCTCGCATTGGTGCGAACACATGCAGTTCAAGGGCACGCCCCAGTTTCCGTCCAGCATTTTGGACCGGGCCGTCTCGCGGGATGGCGGCATGTGGAACGCCTTTACATACTTCGATTGGACAACTTATTTCGAAACCATGCCATCCGATAAAATCGACCTGGGATTGCGCATTGAAGCGGACCGAATGGTCAACAGCCTGTTTGAAGAGAAAGAAGTCGCTTCCGAACGGACAGTCATCATCTCTGAACGGGAAGGCAATGAAAACGAGCCCGCCTTTCTGCTGGGGGAGGCAGTGCAGAACGCTGCCTTCCGCGTCCACCCGTATCATCACGAAGTGGTAGGCGACCTGTCGGACCTGAAGTCCATGAGTCGCGACGATCTGTACGCTCATTATCGCAACTTCTACACCCCGAACAACGCGGTCATGAGTTTGGCCGGAGATTTCAAAACGAACGAAATGCTGGCCCGCATACGGGAACTCTTCGAACAGATCCCGGCCAGGCCGACCCCGCCGCGCATCTTCCGCCCCGAACCGGCAGCTTGCGGCGAACACCGCTTGACCGTCGAAGGACCGGGGGAGACCACTTACCTGGATATTTCATACCACGCCTCGGCCGCCAAAGACCCAGACTTCTTCCCATTCACGGTTCTGGATAGCCTGCTGGCAGGGCCGAGCAGCCTCAACATGTTCGGTGGCGGAGGCATTTCCAATAAAACTTCCCGGCTGTACCGCGCCCTGGTTGAAAAGGAATTGGCCGTGTCGGTCAGCGGCGGGCTGACAGCCTCAGCCGATCCCTTCCTCTATAGTGTCGTTATTACCGTGAACCCAAAGCGCAAACCAGATGAAGTTCTGGCTGCGTTCGATGCTGAGATCAAGCATATCCAGGAGCAGGACACCCCGGTGGCAGAGATTACGCGCGCCATCAAACAGGCACGCGCCATGTTTGCCTATGGTCTGGAAAACATCACCAACCAGGCTTTCTGGCTGGGCCATGCCGAGATGTTTGCGGCTTATGACTGGTTCCTGGGCTACCTGGAGCGACTGGCTACAGTTACCCCGGCTGACCTGCAAAAAGTCGCCCGGCAATACCTGCGCCCGCAGAATCGGGTGGTGGGTATGTATATTCCAAACGGCATGGAGGTGCAGGCATGAAAACGATCAACCAGCACTCCCTCCCAGGTTCGGACGATATTTTCCGCAGGGCGCTACCCAATGGGATCACACTTCTGGTTCGCACCAATTTCAACAGTCCCTCGGTGTTTATCGGAGGTTATCTGCCCTGCGGTAGCCTGTTTGACTCGGACGAAAAACTCGGCCTGGCTGAATTCACCGCCAGTGCTCTGCTGCGCGGCAGTGAGAAACGTAATTTCCAGCAAATCTTCAATGAGCTTGAATCTGTCGGCGCCAACCTATCCTTCAGCGCCGGAGGGCATACCGTTGGGTTTTCCGGCCGCTGCCTGTCGGAGGACCTGCCACTCCTGCTGGATCTCCTGGCAGATGCGCTACTCCACCCGGTCTTTCCAAGAGAACAGGTGGAACGCCTGCGCGCCCAATTCCTGACCGGACTGGCCATACGAGCCCAGGACACAGCCGAAATGGCCTCCCTGACTTTTGACCAGATCGTGTTCGCTGGTCACCCATATGCCCGCCCTGATGACGGCTGGCCAGAGACAATACAGGCCATCACCCGTGAAGATCTGGAAAATTTTCACCACCTCCATTACGGGCCTCACGGGCTGGTGCTGGCCATTGTCGGAGCAGTGGAACCCGAAATTCTCGCAAGTCAGGTTGCCAGTGTATTGGGCGAATGGAGCAACCTCTCCCAGCCGGAATTACCGGCACTGCCGGAGCTCAAACTCTTAAAAAAGAGGATTACCCGCAAGATCAAAATCCCTGGGAAATCCCAGGCGGATATTGTCATCGGGAGTTCCGGCCCGCACCGAAAAGACCCAGAATTTATGCCGGCTTCGCTTGGAAACTCGGTATTGGGTCAATTCGGAATGGCCGGGCGAATCGGCGAAGTGGTAAGGGAAAAATCGGGGTTGGCGTATTATGCCTCCTCGTCCCTGAGCGCCGGGATTGGACCGGGTGCGTGGGATGTCAGTGCGGGAGTTAATCCCGCCAATATCCAGAAGGTGCGCGACCTGATCGGCGGGGAAATTACACGTTTCGTCGAGAAGGGTGTCACCGTCGAGGAATTGGCTGACAGCCAATCCAATTTCATAGGCCGGCTGCCGCTATCGTTGGAATCCAACGCCGGGGTGGTGGGCGCACTGCTGAACATCGAACGCTTTGACCTGGGCCTGGATTATTATCGACGTTACCCGGAGCTTGTACGTTCCGTCACCCCTGACGAAGTTCTGGCAGCGGCGCGTCAATTCCTGCATCCTGACAGGCTGGCAGTCGCCATCGCTGGATCGTGAGATCCGCTCGAATGTTTCCATTAAATTGACAGGTAACAGAGAAATTAACTTCTCAATAAAAGGGGAAAAGTGGGGTGTTTTTGGAGGGCTTCGCCCGCCAAAAACACCCCACATCCCGAATTTTTGAAAAGATACCAAAGAAAGGGTAATACGAGAGAGTTCGATACGAAAGGCAGCCTGATGTTGAGAACCGGAATTGACATTATCGAAATCCATCGCATCCAGGAGGCGCTTGACCGCCACGGTGAACGCTTCCTGCAACGCGTGTTCACCCAAAACGAGATTGCCGAGTGCCGGAGGCGGGCAGAGTCGCTGGCAATCCGTTTTGCAGCCAAAGAGGCAGCCAGCAAAGCCCTGGGCACAGGGATCGGACCGGTAGGCTGGCGTGAAGTGGAGACGCTGCATAAACGCAGCGGGGAACCCTTCCTCGTTCTGCACGGGAGGGCGCAACAGGTGGCAGAAACCCTGGGCCTGACAACCTGGGCAGTCAGCCTAAGTCACAGCCGGGACAATGCCATCGCGGTGGTGGTGGCAACCAGCGATTGATACGAAAGTCTCCACGGCCCTCGCGTGGAGACTTTTTTAACCAGGCAGATTCCCCCAGAACAAGAATGGGGGCTTAGTTCTTATCTTCGGTACCGATCCACAAGTGTCCTGGCAGGATGGCCCGGTTCGGACGGATCGCGACTTTGCCAGTTTGCGCCTCAACCAGGTCGCGCCGCTCGCCCAGCATGGAGGGATGAACAAGGCAAAGGTCCGGGACAAGACCATATTTCTGCCGGTAATAATCAGCCGCGCGGCTGACTTTTGCAGCCAGGGCAGTGTGGGGGTCATTGTCAAACCACAACATGCCAACGTTCATGAGACACTCCTTTCCATGGGATTCAAGGGAGGCAGCCAGAATTTCAGAAAGCCCGATGGGCGTGAAAGGCCAAATTGCCGCCCGGGAAGCAACGTCCCAAGGTCAACTTCCGGGTCGTTCACGAGCATGCGAGCGGTGTGGGGACGCTTCACCTGACCGAGAATGCGCGTCTGGAAATAATCCAGCCAGGTGGCAAGACGGTTCAGATGCCCGGGGTTGACCGTCACAACCGGCCAGATATGCCGTTCGGGACCATACATCAGCAGCCAACGCAGATCATGTCGAACCTGAAAACCGCTGGCAGTCAAAAGGTCAAGCCCATCGAATAGGATGAGAACTACCTGCCGGCTGCCCACAAGGACTTCCGCCCAGGAAATCAATTGTGATAAGAAGGTACACGCCGCAGGATGGTAAGCCGGCCAGATCCCCAGGCAATTGGGCAGGGTTTCCTGCACCGTCCACTCCTCCGGGAAAGGAGTGAGCACTCCAAACTCGACTTCACCGGGATCCTGGAGGTCCGAAGCCTGCGCCAGGGACTGCAGGAAAGCTGTTTTTCCACTGCCACCGTCTCCCGCCACCAACAACGGTCCCGGAGCCGGATCATACAGATCGAGAAGCAGCGGCAGCCCATCCTCCGCTAGGCCAAGGGGCAGGGACCCACCTGGCAGGCTAGCAACCTGGATTGCTGAGGGCATTGGAGTGGAAATCACCGGTAAAACCGACCGGGAAGCTTCCCCATGCTGAAGTTCGGTTTGGATATCATGGTAGGCCTGTAACCCGAGAAGAAATTGGTCGGTGGTGGACATATAACCTCTTTCTGAATAATTGTTTTTGAGGAACGAGTGAGGAACAATCCAATTTTCCTGCAAGTTCTGTCAAATAAGAACTTTTGTTCTAAATCAATATTAGCACGCATGTTCTGGCATGTCAAGGTTTTCAAGGGGCGGGATTCTGCAATAAGTGTGATATGGAGGGGCGAAGCGATCAATGGGAGAGGCTGAGGTATAGATGGGTTGAATGAGTATTTTCGGGGGAATTGGAGCTGGACATGGCTCTTTAGCGCAACAACTCGGGATTGGCCGCGCAACAAGTCCGGTGCGAGACCAATGCAGGCTGGAAATTTCGGCTCGAACGGGAATTAATTCACCAACCCATGGGGGAGGAGAGCAGGGCAGGCGCGTGGAGGCAGGCCTGTCGGGGGCGGAGGCCGAAAGAGTGGGGGGGGAGAGTGGTCAGAGACTCATGGAGGGGCAGGCAGGGTGGCCGAGGAGGCTTCCAGGACGAAGCGGGCCAGGTTGAGCATGAGCGAGAGGGTATCGCCGAGCATGGTAGCCTT
>CAIKOL010000387.1 GCA_903829085.1 uncultured Anaerolineales bacterium | reverse complement strand
GAAGAAGGAAGAGATGCGGCGTATGCGGCAGCAGATGCAGGTGGTGTTCCAGAACCCGCTCTCATCCCTCAGCCCGCGCTTCAAGATCGAGCAAATCGTAGCCGAGCCGCTCGAAACCCACCATGTGCTGCCAAAGAAACAGATCCGCGAGCGGGTGCTCGAATTACTCGAACAGGTAGGACTGGGCAAGCAGCATCTTGACCGCTTCCCACATGAGATCTCGGGCGGACAATGCCAGCGCGTGGCAGTGGCGCGCGCCCTGGCGGTCAACCCGAAACTGCTCGTGCTGGATGAGCCGACCTCCGCCCTGGATGTTTCTGTCCAGGCGCAGATCATCAACCTGCTGCAAGACCTAAAGAATTCACGCGGCCTGACCTACCTGTTCATTTCGCACGATTTGAATATTGTCCAACAGATCAGCGACCGGATCGGGGTCATGTACCTGGGCAAGCTGGTTGAACTGGGCCCGAGCGAAGCCATCTATAACGAACCGCTCCATCCCTATACAAAGGCACTTTTTGGTGCGATCCCGATGCCGGTGGTGGACAGTGGCCGTCAACTGACCATCCTGGAAGGCAATGTCCCCAGCCCGGTCAACCCACCCAGCGGGTGCCGCTTCCACACCCGCTGCCCCCTGGCGCAGGAGATTTGCACGCAATCCCAACCCCAGATGCGGCAGGTACAACCGGGCCGATTTGTGGCCTGTCACTTTGTTGAACCAGATTAAGAGTCCCGGAGAGAAGCCATGACACGTTTATTCGGTATCGCTGGTGTACAAATGTCCGTAATCCCGTGGGATGCCAATGCCACGGTGGATAAGATGGCAGATATTGCCACGAACATTAAGAAGAGCTTCCCGTGGGTGCAGTTGGTGATGTTCCATGAACTGGTAGTTCCAGGCCTGGTCCAGTTCATCACCACAGAAAACGGCGACAAATGGAAGAAGAATGCTGAGTCGATCCCGGGCTTGCTGACCGAGCGGTTGTGCGCATTGGCGCGCAAGACCGGGCAGTGGCTGGTACCCGGTTCGATGTACGAACAGGATGGCGACAAACTATACAACACCGCGCTTGTCATCTCTCCGCAAGGTGAGTTGGTGGCAAAATACCGCAAGATGTTCCCCTGGCTACCCTACGAAAGTGGGACAGCGGCTGGCGACCAGTTCTGCGTGTTTGACATCCCGGAGATCGGCCGCTTCGGGCTATGCATCTGTTATGACATGTGGTTCCCGGAGGTCTCGCGTACCCTGGCGTGGATGGGCGCAGAGGTCATCCTGCAACCCACCCTGACCCCAACCTCAGACCGCGAACTCGAACTGACCATGTGCAAAGCCAATGCGCTGTTCAACCAGTGTTACTTTATCAGCGTCAACGGGATCGGGACGTGGGGAGGGGGACGCTCGACGATGATCGACCCGGATGGACGCGTGCTCCAGGAAGCCAGCGCCAACCAGACCATCCTGACCGAGATCATCGACCTGGACCACGTCACCCGGACGCGGGAGTTCGGTACCCTCGGCCTGGCGCAGACACTCAAACAGTTGCGGGATGCCGGGCATACTTTCCCGGTCTACCAGGATGGGCAACTGGCCCAGGGCAGCTTCAGCCAACTGGGTGCTTTAAAGTACCACCACTCGTTGAAAATTCCATAGGATCTGTGCGGGTCTACCATTTGTTAAGGAATTGGCACTATTCACAACGGATGAAATGCAGGTGGGCTCAGCCCGGCAGACCGGAAGCAATTATCTACCCTGACCAGCTGGATGATAGAATATGAACAAACGGGTAACCTCAATCGTTGTTTTCAGCATATTCCTTTTGCTTGCCAGCGCCTGCAGCCCCAACCAGCCCGCTACGCAAAGCCCTGAACCTGAAACCGTACCGAGTACAACTCCCATGCTCCCGATTGCCACGAATACTTCCTCCCAGCCCACTCCAACTGACGAACTGCCATCCAGTATCCGCCTGGGCGCCATCTTAACCGGCACGGGCGAAGTGGAGCGCAGCCTGCTGACTTACGACGATCTGATGACAGGCAGCGCGACGGCCCCGGTGGATGACAGCGCATTTACCATCCCGGAAGAAGCTGCCATGCCTAAGTTTGTTTACGAAGGACGCCTGGAACTTTCCACTTCCGCAGGAAATGATGGTTTCAAAGTGATCCGTGATGACCTGAACTACGCGGCCGACCCGGCTCGCTTCCAGCTCCCGACATTTGACCTCCAGTTCGTGCAGGACGGCAGCTATCTCATCCCGGTTACCCAGGGACTGGTCTTCAGCGGGAGTCCCATCTGGAATACCATCATCGGTCCGGGGCGCATCTGGCAGGAGAACGGTGACCAGGGTTATGCCCGGGTCTCGTTCCCCTTCAGCCTGGTGGAACGCAACCAGAACTGCACCCATAATGGCGTGATGACTTTCCTGTTCAACGGGACAAGTGTCTCACAGGTGCGCTACCAGATCACCCAGGAGACCTGCCTGTTCTTCAAATTCGACCTATGGGGACAATTGTCAGCAACCTACACACCTGAAACCATTCCAAATGCCGCCACAATCAAGGCTGAACATGCCATTGAAATAGCCAACCGGCTGCCAACCAAGCCCATCTCGACTCTGGCGATCGATTACCCTGACTCAGGGGTCGCCCTGGCCCGCTTCGGCAGCGGCATCACCCCGGAGGACATGACTGCCTACGGGCTGGTGATCAACGGGATCAATTACGTCTCCGGCTGCCGGACACGATATGGCGATTATGCCTACTGTGAGAGTATGCGGCTGCCCTCCTATTCGACCGCCAAATCCGCTTTTGCCAGCCTGGCACTGATGCGCCTGGGGCAGAAATATGGAACCGGCGTTTATCATTTACTGATCAGGGATTATATACCGGAAGCGGCGACAGCGACCGGGGACTGGTCGGCGGTTACATTCGGGAATGCACTCGACATGAGCACCGGCAACTATGATCAACCGGGATTTGAAGTGGATGAGGATGGCCCTATCATGGCCACTTTCCTGGATGAAACCGAGGCTTACACAGACAAGATCCAGGCCGCGTTCCGCTTCCCAGCCCGGAAGGCTCCCGGACAGGTGTGGATCTATCACACTTCAGACACATTCATCCTGACCCGGGCGATGAACAATTACCTGGTGCAACAGGAAGGCAGCGGGGCCGACATATTCAACTTGGTGCGTGATGAGGTTTACATTCCCCTGCATTTAAGCGCGGGAGCGTTGACCACCCTGCGGACCGACAACAGCCCGACAGGCTCCCCCATGGGCGGGTATGGCCTATTCTGGACCCAGGATGATATTGCCAAAATCGGCATATTCCTGGACGGTCAAAAGGGCATGCTGGATGGCAGCCCGGTCTTGGAACCAAGCCTGCTGGCAGCGGCCCTGCAAAGGAATCCGGATGAGCGCGGCTTGAATACAAGCGGTTTCCCGACCTTCAAATACAAGGCCGGTTTCTGGGCCAAGGAGTGGACAGCCTCTACAAACCGGCAATACTCCTGTTCTTTCTGGACTCCGTTCATGTCGGGGTTTGGCGGGATCACGG
>CAIKOL010000386.1 GCA_903829085.1 uncultured Anaerolineales bacterium | reverse complement strand
CGCCGCCGGAGACGAACACCGGCCGCGGCGCGCACATTGCAATCAGCTCATGCGCATCCACCGGCATCTCCCCCGGCGTCAGCGGCCCTGCATACTTCAGAAAATTCCCCGCCATCCAGTGGTACTCGCTGGTCCCGGCATATAAACGGCCCGAGATGAGCCAAAAGAAATTATTAATGGAAACCGGGTCACCCCAGTTAACAGACGGGTTGGAAACTGCCCGGAGGGGAAGTACCAAGTAGATGCAAAGCCCAGCCCCCAACCAAACGATACGGGTGATTAAAGGTTTCCAATCCACTTTCCGGCTGTGGAACAAAGCGATTTTCCTCGTTGCATATGCATCTTTGCTCCCTTCAGTGTCTGTCTTCCGGAGCGTGCCAACCAGCAACAGGGGCAGAAACGCCGCGGCAGTAACATGATTCCCCAACGCAAGACCAAGCAGGAGGCCGCTGAGCCGGTCAAGGGTTGCAGGCTTGATTGGTAGCACCCCGGCATCGGGGAGCAGGAGCAGCAAGACTGCCGCAACGAAAAGGGCATTCAGGCTGTACACTTCGGTAATAACGGCCTGCGACCAGACCAAGGGAGAGACCCCATAGGCAAGTGCAGCGATCAGTCCAGCCAGGTGATTTCCGCGGGAAAAACGGTATGGTAATGAGATTACCAGGTGATAGACGAGCAATGCAGCCAGGGTCGCAGAGATGGCCGATAGTAAATTCGTCCGGAAAGCTAGCGACCCAAAGGGTATAAATTGGAAAAGTCGCGCCAGAAGCAGGTAAGTGGGATAACCAGTTGGGTGAGGCACCCCACTCGTGGCTGCCGCAGAAATAAAATCACCCCCATCTGCCCCATTATTTGCCCATGATAACCCAGGGGCCAAAGTGGAAAGATACAATCCCCCAAGGGTTACTATCAATACGACTTGCAAGACCCAATTCAGAGGGTCAGTGTGATTTTTCATACGGCTGGGGAGGATGGATTGAGAGGGAACGACTTTATTCCTTGCGCCCGTCTGATTCCCCCCTTTACTTCGATGATCTGTCATATGAAAAAGCCGGGAATGATATAGGAAACGCGGTGGGATAGAATTTTCTAACCCACCGCGCATCGGGGTTTACTCCAGAAGGTGATCTGTAGAGGTACTAATGGGCGTCGGACTGGAAGACTGCGAAGGGACCTGGCAACTCATAAGACAGGCCGCAGGTCATCCCGTCTTCAGATACGGTCGCCAGAGGCTCCCAGGCGCCATCGGAAACCGGGTGGCCATACCAGCCAGAAAGTTCGCTTGGAGAAACCCAGCGCCGTACCTGGCCATCGAATACTGGGAAGCATATCTTTATGGCAGGCACCATCCATGTAACGGGGTTTCCTTCCTTATCAACCACTTCCAGATTTGCGGCTGCACCCACCATGTGGAGGCCGGGTGTTACAGGTCCGGGAAAAAGTTTGAGTTCCCCTGAAGTTAAGTCAGTCAGGGTGGCGACATACCCAGTGGGCAGGCTCAAAACAAGTCCCTCTGTTGAACAGGTGATCAGGCCGCCAGGATAATCAATGATATCCACGTGATTGCATGGAGCCGTCCCCCCCGCCTTAACGCCAGTATTGACACCCAGCATGGCGAAGGTACCAACAACAAGTAGGATCCCAAGAACCAAAAAGGTTTTTCTCATCTCATCTTTTCCTTTCTCATTCCAATTTTATGACCAAGTATATTTTACCATTCCCCCGCGAGATTACTCCGGCTTTCAGGGTGCTATTTAACCGGATTTTAACCGGTTTATGGATTCTTGAATTCTATCCTGATCTCCAGATCCTTCCGCAAGGTGGTGGTCAGGCGCCACTCACCGGACGTGAACTCACCTTCCGGTGAGGAACTTATGACCACTGCATCTTGAGGCAAGCGGACAACTAATTTAATCGGTATCGCCAGGCTGGAAGGTTGTTTCTGGACTCGCAACTGATATATCATCGAATTCGTGCTGGTTGGCATCAATACCAGTGAAGGCAGGGTAAATGAAAATCCTGTTTCAACCGATGTTCCGCCCGGAACAACAAGCAGCGTACCATACCCCTGGATACCAGCGAGGCCTTCATCCAACGTGTCAACCTGAGCCGGCACAGGCTGGGCGAGCATCATCATAAAACCTGGAACGGCATGCGGCGTGGCTCCTGCAAGGATCGTGCCTGCGGGTTTATAGACCCGCAAGTAATCCCAATAACAGCGATCCATCAGGTCTTTATATAACTCCTCCCCCTGACTCCTGGTCTTGTCGTTCCACTGCAGACAGGGATTTCCACTGGAAGCATTATTCTTCAGAGTAATGGTCAGGTTGCCGACCGGGGAGAGGATATTTGACAAATCCACCGTGTACGAATAAGCTTCTTCAATCATTGGGTTGGCTTTGTTATAGCCCACATTCGAGTCAACAACCATCAAATAATCATTCCCGCCAGGCTTTAGCGCCCCATCCCATCCCTGGTTTGCCAAGATAGAAGCCATTGCCCGGTTATCCAACTGGACCAGGAGATGGCGTTCGTTCAATGCAGTCAAGATCACTTTTTGTAAATCCTGCACTGGGAGGTTGGAACCAGATTGCAGCTTGTTCAGAATGGATTCGCCAATATCTTGAAAAAAGGTTTTTCGAACGGATAGGCCCTGTCCACTCACGTTGTAGACCATCCTTTGAGAACGGATATACCCGATAACGTTTTCAGCGGTGATGGGATAAGGAGCATCAACCACATCCAACGGGCCAAGAACGCCAAGAAGCACTACCAGAAAATGCTGGTCAATTGCAATGACACCATCCACACCATGAAAACGGGTATAAGCATATAAGTATTCAGCCAGCGCAGCAGAGGTGGGAAAGTCCGGCGACCAGTTCGAGTCACGCAGGTGTAAAGATTGAATATCCATGTAATCGCGGAGCGGCTGGGGGGCGACTGGATATGGTTTTGTCAAATCGTCCACATTGTAGGAGTCCTCAAACTCATAGCTGATGATCTTTCCATCCTTGATAACCACTGTTCCGACCCCGGTAATAAAACCGCCAGTGGCTCGTAATTCATCTTCGTTTTGGAGGAGGATCATGTATGTTTGAGGACCATTTTCTGAAGCTCCCAGGAGGTCAGGAGCAGCCAGAAGAACTGTCAGGCCATCGCCAAGCGCCTGCAAATAAGGATCGAGTTTGTTCAAAACAAGGTCGCTCAGGGTAGGTGAAAGCTGTTCAACATTAATTCCTGCCCTGGCAGACACGGCTTCGTCCAAAGAATTCTTTGCACTGGTGAGTTGTGGCTGGATATTCAGAAGTGACGTTGAAAGCTCGGATAAGTTCGCGTTGGCCTTTTGTCCGTTCAACAGACCCAGTACCGGCTGGATACCTTGATAAGTTTCATCCGCGGCTGCCGTGAAACCAACTGCCACATCCAAGAGCTGTTTGCTCATCGAGAGATCTCCCCCAACCACGGGCACCCAGTCCAGGAAGTGGGTCGCTCCGATCAACGGTCTTACCTCCACGAATAACGCATCCACATCGGCACGCGTACCCGAGAGCAATCCTCCAACGGCTTGAATGGTATCCAGATCGATGGGCCCCCGGGCGACAGCTTCAAGCTCTTGAATATCATTACGGACAATTTGCACTTTCTGGTATATACGCCAGGCTTTGAGGCTTGCACCGCCAAGCAAGATGAGTACAAGAATGATTGCCACGGCAGCGATCAACCGTCTTGATTTTCCAGGGGAGCTTTGCTTTTGTGAAGGATCCGGCAATACCGGGGTAGGATTGGATTCTTTCCCAGCGACCCCGTCCCGGCCCGTAGGAACCAATATCGGTGAGGGTCTGGATTGTTGATGACTCAAGAATTGTTCCTGGTTGATAAAGAGCTCAAATAACCGTTCCAATCCTTTTATATGCCAATCACTGAGGGTGCTGTAAGGGGCTGGTTCCTCATCTTCAAGGAAAAGCCGGTATTGTTTGGTTTTCTCTTCGTTCAATGCATCAACATTTTTCCCAAATACAAACAGCAGAATATCTTGATCCATCCTTCCCCAGGCATCCCTGAGGGAGGTGGGGTAAACACCTCCAAACATGAAAGGTGCAAAGTATTGCGCAGCCAGCATGCCAAATTGACACCAGCGTGTATCCAGGCGTTTTCCACTACGCGGAGGCGTGCTTGGTATCATTTTACAGAAAAGACGGCTTAATGCTGTAACAAGGTTGTAACCCGGACTTTTTCCTCCCAGGGACGAGTCGTTTGATACTTCCTCTTGAACAACCAGGCTATTTGTCCACGGATGGGTGTCCAAAGCGCCAGGAGTGCGCATGTTCTCGAGAATGGATTTAAGCTCGTTGACCTGTTGGATGGATGGTTTCACGTCAAGTTATCCTGTACCATTAGCCGAAGCAATATTATACACCGGAGAAAAAATGGTTTCCTGGAGGGTGACCGGGGCGACTGGCTGGGGAGCGCCAAACAACCCCGGGCATTAATAAAACCGGCGCACCGATTGGTTGGTGCGCCAGGCTTCCTCGGAAACTCAGTCTTTCTTCTCAGAGTTCTTCTCGGGGCTCTTTTCGGGAATTTTCTCAGTCTTTGTTGCCGGCTCCTTGCTTTCCCCGCTTTCCTTGCTTTCTTTCTTATCATCCGCCTTCTGTTCTGCCTTTTCGTCCGCTTTCTTGGACGCCTGACCTGAAGGGGAATGATGATCGGTGGCATAAAAGCCCGATCCCTTGAAAACAATTCCAACCGGCAGGTAGACTTTCTTTAAAGCCCTCTTGCCGCACTCCGGGCAGCGGATAAGCGACTGGTCACTGAATGACTGTTGTTTTTCGAACTGCACACCGCAGTTGCTGCAACGATAAGTATAAACTGGCATTCTTACTTCTTCCTTCTTACTCCGGTTTCCGGCGGGTCATTATAGCGCACTCACAATGCTCCGGCAAGAGGCCGCGAACGGAATTATCAATTTTTATCCTTGCTTCAAGATCTTTCGGGTTAACTCGATATCCGCCTGGATCTGCTTCACCAACGCATCAACCGAGTCGAATTTTACCTCGGGACGGATATATTCGACAAACTCCAGCCGGACCTGATGACCGTATAGGTCACGGTTGAAATCCAGGAGATGGGCTTCGATAGCCGGGGCGGGAAGGTCAGGGGAGAAGGTTGGGCGCACACCAACATTGGTGGCGGCTGGGACTTTTTCCATCTCCCCGTCCCCTGAGCGCTCAAGCCAGGCCCAACAGGCATAAATGCCATTAGCCGGGATAGCCTTTCCAGACGGTGCTTGTATGTTAGCGGTGGGGATATTAATTTTATGCCCGCGCCCATCCCCGTGGATGACCGTGCCTGAAAGATCATAATATCGGCCCAGATCACCGGCTGCAAGCGATACCTGCCCAGCAAAAATACTCTGGCGGATGCGCGAAGAGGATAGAATACCCCTCTCATCAGATAGAGGCGGGATTGACCAGACGGTGTACCCCAGCTCTTTTCCGATCTCAGTAAGGCGGGCAGCATTTCCTTCCCTGCCTCGCCCCAGAGCGGTATCGTAGCCGATGAAAAGGCGGCGTAAACCCACCACCTGCTCCAGACGATGCATAAATTCCTCGGCAGTCTGGTTAGCAAATTCGCGGTTAAAGGTCTGGGTAATGACCACATCCACGCCGAATGATTCCAGCAGGGTCAGGCGTTCGGTGGGAGAGGTCAGGCATTTAAAATCAGTCATCCCCCCCAGGGCAACGGCGGGGTGCGGGGTGAAAGTGAGCACCACAGATGGTTGGCCAGCTGCATATGCCCCCGCAACAAGCGGTCGCAGGATTTCCTGATGGCCGCGGTGGACGCCATCAAAGATGCCAATGGTCAGCCATGCATCCTGGAGGGTAAGATCGTCGAGAGAATGGAAGTGAATCACATGGATTTACGAGTAGAATACTTTCTTTGGCTGCCATTCCATGGTAACTTCATCAAGGTCCAGGATGGCGATGAGTTCACCCGCCATGCTGACGCCTCTGACCATACCTGGCTTGGTATCTGCAGCTGCTTTGACACGGTGACCATGTTTGACTTCTTCCACCTCATCCGGGTTGAGTTCCACAGCAGACCATTCTGCCAAGGCCTCAGCAGCAGGGATCAGGTACTGGTACCAATTACCAGCAGTGAAGGCTTCCTCCAATTTGCGCAGAGGCGTAGCGTCCCTTAGACTGAACCGGCCCGACTTAGTACGGCGCAATCCAACCAGGTAGGCTCCACAGCCCAAGGCAACGCCCACATCGTTCGCCAACGAGCGTACATAGGTGCCCGAGGAGCAATGCACATCAATGACCACTTCAGGCGGTGCCCATTCCAATATTTCAAGATGGTATACGTTGATCTTACGGGGGGCAAGTTCCACTTCTTCGCCCTGGCGGGCCATCTCGTAAGCCTTGCGCCCGTGCACTTTCACTGCTGAAAAAGCCGGGGGAGTCTGTTCGATCTCGCCGATGTAGCGCTGGAGTACTTCATTGAACTGCTCCTCGGTCACATCCACCGGGGTAGTTGATGGCTGGCGCGTGAAGTGACCTTCGGCATCAAAGGTGTCGGTGGCGTTGCCCAGGCGCAGAATTGCCTGGTAACGCTTATCGGACGCCGAGACGAATTCGCTCAAGCGCACCGCTGGCCCGACCAGGACAACCAGCACGCCGGAAGCGCGCGGGTCGAGCGTGCCGGTGTGACCGGCGCGGCGGATGCCGGTACCACGGCGGATGTGGTCCACCACATCGTGGGATGTGAGTCCGACCGGCTTATCCACCACGAGAATACCGGATATGGCATTCTTGATTTCTTGACTTTCCATTTCTTTAATCCTCCTACAACCCAACTTATGATTGGGGTTGATTCAAACCTTTACGGGTAGCTTCCAGGACACGTTCCTGAACTTCATCCAAGCTGCCGATCAATTCAGCACCAGAGGCGGCCTTATGGCCTCCGCCCTCAAACTGGCGAGCGATCTGCGAAACGTCGATTTGCGGCTTGAGAGCGCGCCAGGAAATCTTCGTTTTCTTTCGATTTTGTTCCACAAAAATGATGGCGATATCTGCATCCTCTATGGATGAGACAAAGTTTATCAGATCGGCATCATCCTTCCCGTTATAACCAGAGGCTTTGCGATCGACCAGTGTCAAAGTGGCCCAGACAATCCCGTCGGCCCGCTCAAGGCTAGAAAGACCCGCACCCCAGTATTTCGCCTCCACAAAGGTGCGTCGAACCAGGCTGCGATAGTAAAGTGCGCTCATATCCACGCCAAGATCGAGCAGGTCAGCAGCCTGGCGCAGAGCCTCGGAGGTGGTGTTCGCAGTACGGAAACCGAGTGTATCCGTGACCAAACCAGTTAAAAGATTGGCAGCCATTGGCGCGGTAATGGTCAGGCCCCACTCGGCCATGTGGCGGGTCAGTACCGAAGCAGTAGCAACCGCTTCCGGCTCAACCAGGTTCAGGGTACCAAACGGATCAGTGGTTACATGATGATCAATGATGATATCGGGTGCGTGGTACCCATCCAGCGCATCGCCAATTCGTTTAAGATCCGAGCAATCCACGCTGATGATCAGGTCGAATTCGCCGTCGGCTTTAGATTGAACCAATTCCGCGCCTGGCAGATGCTTGAAACCAGCCGGAAGACCATCGGAGAGTACCACCTGGACATCTTTACCGGCATCAAGCAATGCCAGGGCGAGCGCCAGGCTAGAGCCGATGGCATCCCCGTCGGGGCGGACGTGGGAGGTCACCAATACGCGTTGCGCCGCTTGGATGCGGCCTTTAATTTTTCGCTGCAGGTCTTTCATTTTTTCGTAGGTCGGCAATCAACCGTTCGATGTGGTCTGCATTTTCAGGCGTGGGATCCCAGTGAAAGCGCAAGCGTGGAAAGGCGCGCAGTTCGATTCGGGAAGAAAGCTCATGACGCAAGAACCCACT
>CAIKOL010000385.1 GCA_903829085.1 uncultured Anaerolineales bacterium | reverse complement strand
TGGGGGGGGGTCCCCCCCCCCGCCAACTCCCCAAACCTCTTTTTATTGAGAATGCCTTACGGTAATAAACTCAAATCTGCTGTCCTTTGAACTGGCTCATGTACAAATTGTAGTAAAACCCTTTTTGCTCCAGCAGGTCTTGATGATTGCCGCGCTCGATGATTTGGCCATTATTGATGACCAGAACCTGGTCGGCCTCGCGGATGGTAGAAAGGCGATGGGCAATGACGAAGCTGGTGCGGCCTTGCATCAGGCGCATCAGGGCTTCCTGTAAATGTTTCTCCGTGCGCGTGTCCACGTTGCTGGTAGCTTCGTCGAGGATGAGAATGTCGGGGTCCGCAAGAACGGCGCGAGCAATGGCCAACAGTTGACGCTGCCCCTGGCTGAGGTTGCCACCACGCTCGGTCAACACGGTCTGGTAACCTTGCGGCAGGCGGTGGATGAAGCCTTCAGCATTGGCGAGCCTGGCGGCGGTGCGCACTTCCTCATCGGTGGCTTCCAGGCGTCCATAACGGATATTCTCCATAACGGTGGCGGCAAACAGGAAGTTATCCTGCAAGACAAGACCCAGTTTGCGGCGCAGATCGTCTTTTTTTATAGTTGCGACATTCAGCCCGTCAATCGCGATGGCGCCTCTGTCGACATCGTAGAAACGGGTCAACAGGTTGGCAATGGTAGTTTTCCCAGCCCCGGTCGGACCGACGAGAGCGATCATCTGTCCGGGAGTGGCATCCAGACTGACATTTTTCAACACCGGTACATCGGCATCGTAACCAAACGACACATCCTTCAAGCTGACATGACCGTGGATGTGTTCCAATGGTGCGGCGGAGGGTGCATCGGTTTCGGGCAGTTCATCCATGGTCTCGAAAACCCGTTCTGCGCCTGCCAGCGCCGCCTGGATCGAGGTGAACAACTGGGCGATCTGGTTGAGTGGACGCCCAAGGCGGCTGGCGTAGCTTATGAAGGCGGCAATCTCGCCGACAGTGGCCAGTGCCTCAACCGCCAGCCAGCCCCCGGCGCAGGCCACTACGGCCAGCCCCAGGTTGTTGACCATGTTCATCAGTGGGCCCATGAAACTGGAAAAAACACGGGCACGCAGGGCTACTTTTTGCAGGTGGCGGTTGACCGTCGAAAACTGGGCGGTGGTGGCCTCCTCACGCACAAAAGCTTTTACAACATGCTCGCCGGTGATGGTCTCCTCGATGATACCGTTCAGTTCACCGAGCGTCTGCTGGGTCTGGCGGAAACTGGCGCGGGTTCGCCGGGAAATGGAGCGCGTGATGAGGAAGGTGAGCGGCATGACGATCAGGCTGACGATGGCGAGCGGCACGTTCATGATGAACATGATGATGATGACGCCGACGATACCCAGCACGTTGGAGATGAGTTGACTGGCGTTACTGGCGAGAATGTTGCTTATGTTTTCGACATCATTGGTCAGGCGGCTCATTATGTCGCCGTGGGCGCGCTGGTCAAAGAAACTCAGGGGCAGGGTTTGGAGGCGGGCAAACAGGTCGGTGCGCATATCACGCACGGCGCGCTGGGCCACGCCTGCCATCAAGTAGGTTTGCAACCAGGTTCCGGCAGCAGCCGAAATGTACGAGGCGATCATCCAACCCAGCAAGTGCGCCAGGCCGGGTAAATCGGATTTGCTGATGTAGGAGTCAATCGCCAGGCCCATCAGGAAGGGGCCGAGCAGATCCACGAAGGAGGTCAGGATAACCAGCAGGACGACTCCCACCAGCGTCCAACGTTGGCGTTCCAGATAGGTCCACAGGCGGCGCAGGGTTCCACGCGCATCCTTCGATTTGGGGGCCTCCTGCAAGAAGACCATCGGCGGTCCGCCGCCGGGGCGGAAATTCAGGGGAGCTGGTGTTGCAGCAGTATTGCGGCGCTGTTCAGTCATGTTTCACTCCGTTCCCCAGTTGGGAGTCGTAGATTTCGCGGTAGATCGGGCTCTCTGCAAGCAGTTGGCGGTGGGTGCCCTCGGCCACGATCTGGCCATCATCGAGCACCAGGATCTTGTCGGCGTTTAGCACCGTGCTGATGCGCTGGGCAATGACAAAACTGGTGCGGTTTCTCATGATCGTTTCGAGCGCGGACTGGATTTTTGTCTCGGTTTCGACATCCACAGCACTGGTGCTGTCGTCGAGGATCAGGATGACGGGCTTGAGCAGCAACGCGCGGGCGATGGCAATGCGTTGTTTCTGCCCGCCAGAAAGGTTGACGCCGCGTTGACCGAGTATGGTATCGTAACCCTCCGGCAGGGACAGGATGAAATCGTGCGCCTGGGCCGCTTTGGCGGCGGCAATAACTTCCTCGTCGGGAGCCTCGGGCCGTCCGTAGCGGATGTTGTCGCGAATCGAGCCGCTGAACAACACCGTCTCCTGCAGGGCAATACCGATGGTGCGACGCAGGCTGGCCTGGTCAAGATCGCGCACATCCTGCCCATCGATGGTTATACCTCCGGAGATGACATCATAAAAACGGGGGATGAGATGCACAAGACTGGATTTTCCCGCGCCCGTCGTGCCAAGCAACGCCACTGTTTGACCGGGTTCGGCCACGAAACTGACACCCCTGAGCACCGGGTCACCATGGTTGCCTTCGTAATTGAAGGTCACATCCTCGAACACGACGCGGCCCCGGGATATGAAATCCGTCAGCGCGTTGGCGCGGTTCTGGACTTTGGGCTGGCTCTCCAGCACTTCCTGGATACGTTTAGCGGAGGCTTCAGCGCGTGCCAGTTGAATGATGAGCTGGCTGACCATGATCAGCGAGAACAGGGTCATCGTCAAATAGTTGACGAAGGCAACGATCTGCCCGAGTTGCATGTTCCCAGCCATGAACTGGACCCCGCCAAACCACAGAATGCCGATGATGCCCAGGTTGATGGTCAGCATCATGAAGGCCGGCATGATCGCGACGGTACGCGCGGCCTTGACGGATTGTTCCGTCAAGTTGGTATTGGCCCGTCCGAAACGACCCTCCTCATGCCGGGCACGCACAAAGGCCTTGACCACCCGTACCCCGGCCAGGTTCTCCTGCATCACTTCGTTGAGCGCGTCCAGTTTTTCCTGGACAAGCGAATAGAGCGGGGTGGCCTTGCTGACGATCCAGACCACGGCAGCCAGTTCGATGGGCATCAGCACTAGCGGCAGGAATGCCAGTTGCGGGCTGGTGACAATGGCCATGACCAGGCTTCCGATCAACAGCAGCGGTGAGCGCACGAGGATGCGCAGGATCATCAGGACAGCTTCCTGCACCTGGGTCACATCATTGGTCAGGCGGGTGATCAGTTGGCCAGTTTCCAGTTCGTCGAGATTGCCAAATGAGAAAGTCTGCACCTTGCGGAAGAGTATCTCGCGCAGGTCTGCGCCAAAGGCCTGGACAGTCATTTCAGCAAAAATGCCGTTGCTCATCCCCCCCAATGCGCCAATGACGGCCAGCCCGAACATCAGCAAGCCGGTGTGCAGCACCAGGTTCAGATCGAGCCGGGCGATGCCCTGGTCGATGATGCGCTCGACCATGCGCGGTTGCATCAAATCCATGCTGACTTCGAGAGTCATCAGCACCGGTGCGATCACCACCCAGCGCCAGTAGGGTTTCAGGAATTTTGCCAGTTTGCGTGCTGCACTCATTGCGAGGTTGATTCCTTTTTCTAGAACAGGGTTTTCTCTTCAGTTGCATGAACCAGATTCTCGCGGATGCGGAGAAGGAAGGTGCGCAGGAGCGTCAACTCATCTTCGTTGAATCCAGCAAAATTTTCCACTTCCATGCGATCCCAGACCAACTGTAATTTAGCGCGGATCGCGCGCCCGGCTTCGGTCAGATAGACCCGCGAAATACGCTGGTCGCTGTCATCCGGTTTGCGCTGCACAAACCCGGTCTTTTCCATTCGCTGGATCATCCGGGTGACGGTCGCGGGCGTAATTTCCAATTTTTCAGCCAAATCGCCATGGGTTAATCCATCCTGTTCCCACAGGGCAAACAGTACCGGCGGTTGACCGCGATACAAGCCCAATCCATCCAATAATCCATGTGCCCGGTGGCGATGAAGGCGCGAAACCTGGGCAAGCAAGAAATCCAGTGTTTGAGGTTCGGGGGAATTAAGGGACATGGCTTTGCTCCTGAATATTAATTAGCCGACTAATGATTAGCCAGCTAAATTTATCATCGGATTTTATATTTGTCAACCTCTTATTCTGAGATTGAATCGTATCTTCTCAAAAAGCAGGGGAAGATGTTGGGTGTGCGGGGGAACCGCGCACACCTGAAATGCGAACCCCCCTTGATTTTTTAGCTTACATTCAAATACTGTACAACGCCATCCCTTTGGAAGATATGCTTGCTGTTGACAGTATCCAAAATATGGCCTTCAATCTGCTGGGTGCTTCCATCGGTCAGATGTACCTGAATGTAGGTTTCATTTGATGCTTGCAGGATTACCGGAACCTGGCAAATCGAGTAAGCAATGCAACCCGCCTGCAATTCCATTTGTTGCTGTTGCCCATCAACGCCCCAGTATGAAAACAGCTTGGAAGCGGAAAGAAATTCGTTCCGGTCCAGCAGCAGGAAATCAAACACCAGTTTACCGCTTTCAATTGAATATCCAAGTTCCGCCTGGCGGATGAGGATTTCTTCTTTGACCATCCCGGTCATTCCTGGTTGCTTCGCCCCGCGGCCTTTGGGCGTATGTGAATAAGGGTCCGTTGGAAAAGCGCCATAAACAGCAGGGGTCTTATTAAAACTTTGTCCTTTGCACAGGTCAGTGTACATTCCCAGCAAACCCTGCAGGGATGGTTCATTTCTCGTACGCCTTATCGTTTCCTGCACTGCCAGCAATAACTTGGAAACCATATGCCAGTACACACTTCCCAGGCCCTCATAGGCAAAAAAAGTTCCGGAACGTCCGGTAAATTCGTCGTGGGTAAAGATATCTTCAAACAACGCCTCGATCTGGGCGGTCTCCGCTTTTACCAGTTCTGCATATTGAGGTTGGCGTTTGAGTGCTTCAAGAGACCGCCTCACATCTTTCAGGTTGCGGATATGGCCGTTGAAATGATAGTTTCCATTTTCATCCCGGATGATCAGGGTCTGATCCTGCAGCCTTGCCAGTTCCAAAACAAGCGCCAGGCCGCTTGCCTGGGCAGCCGTAATACAGTTCTTCTCGAGAAAACCCGGCAGATCCCGATCTGGATAGAGAATGTAACTGTCCTGGTCGGCCCGGTACAATTTGCTGTGTCTCATGCTCTCCAGCAGCGCCAATGATTCTTCACCGGATAGCATTCCAGAAGAAAGGATGGCAACCTGGCCTTCCAACATTTCATAGAGATGGCCAATGGACGCAAGCTCGGGCCCGAAATGCAGGATGTTGTAAGCATGATACAGGGAATCGCTGCGTTTGTTTGCACGTAATGAATGGTCAACATATTGCAGCACCAGGTTGAGAAATGCAACCATATCCGGGACCGGCAGTTGTGTCAATTCGCCTGAGAACCCGTGGGAATAACAGTTGCTGCGATAATCACTCCCGGCCTGACCCAGCGCATCCATCACGGCGCGTCTCTGTTCATCATTAAAAGAATTGTTGAGCTCACTCTGGAATCGGATCAGGATTTTGGATATCTGTGAATAAAATCCTTGAACTTCCCGGCTGATTTGAACAGTTCCGAGGTCACTCTGTTCCAACAATTGCTTATAAAAAACGATGGCGCGTCGCAAGTAGCACAGGGTTACGACCGACAGCCCTTTACCAACCAGGGCATTGTTGGCATCATTCCATTCCGGACGCTGGGTGTTCATCCAGATGCCCCCTTCCGGGACAAAGTTCACCAGCTTGGCGAGCAGCAGGGTGAGCAGTTTTTCTGCGAGATTGGCATGCAGTATTTTCCCGGCACGCGTCGCTATCAGTTTGCCGTCCGTGCCGCGTTCTTCCAGGTGTGACTCAATTTCCCGTTCCAGAGCCCAATCAAAATCAATGGTATTGTAAGGATCACCCTGTAGATCCTGGTAAGATTTGATCCGATACGGGACGTTGGAATAACTGAACATGGGCTGGGCAAGAAATGCCTGAAGCTTGCCAGGATGCACCCGGGCACTGACTTCCATCAATTTTTGGAGATAGATGATTTGATGGTCACCCCAGTAGCCGATATTCGCCCAGGGGTTGCCGGGTTCTGGAACTTCCCAATCAATGCCCTGGCGGGTAATTCGATAAGGGTTATACCCATCCAGGGTGGTCGCATTCATGAATGTACAGATCATATTTTCAACATATTCCGGGTACGAATAGGCGAGGGCTTCCCAATTTTGAAAAATATCGCGCCAGTTCCCTTCATAACCCAACTGCTGAGAGCCATCCTCTTTTTTGAGATTGATCGCAAAGCGGTTCCAGGGGCGGCTGGGGTCACCATGTCGCCGGCTGAACGACAGGGGCAGGTAGGCGTAACTCAAGCGAAGTAGATCTGCTGAACCGCTCGCTTCCGCGCGGGCTTGAAGGGCGGAGATGGATATTTCAGGAGGCAATTCGGAAAAAAAAAGTGCTTTTTCGGCAAGAATCGGAGGATTTCGAACCGAAAGAAATTCGATGAAATCTTGTTTATGGACCAGGTATTGGTCAGCAAAAAGGCCGCCGCGCATCGCGTTGAACATTACGTTCGCAAAATGGTTGGCGCAGCGAAGTTGACTATGGGAGACCTGCACTCCATCGGCGCTGGCAACGATCTTCTCCAAATTTATGTTATTCGATTCAATATCGCGTTCCAGGGCATTTGCCAGGGCGGCCCGATTTTCTTTCAGGCTTTTGCACAAACGGACAATGGCGCTGCTATCCTGGCTGACCTCAGCCACCAGATGCCATGCGTGTTCCATATCCGGAGCAAGGTTGAGGGTGGTATGCGCAAAATAAGCACAACGCCGCCCACGCACATCGGTTTCCATGGTCACGCCCATACCGGTGCGAAAGTCATCGAGTTGCGCCGAGGAGAGTAAATAGTCCACCCGGTCAAGCCCAAGCTGCACTACTGTGGTCGCCAGGAGTGACTCGCTGGGTTCAGCCAGGTCCGTCAGGGTTGAATTAAGTGCAAAGATAGCCAGACCGGTTTCAGTGTCCAGTTCACTGCGTTTATAGGCATCCAAAAGGGGACTGAAAATATTCTGGGTCGTTGAGCTAATATTGGCAGGCAGAATATTCTGAAGACCATCGACAAGCTCGATCCGGCAGGATGACTCCCCAGAGTTTCGTATCCAGGTCGTCTTTACAAAGCCAAAGAGATCACTGGTTCGCCAGGCATAGCGATAGGTCAGCCCCAGGCTATGGTTATTTTCTTCAAAGATCAGCACCGTGCCAGCCACATTTTTGTAAATGTTGCGTTCGATGGAATAGTTCCCTTGTCCCCGCACTGAAAATGGTTCCCACAGGCTGGTCCGTTGTGCGCGCGTGACAAGGATTATCGCCTTGTTGCCAGTGTTTTCGTTATTCTCGGTCAGCTTATCCTCTGTGTAGTAGGGAAAGAGAGATTGTTCGGCGCTGATCCGACCAGCAGAAAGTCCTCCGGTTGATGATATAAAGAGCCAGTGATTGGAACTGCTGACGATGCTCATAAAGAACGGTTCCATGGCATCATAATTTTGAATTTTATAAAATGTTTCGCCCAGCAAGGTGACATACTCACCTTTGACGGTTGGCTCTGACCGCTTTTGGATTGAGTCACCAATGAAAATCAGCAGTGTTTTAGTGTTCATTATCTGGCCTTTTTCATAAAAATTAAACGGCATCTTATCAATAAGTGGAGCAGGGGTTCATTGAGATAATATCTTATAGGATTATAGCATGTCGAAAGTGCTCCAAATCTCGAGCAGTCTATTCCATCCGGGAGTTAACAAAGTCGGGGTCCGGGGATAACCTGGCTCTAACATTTTCACCTGGTGATACTATATGGAACCTATCCAAAAATTATTGATGAACCGCATTTTGAGTGGGTGCAGCTTCGCTGCACCCACTCAAAATGCGAACTCCTCCTGAATTTGCGGATAGATATATAATGGTCTTTATCCTGCCA
>CAIKOL010000384.1 GCA_903829085.1 uncultured Anaerolineales bacterium | reverse complement strand
GTGCCAGCGCCCCCACAGATCACAGAATTTCAAGTCCACCATCTCGACATGGTAGTCTTTAACATACTTTAGAGCCTGGTCAAATGTCTGGAACATGCTGCCTCCATTTATTGGCACAATCGATAAAATTGCGTGGAATCCTTTCTGCAAATGGGGAGCTGCGCCCGATTTCAATCAGCGCAGCTCCCGCCCCCAAATTTCTTGAGCACGGTACCATGTAGTATACTATTATCAACCTATTTAAATGGATTCGTTAGCCGTTTTCTATAAATTGGTAGATGGAGAAGTTTCCATCTCGATTTACAGAGAACAAGATTTTTTTCATTGCATCAACCACCAGCGGAAACGGTTCAGACTGGAGGAATTGTGAGTTGGAATTATTCACTTTATGCGGGGATCCTTCATGCCACGGCACTCATATCCGTCTGCGTTGGTTTCCTGGCGTTACAGCGTCGTGATACCCCCGGTACTGGAAAACTTGCTTTCTTAATGTTTGCAGTCGCGGAATGGTCCTTTGCATCCGGGCTGGAAGCAGCAGTGGTTGGTATCCAATATAAAATATTTTTTTCGAAAATGGAATACCTGGGGGCTGTCAGTGCGCCAACTCTGTTCATGCTTTTCGCGCTGGAATATTGCCATAAAACCCGCTGGCTGAAGCCAGTTTATCTGAGCCTGCTTTCCATCGTCCCAATTACAGGTTTCATCCTAGCAGCCACAAATGAATGGCATCGATTATTTTGGCCAAGCTTCACACCCAATCCGACCCTCCCAAACAATCTAATTTATGGACATGGGATCGGGTTTTTTATACTGATTGCTTATGATTACTTGGTTATTTCAGCAGGAATCCTGACGCTGTTGGGTTTCTGGCATCGGGCAAAACAGCCATACCGCCACCAGATCCTTATTCTTCTCTTGGGTTCACTTTTCCCATTTTCCGGTGGGATAGTATATGCTCTTTTTCCCGGTTTTTTACCAGGCCTCGATCTTCCACCCGTCTCCTTCTCGCTCACCGGCCTGGTGATCGCCTTTGGTATTTTACGATTCCGTTTATTTGACCTTGCTCCCATCGCCCGGGATGCCCTCATCGAAGATATGGAAGAAGGTATTCTTGTATTGGATGCAAAAGATCGTGTGGTGGATATTAATCCAGCTGCATTGACTTTTCTCAGTCTGGTTGCCAAGGAAACCTTGGGGCAGCCCATTTCAGAAGTATTTAAGTCCTGGCCGGGGATCGCCAAAAACCTGCAAAACAGCGATAAAGGAGAAACCGAGTTTCGATTGGGGACAAACCCGTCCCGTTACATTCACTTGCACATTTCCCCACTCTATGTCCAGGGTGTACAACATGCGGGCAGGTTGCTCGTCTTTCGCGATGTCACCCGGCGTCAACAGACTGAGGCGGAACTGGCACACACCATCGAAGAACTGGGGATTATCAACCAGATCGGTCTGGCAGTTACTTCAGGTTTGGATATGGAACATGTCCTTAAAACCCTGCACGTGCAATGCAGCCAATTGGTACCCATGGACATCTTCTATGTTGCCCTATATGATGAAGCCAACTCCCTGATAAATGTGCCGGTATTCTACGAGCATGGGCATTACCTGGCCGGCCCGTCACGCGATATTAAAGATAATCCGGGGACAATTGGAGCCGTCATCCAATCCCGCAAGACTGTTTATATAAACAACACCACCAAGTCCGAAACCCGGCCCCTTCAACAATTCGAATCGATCCTGGACAAGCCAACCCGGTCTTACCTTGGCATCCCCCTTACCCTGCGAGAAAGGGTGATTGGCGTACTTTCCATTCAAAATTACCTGCCGAATGCTTACACCGAAGATCATATCCGCATCCTGGAACGGATAGCCATCCAGGCAGCCATAGCCATCGAAAATGCCCGCCTGTACGGCGAATTCCAGCGCCTGGCCATCATTGACGAATTGACTGGAATTTATAATTTCCGAGGCCTGCAGGAGCTTGGCGCCCGGGAAGTTGAGCGCGCCCAACGTTTTAGTCGCCCGCTTTCCGTACTCTTCTTCGATATTGACAACTTTCGCAACTTCAACAACACCTACAACCATTCGACCGGCAACATTATTCTCCGAACCATCGCAGAACACTGTCATTCCATTCTGCGAACGGTGGATGTGCTCGCACGTTATGGAGGAGATGAATTCGTTGCACTCCTGCCCGAAACGGATATTGCCAGCGCCAGGGAAGTTGCCCAGCGAATGGTTGACAAAATTGCCAGCGAAAAAATTTGCACTCCTTTTGGAGAATTGGGTGTTACCATCTCGATTGGAATCACAGCCCTCTCAGAAAATAGGCCCCTTCTGTCAGCCTTGATTGACCGCGCCAACAGCGCCGAACGCCAGGCCAAGCAGGGGAAAAAAGGGATTGTGGTGCTGGCGCCTTGAAGTTCCCCAACCCATCAACAATAATCAAGCCCGGAAAAACCGGGCTTGATTATTGTTTCTTTGGAAATTAGCGCAGTGAGGCAGGAAATAGCGGGTGTTAGGCGGGCCGCTTCGCGGCCCACCCAACACCCGCATCTCTTTCTCTACTTCACCGAGATTCCCAAACAGCCGTATTATTGGTGGTTTCCAAAAAACAATTCCCACCAGATACGCCAAGTGGGTGGCTGCTCCACTTGAGGGATAGGCGTCGGCTCAGGTGTCGGCGTGAGATTTGCGCCTGGGACCACCTCTACTGGGTGTTCGCCCGGGCGCACCATTTTATTATTATAAGCCCACTCTTCCACCGCCAGATCCGAAGTGGCATATGCAACCTGACCAGCCAGGGCATCCTGAGTCTGGATTACCGCAGTTGCCTCGGCGCGCACCGATTTCAGCTGTGCAGTCAGGAGATTCAATTCCTCCATACGGCGGTTAAAATCCACCAGCAGGATCACAGCCAGGAATAGGCCGATAACGATCAGAATATTACGCCACTTGAACGCCATGATAATATCTTACCCCGTCCCGGTCGGTTTGACAAGACGGAGGTCATGCCGAATAAGGTCATCAATTGGCTCGCGCACCTGGATCATTTGCGCCTGTCCATGATCCAACCAGATAACGGCGGGGCGGCGACTGCCATTATAGTTACTGGACATGCTCAACTGGTATGCCCCACTGACGGGGACTGCCACTAGGTCTCCTTCCCGAACCTCCGGGAAAGGCAGTGCTTCGATTAACACATCCCCACTCTCACAATATGGGCCAGCGAACCAGACGGGTTGGCTGGCGGGTCTCTCCGGGTCGCGCACCGGCATGGCCGAGTAACGCGCCCCATACAGCGCTGGACGCGGGTTGTCGGCCATGCCGCCATCCAGCAATGCCCACACCCTGCCGGCCACTTGCTTGACAGCCCCCACCCGGTACAGTGCCACACCCGCCCGCGCCACCAGGCTGCGCCCCGGTTCAAGGTGCAGGCTGGGCAGGGCTAGGCCCAGTCGTCTGCAGCCCTTGATCAGGGTTCCAGCCAGCAGGTGTACATAATTCCTCAGGTCAGGAGATGGTAATTCATCCTCATGATATGCTACACCCCAACCGCCGCCTGGGCTTAGGGCCCAATTTGAACCAAAGCCAATCGCTTTTGCCAGGTCGAGTGTGTGTTCGAGTCCAGGAACAAGTGGAGTAGGATCTCGGAACTGGGAACCCATGTGAAAATGGAGGCCTGTAAGCGGCAGGTTATGTTCCCGGCAGAGTTGGGCGGCCTGGAGGATTTGAGCGGCATCCATTCCGAATTTGCTTCCAGCCTGTCCGGTCTGGGTATAGGCGTGGGTTTCCACCGACTGTCCGGGTTGGAAACGCAACCACAAGTTCGGCAAGCGCATACGACCGGAATTTTTGATCAGGTGTTGGAGTTCAGCCAGGTTATCCACTACCAGGATCCCGGCGTGTTCACAAGCCGACTTGATGTCAGCAGCCGACTTGTTCACACCATGAGACAGCAACCGCTCAGGCGGAACACCCGCCGCAACGGCAATGGCAATTTCACCCAGCCCGGTACAATCCAACTTCAAATGATGCTGCTGCGTCCACTCGGCTATGGCAAGGCATAAGAATGCCTTGCCAGCGTAGGTGAGGCTGCTTTCTCCAGGATAGAATTCAGCCAGAGCAGCCTGGTAAGCCTTGACCGCATTATCCATTGTCAGGCGGTCATAAAGGTAGAGCGGAGTACCAAAATGTTCTGCCAGGGGTGCCAGCTCACAGCCACCTATGCTGAGGGAACCGCCTTCCAGCCTGGTTGTGTCTGGAAATAGATCGTGTCGATTCATAGGACCTTTTTTACCATAGAGTCTGCAGAAAGCACAGAGGTTCTCCGATACGCAGGTGGAATAAACAAGCATCTCCCCGAATTTGCAGATTAACCTTAATCAAAAAAGGTTCTTTGGGAATAAGCGTTGTGAGGCAGGAAATGAGGGGTGTTGGGTGGGCCGCTTTGCCGCCCGCCCAACACCCCCTTCTCTTTCCCTGCTTCACGGAGATTCCCAAACAGCTACAAAAAAAACCCGTGTTTCCACGGGTTTTCTATGCCGAAGGAGGGACTTGAACCCTCACGACCGTAAGGCCACTAAGCCCTGAACCTAGCGCGTCTGCCAGTTCCGCCACTTCGGCGTGCGGGTTGTATTTTATCCGAAACTAAGATTTTGTCAACCTGCAAGCTCGTGGAAACTATAATGCAATATACTCGCGCAGGTTATGCCCCACTGCATAAGCAGCTGCTTCTGCCCGGTTGTTGACGCCCAATTTGGAGAGGATGCTGCTGACATAGTTGCGCACCGTCCCTTCGCCGAGGAAGAGCGATTTGGCGATCTCTCGGTTGGTCTTCCCTTCCGAAACGAGCAGCAAGACATGCTTCTCCTGCTGGCTGAGATGGGCAAAAGCAGAGGCTTCTTCCTCCTTCACCGCCCTCCGCACTTCCTGGAATACCCGCTGGGTTACGGTGGGATCGAGCATGGCCTCGCCTCGTCCAACAGCTTCAAGGGCGCGCACCAGATCCTCACCCCCAATCTGTTTCAAGATATATCCCGATGCCCCGGCCCGAATGGCCGAGAAAAGCATCTCGTCCTCGGCATAGGAGGTCAACATGATCACCTTGATCTCCGGGAAACGACCGGTTATTTCTTCACAGGCCTCGATCCCGGAAGTTCCTGGCAAACGGATATCCATAACCACCACATCCGGGTGGGTACTATTAACGATTTCTATAGCCTCGCGCGCCGAAGAAGCCTCACCAACCACGTCGAACTGCGGATGGCGCTCCAAGAGTGATTTCAACCCTAATCGGACAACTTCATGATCGTCCACCAGTAAGATACGTTGTTTGGACATGTGTATTCTTTCCTCCGGCAAGAGTATATTCGAGAGTGGATTGTCTGGCAAGGAGGCAGAATGATTCAGCCAGGCCTGTCCCGCACGGGATTCGCGTTAATACTTGATGGCGCTGAACCGGTTGAGTTTATCCCAGCGATGCGTGGCAATGATCTGACGAACAGTGCCGGTCTGGCCACGCACAACCAGGCTGTCAGTGCGCGCACCTGAACCAAAGTATTTTACGCCATCCAGGAATTCTCCGTCGGTAACTCCGGTGGCAGCAAAAAAGACATCTTCCGTTGAAACCAGGTCATTCATGGTCAGCACTTTTTCAAAATCGTAGCCCATCTCGCGCCCGCGGCGGAGTTCGTCCTCGTTGCGGGCGAAAAGTTTCCCCTGGATCTCGCCTCCCATGGCACGTAGAGCACAGGCGGAGATGACCCCTTCGGGCGTGCCGCCAATACCAAGCAGGGCATCGATCCCGGAATCAGGCCAGGAAGTCATTAATGCGCCAGCCACATCCCCATCCGGAATCAGGCGGATGCGTGCTCCGGCCTGGCGGACTGCGGCAATCAACTGCTCATGCCGCGGGCGATGGAGAATGATCACCGTGACATCTTCCACGGATTTTCCGCCTGCTTTTGCTATCGCGGCAAGGTTATCTTTCACGGGGGCATTAATATCCACTTTGCCTTTGGCTGGCGGCCCAACTGCAATTTTATCCATATACAGGAAAGGCCCGGGGTCAAACATTGTCCCGCGCGGCGCCAGAGCCACGGTGGCGAGGGCACTCCAGGTTCCATTCGCCAGGGGACGTGTGCCGTCAATTGGGTCCACCGCGATATCCATTTCTGGGCCTGTGCCGGTGCCAACATGCTCACCATTGAACAACATGGGAGCATGATCTTTTTCTCCCTCACCGATAACAATGACCGCGTTCATATAAATAGTGTTCAGAATGATCCGCATGGCTTCCACGGCCGCGTGGTCAGCTGCATTTTTATCTCCGCGGCCCATATAGCGGCCGGCAGATAATGCCGCCGCCTCGGTTACGCGCACCAATTCAAGGGCCATATTACGGGTCGGCTCAGCAATCATATCAAGTCTCCTGCTATCCACTACTGCTTGCATAAACCGGTGAATATTCTTGTTTCGAAATGACCGGGAACATCGTGAACAGGTTCGATTATTAGCAGAGTAAGAACTCTAAATGAAGAACCAGATGATAAGCAGATAGCCCAAAGCGCCTGCCCAGATCCATGAATCGATGCGATCAAATATCCCACCGTGGCCAGGCATAAGAGTCCCTGAGTCTTTGACTCCCGCCTCACGCTTGAACATGGACTCTCCCAGGTCGCCCAGCGTTATCAGGATGGAAAGTACCGCTCCCAACACAGCCCCCTGCCACCAGGTCACTGCTTGCCATCCAAGACTATGCCATAAGACGGCCAATCCGGTTGTGCCGATCGTCCCAAAAAAGACCCCGGCCCAATAGCCCTCCCAGGTTTTTTTGGGGCTGAGCCGTGGGATGAGTTGATGCTTGCCAAAACGCTTGCCTATAAAATAAGCAGCCATATCAGCAAACCAGGCGGCCGGAAAAACGAGCGCCAGCCACCAGATACCATCCGCTAAATTACGGACGTCAATAAGATAAGCCCCGACCCAACCCAGATAAACGATCCCGGCAACTGTGATCGTAAAATCAGTAGCGGCCAGATCGCGGCCCTTTTCGTAATCAAACAGATGCCAGGTCATGGCGGCGAGGATAAGCAGAGTGAGACCCGCTGATGCCTGGGCTGGAAAGTATCCCCTGAGAAACGCGATCAACACAACGCCTCCAACCAGAAGTGGTGTGGAGGCGTTTTTACCAGCAGTATGAAAGATCCTGCCATATTCCCAGGCAGCAATCCCCAGCAGGAGTGTGACCAGACCGAAATAAAAAAATCCTCCAAAATACATGGCCGGGAAGCCAATCGCTGCCAGAGCCAGGGCAGCCAGTACACGTTTTGCTAACATGAATGGATTAATCCTTAGCGGACTGAGATAGACCGCCGTAACGGCGATCGCGTTTGGCAAATGTATCCAATGCTTTTCGGAGCTCTTCCTTGTCAAAATCGGGCCAGTAAACCGAGGTGACATACCATTCAGAATATGCACCCTGCCAGATCAGAAAATTCGAGACGCGTAATTCGCCCGAGGTACGGATGATCAGGTCTGGGTCCGGAACGCCTGCGGTGAACATGTACTGGCTGACCAAATCTGAATTCACCTCGTCAGGTTTAACACCGTCTTTAATAATGCGTTGTATGGCGCACACAATTTCGTCGCGCCCGCCATAATTAAAAGCGATATTCATAACCAGGCGATCGTTGCTCTTGGTCAACTCGATGGCTTCCAGGACCTTTTCCTGAAGTTTTGGATCCAAACGTTCCAGGCGGCCAATGTGACGTAATTGCACCCCCTCCTTGTTCAATTCAGCCAATTCCCTGTCAATCACATCCTCAAGGATGTGCATTAGACCATCAACTTCCTCGCGCGGGCGGCCCCAATTTTCAGTGGAAAAGGCATAGATGGTTAGATATTTTATACCGAACTCGGTACAGGCGGTTATGATCCGGCGTAAATTCTCAGTACCGGCGCGGTGACCTGCCAGGCGAGGCAGGCCACGCGAAATCGCCCAGCGACCATTCCCGTCCATGATGATTGCTACATGAGTTGGGATGCGCGGCCTGGAGGCCGCTGTTTTCTTTGCCATAAACGTGGTAGCGATGGGTCAGGCCGTCACTACACCTCCATGATCTCCTGTTCTTTGTGCAGACCATGTTTATTAATCTCTTCAATATTATGGTCCGTGATCTTCTGGAGTTCTTCTTCACCACGTTTCAAATCATCTTCGGAGATGAGTTTCTCTTTTTCAAAATCGCGCATATCGTTATGGTGATCACGCCGGACATTTCGAACCGCGATGCGGCATTCTTCCAACCGGCCATGAACGACCTTAACCAGGTCACGACGGCGCTCTTCGGTAAGAGTGGGCAGGTTCAGACGGATTTGTTTTCCGTCATTGTTGGGAGTCAACCCAAGGTCTGAAGCCAGGATCGCCCGTTCGATACTCTTCACCGAAGAAGGGTCAAAGGGCTTGATGAGCAGGCCGCGCGGTTCAGGCACCGATATGGAAGCCAATTGCATCAACGGCGTTGGAGTGCCATAGTAGTCGATGGGGAGTTTTTCGACCAATGCCGGGGTGGCACGGCCAGTGCGGATGGTAGCCAGGTCATCATCCAAATTCTGGATTGCGGCGTGCATACGCGTTTCAGCTTCTTTAAGGATGTCTTTGATCACGTAGGCCTCCTGGAATAAATAGAATTGTCTTGCATAAGGATACCTTAAAACCGTAAAAAACGCCAATAGAAACCAGGGCTGTACACATGCCTTTCACCAGAATAGAAAACAAGGTCGCCGGATAGTATCACCGGCCAACCCTGTCAAAAAGTCTCAGCAGACTCTCAATATGGACAAGCTAAGCTGTGATCAATGTACCTACTTTTTCACCCAGTAAAACACGTTCGAGGGCAGATGGGTCCCACAGGTTGAAAACCAGGATGGGCAGATTGTTGTCCATGCAGAGCGAGACGGCTGTGCTATCCATTACCTCCAGGCGCTGATTGAGGACATCAATATAGTGCAGGGTATCGAATTTCCTGGCAGCAGGATTCTTGTGTGGGTCAGAATCGTAGACACCGTCCACTTTGGTAGCTTTGATCAATATCTTGGCTTCGATCTCAACCGCCCGCAAGGCCGCAGCCGTATCGGTGGAAAAGAACGGGTTGCCGGTGCCAGCGCCAAATATGACCACGCGCCTCTTTTCCAGGTGACGGATGGCGCGCCTGCGGATATAGGGTTCGGCCACAGCCCGCATTTCAATCGCCGATTGAACCCGGGTTAAGACCCCGGTTCGTTCCAGGGCATCCATCAGAGCCATGGCATTCATCACCGTTGCCAACATGCCCATATAATCGGCAGTGGCACGGTCCATGCCACGATCCAGGCCCTGTTTCCCCCTCCACAAATTGCCAGCCCCGATAACGATGGCAACTTCCACCCCCATCTCATGGACAGCTTTTACGCGCTTGGCAATCACCTCGGCTTGCTCTGGGTCAATCCCGAATCCGGTCGGACCAGCAAGCGATTCACCACTCAGTTTTAGTAAAATACGTCGGTATTTGAGATCAGCCATTTCTCTCCTTATCAACCCAGCAAAAAAAAGGCCAACCGAATGGTTGGCCTTTTTAATTACTCACTCACCTCGCCCAATTCCCAGCGAGCAAAACGCCGGACGACGATATTCTCCCCCAGCGCAGCCACCTGCTCGAGCAGGAGCTTCTCCACCGTGACCTTGTCGTCGCGGATATATGCCTGGCGCATCAGCACCACTTCATCCTTGAATTTCTCAACCCGGCCCTGGGCTATCTTCTCCAACATGGCTTCGGGTTTGCCTTCCTCAATAGCACGCGCTTTGGCAATCCCGATCTCATGCTCAAGTACGTCTGCAGGAATTTCATCTTCTTTCACGTACTTGGGCGCAGCTGCGGCCACTTGCAGCGCCACTTCATGGGCAAATTTCCGGAATTGTTCGGCGCGCGCCACAAAGTCGGTTTCACAGTTGACTTCAATCATCACTCCCACACGGCCATTACCATGCGAATAGAGTTCCACGATCCCATTTAAGGCCTGGCGGTCAGCCCGCTTGGCAGCAGTCGCCATGCCTTTTTCCCGCAGAAAATCTACTGCCTTTTGGTAATCGCCATCGGAAGATTCCAAGGCCTTGCGGCAGTCAAGCACGCCAGCCTTGGTGGCCTCGCGTAATTCTTTGATCATTTGAGTTGTAATTTGCATGCCAGAACCTCGGTAATTATTCTATCTTTTCTTTTCCTGGATCATCGTTCACCACGGCTTCTTCCGGCCCGGGAACGGGGGCGAGTTTAGCCAGGGTGGCTTCACCCAGCAATTCATCGTCCTTGAGCTCATCATCCAATTCCATCCCATGCATGGGTTTCTTTAGCAAGTCTGCGGAGGCTTCCGGCAAACGGGATTCGGCTGCTTCGGCTTCGAGTTCCTCATCCTTGCGCAAAGCCTTCCCCTCTTCAACAGCATCGGCCATTTTGGACACCAACAGTTTGATGGCGCGGATGGCATCATCATTGGACGGGATGACATAGTCCACGTTGTTGGGGTCGCAGTTCGTATCCACCAGGGCGATCACGGGGATTTTCAACAGATTGGCTTCGTGGACAGCTGCATATTCACGGCTCACATCCACGATAAAGACCAGGTCCGGCACGCGAACCATATTACGGACACCGGAAAGGTGAATATTCAAGCGGGTGATCTCGCGTTGGATCAGCAGGGCTTCTTTTTTGGTCAGCTTTTCAATATCACCGGTTGCAAACAACTTCTCCATGCGCTCCAGTTCAACAATTCGCTGATGCATGGTAGACCAGTTGGTCAACATCCCACCCAACCAGCGTTCAGTGACGTAAGGCATCCCACAGCGGATGGCTTCATCATGGACCGTCTCCTGCGCCTGGCGCTTGGTGCCAACAAACATCACCACGCCACCGGCAGCGACGGTATCGCGAACCGCATTGTAAGAATTGTTAATCGCCTTCACCGTTTGCTGCAAGTCAATGATATGGATACCATTGCGCTCGGTAAAGATATACGGCTTCATACCGGGATTCCACTTATTGGTCCGGTGGCCGAAATGGACGCCGCTTTCCAGCAGCGCTTTCATGGAAACAACAGCCATTTTTTCTCCTTCTGACCAGGCTCCAACCTGAAGAACCTGTAGGTTTAGCGGGGATAATATACCCGCTCAGGGACGCTTGTTGCCCGTCCCGGGCAGAATGTGCTTCCTGATTTGGAAGCGGCGGTAGTATACCACAAATCCCGGCAAGAGGATGGAAAATGGGCAGATGGATATCATGCCTCATCCGTCGTCTGGTGCTATACTTTACATATACAGGAGACTGCCATGAGTTTCTTTAAAAATCTCTTCTCCCCGCCCCGCCGGACAGGAACATATTACCCATTTTCCGTGAAATGCAAGCGTTGTGGTGAAACCATCCAGGGGCAGGTCAATGTAAATAACGAACCCAGCCTGGAACTTGATGAGAAAGGCAAGCCCTTCTTCATCTGCCGCAAGGTGCTTATTGGTAACGGGCATTGCTTCCAGCAGATCGAAGTGGTCTTCAAATTCGATGAAGGCCGGCAAGTTCTCGAACGGACCATCCATGGTGGAGAATTCGTAGAAGACTAAGAATTTATTGAAGAACCGCATTTTGAGTGTGTGCAGCTTCGCTGCACACACTCAAAATGCGAACTCCTCCTGTATTTTCGGAT
>CAIKOL010000383.1 GCA_903829085.1 uncultured Anaerolineales bacterium | reverse complement strand
CTCACCCGCTACGTGGGGCTTGTCCTGCTGCCGGTGGCCGGGCTTGGCCTGCTGTTATTTGAAAAAAAGAATTTCAAGACCCGGCTGCGGGATATCCTGATCTTTGGCGCAGCCAGCCTGGTGCCGGTGGCGCTCTGGCTGTTGCGCAATCACCTGGCCGGGGGTAGTGCCGTGGGTCGCCAGGTTGGCCTGCATTTGATGAGCCAGGACATGCGCGGCGAACTGGTGGACCAGGTGCTATCCTGGTTTTACCTGACCAGGCTGGGAATAGCCTGGCGGATAAGGGTGCCGGCCTTCATCCTGCTATCCCTGGGCTGCATGGGCTGGTTCGCCCTGAAGGACAAATGGTTCGTACACCGGAAGGACGCCGACGCCCAGCCGTTGCGGGCCCTGCCCTACATGCTGGCGGTCTTCCTGCCTCTCTACATGTTCGCTATCTGGGCCAACACCTCCATCCTGGATCCCAGCACCAGTAGCGGGGCGATCATCCGCTACCTGACGCCCAGTTTCGTCTCCACCGCACTCCTGATGGTCTGTGTTGCCTGGCGTCTGGCAGCCGGCGCCCGCCGGCGGATATTGGCTGTTGTCATCGCAGTCCTGATCGGCCTTGGGCTGGTGGGATATTATGCCACCGATACAGCCGCCTACCTGTTCCGCGGAGGGGGGTTGGGATATGGATACACCGATAACATCAATAACTGGACGATCGAGATTGCTACCCTTAAAGCCTTGAGCACCAACCGCCCGATTGTCACCAATGACCCCCAGCTTCTATATGCTCTGAGCGGACGCTATTCATATCCGCTCCCGCTGCTGCCTTCGGACGATGGAAACCCGGTTGTCGATGCAGATGCCCTGCATGCCAGGCTGGCGGAAGGCGATATCCTGGTGATCATCACGCGCTACGGGCAGACGCTGACCGACGTTTTCGACGAGACACTCATGGCAGGTTATCCGCAGCCTGCCGGAGTGCGCCACCTGGTCATCTATTCCGATCCGGCTTACGTTCCTTGAGGTCTCCAGATGTCAGATCATATTCCTCATGTTTCAGTCATCTTCCCCGTTTATCAGGAGGAAACCACTCTCGAACAGTGCCTTGGTGATGCAGTCCGCGTGCTGAAAGAGGGTGGAGTTGATTTTGAGATCATTGCAGTGGATGATGGTTCCAAGGATCGCTCCCTGCAGGTCCTGCGAGACCTTCAGCAAAGCCTGCCCCATCTGAAAGTCGTCCATCATCTCTATAACCGCGGCTACGGCTCGGCCCTAAGGACCGGCATACGGGTGGCGCGCGGCGAGATCGTCCTGTTGATGGACGCCGATGGTCAGCATTTGGCCGCGGATATTCCGCTCCTGCTGGAGCACCTGCCCCCCTACGACCTGGTGATCGGGTACCGCACTGCCAACTATCGCGGCCGCTGGTACCGGAACTTTGGCAACCGGGTATTCAATGCTCTCTCTTCCTGGCTGGCCAAATTCGAGATCAAGGATCTGACCTCCGGCTTCCGCGCCATGCGGCGTACGGCTGTGGAGCACTTCCTGCCCCTCTATCCGAATGGTTTCTCGGCCTCGGCCACTTCCACCCTGGTATTCCTGAAAGCGGGCTACAACGTGTTATACGTCCCGATCCACGTCCAGCCTCGCAAGCAGGGCAACAGCAAGGTCAACCTTTTCAAGGATGGCTGGAGGTTCCTGGCGATCATCCTGCGCATGGTCATGTTGTACGACCCCATGCGCATCTTCATGCCCCTGGCAGGCATTTTGAGCTTGCTGGCCCTGGCAGCCTGGGGCCTGGGTATCTGGGCGGCGGGGCGGCTGTTGATCCCCAATTCCGCCACGCTGCTCTTCCTGATGGCGCTGATCGCGGTGCTGATGGGGCTGCTGTCGAGCCAGATCGCCAGCACCCGCATCCACTACTTCGGGGATGAGTCGCTGGTGATCTACGAGACCCCGGGCGGCGATCCCCGTTCCTAGCCCATGAGCCAGCCCGCACCGGTCTCCCCTGAAAATCTGCCCTTGAAAAAACGCCCGGCGCTGCGCAAGCTGCTGGAAGACCTTGGGCGCATTCTCCTGGTATTGCTGGCGCTGGCCCCGGTAGCCTGGTCCACCTGGAAGAACTGGCCTGAAGTCCGCCTGGCGCTGGAGCAGGCCTCCTGGCCTCGCCTGGCGGAGGGCTTTGGGATTTTGCTCCTGGTCATGCCGCTGATGGGGCTGATCCCCTGGCTGACCCTGCGCCATCTTGGCGTGCGCCAATCCATCCGCAGGGTGAGCGGGTTATATTTCCTTTCGCAGCTTGCCAAGTATATCCCCGGGGGCATCTGGGCTTATCCCGGGCGGATGGTGGCCTACGAAAAATCCGGGGTGGGGCGTGTGCAGGCGATTTTGAGTGTCTCGCGCGAGGTGATTGCGCTGTTCCTGGGTTCGGCCGCAATTGCCCTGGCAGGCGTGTTCCTGCAGGTACGCATGGCCCCCTGGATGCAGGCTGCCACCGCCTTTGGCATCCTGGCCTGCATGCTGGCGCTCTTCCTGACCCTGGTCCCTTCCGTCTGGCGCTGGCTCTCCCGCATCCGTTTCCTGCGCAAGTCGGCCCTGGCAGTCCTGGGTGACGCCGGGACCACCTTCAACCTGCGCTGGCTTCCGGGCACCCTGGCTGTCAGCCTGGTCTTCTGGCTTATCGCCGGCTGGGGTTTCCTGCAACTGGTGCGCGCCGTGGCCCCGGCTGCCTCGTTGAACTGGCTGCAGGCTGGCAGCGTTTTTGCCCTGGCCTGGTGCGTGGGTTTCGTCATCG
>CAIKOL010000382.1 GCA_903829085.1 uncultured Anaerolineales bacterium | reverse complement strand
CCTTACGCCAGTTCCAGGTAGCGCTCCACTTCCCAGTCGGTCACATTGATCCGGAAAGCGTCCCACTCATCCCACTTGGCGCGCGTGAACGCCTCGTAGATGCTCTCGCCCAACGCGGCGCGGATGACCTGGTCTTTTTCCAATTCACCCAGGGCTTCGGCCAGCGACCCGGGCAGCGAAGCGATCCCCATCCTGGCGCGTTCAGCCTCGTCAAGATGGTAGACATTAATATTATTCAACGGGGCGGGCGGGGTCAGCTTGTTGTCAACCCCATCCAGGGCTGCCCCCAGGATGGTGGCAAAGGCCAGGTATGGGTTGGCCGATGGATCGGGAAATCGCAGTTCGGCGCGCATGGCCTTGATGCGGCCTTCGGTGAAGCGCGGGATGCGGATCAGAGCTGAGCGATTGATCTGGGCCCAGCCGATGTAGACCGGGGCTTCATATCCAGGCACAAGCCGCTTGTAGGAGTTGACGGTCGGTGCAACGATCGCGGCCAGGGCGCGTGCGTGCTTCAACTGGCCGGCAATGAATCCAAATGCCAGCGGGGACAAGTGATATTCGTTGTCTGCATCGTAGAACAGGTTGTTGCCCTTGCTGTCGAAAATGGATTGGTGGCAGTGCATCCCCGAACCGTTGATCCCGAACACTGGTTTGGGCATGAACGATGCGATCAAGTCATGTTTGGCCGCGATGGCTTTGACGGTATATTTCAATGTCAACACATTGTCGGCGGTGTGCAGCGCATCTGCGAAGCGGAAGTCAATTTCGTGCTGGCCGATGGCCACCTCGTGGTGTCCGACTTCAATTTCCAGGCCCATGCTGTTCAGCGCGTCCATCAGTTCGGTGCGGACGCGCACCGCCTCATCGTCAGCAGAGAAGTCGAAGTAACTGCCCACATCATGTGGTACAGGGTGGATACCCTCGCCCGCATTACGCCGGAACAGGAAAAACTCAGGTTCGGGGCCTACGTTGTACGTCCAACCCCGCTCCGTCGCCTTGGCGATCATACGCTTGAGCGCCCCGCGCGGGTCGCCTTCGAAGGGTTGCCCGTCGGGAGTGTAGATGTCGCAGAAGACGCGCGCCCGGCGCGCCTCGGCGGGACTCCAGGGCAGCACTGCGTAGGTATCGGGATCGATCACCAGGCGCATGTCGCTTTCCTGGATGCGGGCAAAGCCCTCCACTGATGAGCCGTCAAACCAGACCCCGTCTTCCAGGGCTGACTCCAGTTGTTTGATGGGGGCGTCCACACTTTTTACTGAGCCAGTCACGTCGGTGAACTGGTAGGAAATGAATTTGACATGATCAGCTTTGACACGAGCAAGTAATTCTTTGGTATCCATGGTTCCTCTCTTCATAAATTTTGGTTCTTGGATTGAAATTTCCAGGAGGAGCTACACCTGGTTCTCGGTAAGGGAAATGCCGGAACGCCGCGGACCTTTCGCCTGTGCTTGGGGAAAGCAGTGAACAGGTTCAGGCCGGGCGCGCCGGCAGGGGCTGGATGCCACGTCCGCAGGAGGAGCGCGGCAGCCCGATGGGCCACCGGGTGGTTTGCTGGTCAATATTCATTGTGTTCTCCATAAACTACAGAGTACTGCGTAAATAATTGAACTTAT
>CAIKOL010000381.1 GCA_903829085.1 uncultured Anaerolineales bacterium | reverse complement strand
CCGGCGGCTGGTAGTATTAAATTTCCATCCGAAAATTCAGGAGGAGTTCGCCTTTTGAGTGTGTGCAGCGAAGCTGCACACACTCAAAAGGCGGTTCCCCAATAATTTTCGAATAGGTTCTAACTGCTTCCAGAACACCCGGATAAATTCCTTGTTTTTTCACTGGTTTGCCTGTACAATCTGAGACAAATGTTCTACGGCAAGCCTCGATGACGGAGAAGCATGGCGCTTAACTTCCAACAGGTTTTCGACAAGATCAAACAGATCGGGAAGGGTGCAAAAGCCCACCAGGAGAACCTGGAAGCCCTGCGCGAGCATGCCCGGCATGTATTCGAAGCCTGGGCCGATAAACCTGCGGAACTGCGCGACAAGGTGGAACGCGCCCGCCAGGCTGATCCCAACCTGCGCTGCGCCCTGCCGTTGGATGAAAACCTGGACAGGGTGCACCCCGCACCTGGAGACACAAACTCCGTTACGCTGTTGGCTGCGGATGGCTCGCAGATCCTGCCTGACCGGCACGCGGCGTTGCAATATTCGCTGGTCAACGTGGGCGCCATCGTGCTGCGGCCCGGCTCCGGGCAGGCGCCGGAGGTGTTCACCGACAGCAGCCTGCTCTTTGGCGACGAACTATACACCGAGACCGGGATGGTCAGCAATGAAGCCATCGAACAACGCCGGGATATTGCCGAACGGAAGAAACTGCTCGACCTGGCCCCGGATTACCCTGCCCCGCTGCTGGCGCTCACCGACGGGCCGGTGGAGTTGTGGGGGGCCAAGAACGGGGGCGAAGACGATTACCGAAGGAACCTGGAGCTGCATAAAGCGGTCCTGTCGCAGTTGCAGGCCAAAGGTGTGACCGTGGCGGGGTACGTGGACAAGCCCGGCGCGGACCTGGTGGTGCGCACGCTGGAAATTGCCACCCTTAGCGGCGAAGAGGTGGATAAAAATATCCGCAAGCTGCATCCCCTGCGCGGGGTCAACGACCGCTGGCTGTTCGGTTTCCTGCCCGCGGGAGCCCGTTCGGCAGTGTTCGGGTTGCAATCCAGTTCCAGGGCGCATTACACCGGCGACCTGTCCCTGCACTTCTTTTATCTCAACGTGGGTCAGGCAAGACACCCGTGGCTGGTGCGGGTGGAGGTGCCAAAATGGGTGGCGGAGGAAGCTGGCAGCCTGGAACTGGTGCAGGCTGCGCTGCTGCAACAATGCCGCATCATGGGGGCGAAGCCGTACCCTTACATCCTGCACCGAGCCCACGAGATCGCGGTGGTCAAGTTCGAGGAGAAGCGGCAGGTGGAGCAGATGCTGGAGCTTGAATTGCGCGCTGCTGGAGTGGAAGTGGAGGATGGATCGAACAAGCAATCTGCCAAGGATTTACCGGGGAGAAGCAGGAAATGAGCGAGATAAAAATCATGACCCTGAGCGAAGCGGACCTAGGCAAGATCCAGATGTTTTGCGGACATTCGCCAACGTATCAAAGCGGCTACAACGCCAAATTGGATTGGATGCAGAAACGTCTCCGCGAGGGAATGCGCTATACCCTGCTCCAGGTGCAAGGGCGCAATGCCGGGATGATCGAGTACCTGCCTGGCGAATATGCCTGGCGTGGGGTTGAGGCAAGAGGTTACCTGTTCATCCATTGTTTATGGGTGATCGGCAGAAACCGGAAGCATGGCTATGGACGGATGTTGCTTGAATCTTGCCTGGAGGATGCCAGGGGCACGCATGGTGTGGCAGTGGCGGTCAGTAAAACGCACTGGCTGCCCACCCCAAAGCTCTTTCTGAAGAATGGGTTTGAACTTGCCGACCACACAGTACCTGCTTTTGATCTGCTGGTCAAGCGCCTCGACCTGGATGCGCCTCTGCCGCGCTTCAAGCGAACGAACCTGGCAGCCCCGCCAGGCTTGAGCCTTTACCACAGCGATCAATGTCCGTATGCCCAAAACACGGTCAGCATCGTTACAAAGGTTGGCGAGCAGATGAAGATCCCGGTGAACATCATTCACGTGGACAGCGCCAAGGCAGCACAAGAGGTGCCTTGTCATTATGGGACGTTAGCCTATTTCCATAACGGCGAACTCCTCACGTACCTTCCGACCGGAACAGAGAAGGTGATGGAAATGCTGAGGTTAAAATCAGCGAAGCAGGAAATGAAAGTATCCAGTTCATCACCATCATCCGATGGTAGAAATCCCGAGGCGACATGACATCTATTTCCATAGGCCATTTACTTCGTTCGAGCACTTCTGAATTCGTGGCGGGCTGCTCGGTCTCACAACCGGAGACCCCAGCCTTCGGCGCGCTGGTGCGGGCTCCGCTGGACAGGGATTACAGTGTCTACGGCCTGATCTACGATATCCATATCGAAGACGACGGGCTGGTGCGGCAACTGGTAACGGCAGGGAATGTGAGCGCCGAGGTGATCCATGACAACCGCGAGCGCCGGATCGTGCCGGTGGAGATGTCGGTGCTGGCGGTGGGGTACGAGCAGGGCGGCAGGATCTCGCACCTGCTGCCGCCGCGTCCGCCCCTGAGCCTGGATGTGATCACCCTTTGTTCGGAGGCTGAACTGGTGAAGTTCACCAGCGCCGGAAAGTTCGGTTACTTCCGGCATGTGCTGCATGCAAAGGATATCCCGACCGGCGAGCTGTTGGCGGCGCACATCCAGCAGGCTTCAGGTGCGTACAGGGATAAAGGCTGGGCTGAAAAGGCCACCCAGGAATTGATCGTCCTGTTGCGGGATGATTACCCAACGCTGATGTCGGTGCTGGGGGCGTTGGGAGAAGTTGCTTAAACACAAAGGACACAAAGGACACAACGTAAAGCGAAGATGGTTTAACCACGACGGACACAAAGGACACAACGTAATGTCAAGGACACCAAAAGGTATTCCTTTTCAGCCTGTTCCTGCTTATGTCGAATCGGTTGGCAAGAAAGTACTGGATGCGGCATTTAAAGTCCATACAGTTTTAGGACCTGGATTATTGGAATCTGTTTATGAAGCTTGTCTCGCTTCCGAGATGCGTAAAAGCGGATTAATGGTTGAGACTCAAGTGGCATTGCCTGTTACTTATGAAAGCATCCGAGTAGATGCGGGTTTGAGGACGGATATTTTGATAGAAAAATGTGTGATCGTTGAACTTAAATCTGTTGAGACAATGAATCCGGTCTATGAGGCCCAACTTCTCACTTATCTCATACTTACCAATATTCTCCCGGGTTACCTGATCAACTTCAATGTTCCCCATCTTCGGGACGGGTTCAAGAGAATGATTTCTTAATCCATTGTGTCCGTTGTGTCCTTTGTGGTGAAAATGTCTCCAAAGCGGAAGACCACTCAAACATCCAGTTTCGGTTCCCCAGGGCGCGCCGGTCACGATTCGTCCGCGTTTTATGCCGGCAAACTCTATGATAGCCAGGCCCAGGGGCAGGATGTGTCCTATCTTGAAAACCCGCTCCGGCCCGAAAGCCTCGATACCATCTTCTGTCATACGGCTGAGAAGATGACGGAACTCCCGGAGTGTTCGGTGCATCTCATGGTCAGCTCGCCGCCCTATAACGTGGGCAAGGAATATGATGAAGACCTGTCGCTGGAGGATTACCTGGCCTTTCTGGAGCGTGTCTGGAAAGAGACCCGGCGTGTGCTCGTCCCGGGCGGGCGGATGTGCATCAACGTGGCAAACTTGGGACGCAAGCCATACATCCCGCTGCATGCCTTTATTGCAGAGCAGGCCATCAAATTGGGCTTCCTGATGCGCGGCGAGATCATCTGGAACAAGGCTGCCAGCGCTTCCCCATCCACAGCCTGGGGCTCATGGAAGTCAGCCAGCAACCCCACCCTGCGGGACGTGCACGAGTACATCCTGGTCTTCTGCAAGGAGACATTCAAGCGCCAGAATCCGGCCAAACGGGAAAGCACAATCAGCCGGGATGAATTTCTCGAATACAATAAATCGGTCTGGGATTTTCGCGCCGAACCGGCGCGCAAGGTGGGGCACCCCGCCCCGTTCCCGGTCGAACTGCCCCGGCGGTTAATCCAACTGTATACCTTCGACGGTGAAGTGGTACTTGACCCCTTCATGGGCAGCGGGCAGACAGCCATTGCAGCGCTAAAGAGCGGGCGACATTATATCGGCTATGAGATAGATCAAGATTACGTGGAACTTGCCAACCGGCGGATACAGGAAGAAAACAAAGCATGAAGCCCTCGAGTACTGTAGGATGCGATGCCTTTCCCTGTCTCGACACCCGCCGGGAAAGTTATCTCGTCCCAGCCGTGGAACTCGATCCAGAGAAAGTTTCCATCCTGCTCATCTCAGAGGCTGCACCAGGAAACCCGGCGGATCATTACTACGCCGGGGAAAATGCGCTTTTCGCCCAGACCACCGTGCTGGCCTTCCAGGATGCCGGGGTGAACGTAACATCCATCGAAGACATTCTCAAAATGGGAGTCTACCTGACCACCGCGGTCAAGTGCGGCAAGACTGGTTCCGGGGTCAGCACTGCTACGATCCAGAATTGTTCGCTCCTGCTCGAAAAAGAGATGGCCCTATTCCCGGAAGTTAAGGTTTACCTGCTGATGGGAGATGCAGCCATCAAGGCAGTCAACATGATCGCCAGACGAAACGGCGAGCCACGCGCCATCCCAGCCGGATCAACGTACAAGATCCGCGCAGGAGAATTTACATTCCGCGGAGCCCGCGCCCTGCCGTCGTACGTACAGGCGGGACCGGCGTTCTTCGTGGAGAAGATCAAACGGAAGATGATTTCAGAAGATATTAAAAAAGCGTTGGATCTGGTTTCAAAATAAAGAGGACATTCAGTGACGACCCTGGGCTGTCACCTGGAAGATGAAATCGATGCTTGCCATCCAGCGGACACGACCAATAGCGAAAATACGGTCAGGAGAAATAATATGAGCGAAGATAAACCCATTGGTTACATCGTCGGAGGCGGACTGAAGGAATCGTTCCGCGCCCGGCTGACCGTCCCCTCGCAGGAAGTGCAGGAAGGCGCATTCGTGGTCATCCCGAGCGGGGACTGGCAGTTCTATGGCCTGGTCACCGACCTGCAACTGGGCGCGACCGACCCGCGTTTCGCCGATGAGCAGTCCGAGACGCGCCTGCCGCCGTCCCTGGCGCAGGCCCTGCACGGGCAGACGCTCTACACCAACCTGGAGATCCTGCCGGCGCTGATGCTGGAACGCGGTCCCGAGCCAGGTTCAGCTGATTATTTAGCCTGGATGGAGGAACATGCCGAAAAGATGCCGCGCCCGCTGCCGGTTAAGACCGTACCGCCACACCATGCGCAGGTGCGCATGGCGAGCGGGGGCGACATCGCCGAGATATTCGGCGACCCGGCAGAGAAGGGCAATTTCGTGATCGGCACCACGCGTGAACAGGGGCACCCCGTGTGCATTAACCTGGACAGGTTCGTCCAGCGCTCTGCGGGCGTGTTTGGCGCCACCGGCACCGGCAAGTCGTTCCTGACCCGCATCGTGCTGGCAGGATTGATGCAGCACAACAAGGCCTGCGTGCTGGTGTTCGACATGCACAATGAGTATGGTTACGATGATACCGCCTCGGACAGCGGAATGCGCGTGATCGGGTTGAAGAGCAAGTTCGCCAGCCGTGTACGCGTTGTGGGGCTGGGAGGCGGGACGACCATCCGCGACAAAGCGCCCGATTTCAACCTGGAGATCGCCATGGGCGACATCACTGCCGCCGATATCGAATTGCTGACGCGGGAGTTGAACCTGAAAGAGACCACCCCCACGACCCTGCATGCGCTTTACGCCTGCTTCGGCCGCGACTGGTTCCGGCATTTCAAAGGGATGAACCGCGATGAGATCGAAGTGGAGGATGAAAAGACCGGCAAGGTGAAGAAGGTACCGCACCCGGACAGCGTGGCTGCCTGGGCCAATTCGAACGGGGTGAACAGCATGGCGGCCGAGGCGCTGCACGACAAGCTGCGGCGCCTGTTCGACAAGGAATATATCGTTGAAAAGCCTGCGTCGGATTCCATCGGCGAGATCATCAAATCGCTGGAGGCCGGCAGGCACGTGATCCTGTCGTTCGGGCAGACATACGAGACCGACCTGGATTACCTGCTGGTTTCCATCCTGCTGACGCGCAAGATCAAGCAGGTCTGGGAAAACAAGACCAACAGCTTCCGTGCCAATAAAAAGGATGAGCCACGCCAATTGGTGATCGTGGTGGAGGAAGCGCACAAGCTGCTCAACCGCGAGATGGCCGGGCAGACCACCTTCGCTGCCATTGCGCGTGAAATGCGCAAGTACTATGTGACCCTGCTGATCATCGACCAGCGTCCCTCGCAGATCGACGACGAGGTCATGTCGCAACTGGGCACGCGCATTTCAGGCTGGTTGGGTGACGAGGATGACATCCACGCGGTACTTTCCGGGCTTTCAGGGCGCGAGTCGCTGCGCGGCATGTTGGCGCGCTTGCAGCCGAAAGAAGAAGTGCTCCTGCTGGGTTGGGGGGTGCCCATGCCGCTGCCGGTCAAGTCGAGACGGTATGACGATCAATTCTGGAAAGAACTGCTCGGGGGAGGAAAGAGAACCATTGACCAGAATTTGAAGGAGTTGGGATTCTGAAAAATGTGAGCCCGCCACCTTCCAGGTGACTGGCAGAGATGAGGAGTGCGGTATGAAACATAGCTTCCAGAATATTCTCCTCGCCATCGTTTTCGCCCTGATGGGGGTCACGATGGTCTTCCTGGGCCTGGGAATCGTCAAGACCAGCATGGCCGTGCATAACCAGCCAGTGATGGTGATTTCGGGGTTGATGTTCTTTTCCGCCGGTACGCTGGCGTTCTTCCGCTCCACCTCTGTTCCCGGGGCGGAGGCCCTGCCCAGCACTCCCTGGATCGAGTATTTCCTGCTGCTGCCCATCCTGCTTGGATTCGGTGTCACCTTCTTCTGGGCAGGGATCGCCGCCGGTAATGTCATCGTGATATTCTTTGGAATATTAACCGCGGCGGCGATGATCTGGTTCGCCATCGTCCGCTGGCCGGGCAGGAGAAAACGCAATGACCGCCCTTAAGACCATGTTCTTCATGCTGCTTGTCCCCGGCCTGCTGCTGGTGCTGTTGCCGTGCGCACTGATCGGTGCGGACGTGGCGCTGTTCTCATTCGGTGTTTTCCATTGGCTGGCGGTCCCATTTTGGAGTACAGGGGCAGCCATGCTGATCTGGTGCGCCTGGGCCTTCACGGTGCGCGGAAAAGGCACTCCTTCACCCACCGATCCCCCAAAGGAACTGGTTGTCGACGGGCTGTACCACATCGTCCGCAACCCGATCTACGTGGGCGCGCTGCTCTTCCTATTGGGATATGTGTTCTGGTATCCCACCCTGTCCATCCTGGTGATGCCGGTGCTCTTTGCGGTCGGTTCCCACCTGTTCATCCTATTTTACGAAGAACCGCATTTACGCAAGATCTTTGGCTCGCGCTATAAAGCCTATTGTCAGGCTGTGCCGCGCTGGATGCCGCGCCGAAGCCGCATGGATTGACAAGCAATCAGGCGATATAAAAAACTGGAAACAAGGGGTAAAATTCAACCACCTCACGTCCACGGAGCAGTTCATGGAAAACAAGAAAACAGGTATTCGCAGTCTGCCGATCAACGTCTGGATCGTAACTGCCACATCGTTCCTGACCGATATCTCGTCCGAGATGATCGTCTATCTGGTCCCGCTTTTCCTGGCGAATGTGCTGATGGCCGGGACGGCTGTCATTGGCCTGATCGAGGGCCTGGCTGAGACGACCGCCAGCCTGATGAAAATTTATTCAGGGGCGCTCTCAGACAAACTTGGCAAAAGGAAATGGATCACCGTTGTGGGCTACGGCCTTTCGGCGATCTCCAAGCCGTTCATGTATTTCGCCGGGACCTGGCAGGGGGTGCTGGGTGTGCGCGTGGCCGACCGGCTGGGGAAGGGCATCCGCACCGCGCCACGCGATGCGCTGGTGGCAGGTTCGATCGATGAAAAACAGCGCGGCCTGGCTTTTGGTATGCACCGGGCGGGTGACACCGCCGGAGCATTCTTCGGCCTTTGTATTGCGGCCGTGATCGTCTGGCTGACCCAGGCGGGAGCCGCTGAACTGACCCGCCACACCTTCCAGATTGCCGTACTATTCAGCATTGTACCGGCAGTGCTGGCAGTGATCGTGCTTGCCATTGGCGCGCGGGATGTGGCCGCGAATAAAAAGTCCGCGGCGCCCATCCTCAGTCTGAAAGGCATGGATAACCGCTTCAAGCTCTTCATGCTGGTGCTGGTACTCTTCACGCTGGGCAACTCGTCAGACGCATTCATCATTCTGCGGGCTCAGGAGCGTGGGCTGGATGTGCTGCAGATCATGTTGATGCTGATGACCTTCAACCTGATCTATTCCATCCTGGCCGGTCCCCTGGGGGCGCTTTCAGACAAGATCGGCCGCCGCCGTCTCATCATCGCCGGCTGGATCACCTATGGTCTGGTATATCTCGGATTTGCGCTTAGCCATACAGGTTTACAGATCTGGCTGCTCTTCGGATTCTATGGGATTTACTATGCTGCCACCGAAGGCTCCGCCAAGGCTCTGATCGCCGACCTGGTGCCGGATGAGCGGCGCGGGACGGCTTACGGCCTGTATAATGCCGCCATCGGGCTGACAGCCTTCCCGGCCTCGGCCATCGCGGGTGTGCTCTGGCAGGGCGCTTTCGGCTGGAAGGGATTTGGTCCCGCCGCACCGTTTTATTTCGGCGCAGTGCTGGCGCTCCTGGCAGGGTTACTGTTCTGGAAGCTGGTGCCGGTGAAGCAATGAGCCGGAATTTTCCTTTATAATCCCTTCCCGGAGAAACCGCCTATGACCAGCCCCGATCCCACCAAGAGAAGCCCCTGGAGCATCCTGCGCGAGAACGCGTTGCAGATACTCATGTATATCCTGGGAACCATCCTTCTCAGCCTGGCCTGGTGGCCGCTGGGGGTTGTTTACCTGGCCTACAGCCTGTTCTCGAACGTGCTTTACATGGCGTGGATCTGTCCCTATTGCGGGCATTACAGCCTGGGCACCTGCGCGGCCGGGTTCGACATCCTTTCAGGGAGACGCTTCAAGACGCGACCGGGAAAGACCTTTGGGACAGAATTCCGCCGCCGGAGTTGGGTGCTGTACCCGGGCTGGTTCATGCCCCCTGTTGCCGGGGTGTATTTGCTGTTCACAGCTTTCTCCTGGATCACCCTGGCCCTGCTGGCAGTTTTCTGCATGGTGGCCTTCTGGCTCCTGCCGGAAGTCTCGAAGAAACACTGCGAAGCCTGCGAGACGGTGGACTGCCCAAGGTACCCAAAGAATAAGAAGGTTCAACCTACCAACGTGCCTTGATGGGCACCCGCCGGGAAAATAAAAGAACGGGTGACCTGCCAACTGTCACCCGTTCCCGGATCTTGATTTTCGGTTAGATTCTTACTTCAACCCCACCACTTCATACACATCCACCGGTTCACTCTTCCCTTTTACATTCAACGGGGCATAAGGGATGGCTTCCACCTGCTTCTTGACGCGCTCATAGGCTTCCTTGCTGATCAGGATCTGGTTCCTGGCGGCGTTTTCCTGGATACGCTTGGCAGTATTGACCGAATCGCCGATGGCGGTGTATTCCAGGCGCTTTTCGGTTCCAATCCAGCCCAATACCGCTTCACCATAATGGATCCCCACACCGAAGGAGAGATGCGCCTCGGGCGGGAGTTCGGCATGCAGTTTTACAATGGCGGTCCGCAGGCTGAGGGCGGCGCGCACCGCGCGCAGGGTGTGGTCGGGTTGTGGAATGGGGGCGTTGAACCAGGCCATGACAGCGTCACCGAGAAATTTGTCCACGGTCCCTTGCTCGGCCAGTACGGCGTCGGCCCCGGCGGCCAGGTACAGGTTCAAAACAGCCACCAGCTCCGCAGGAGAATTTTTCTCGCTGAAGCTGGTGAAACCGCGAATATCGGCAAAAAGGGTGGTGATGTCACGCTGCTGACCGCCCATCTGCAGGCTGTCGGGATCGATCTGGTCGAGGACAGCCGGGGAGACCATGCGTTCCAGCAGACGGCGCTGGGCTTCCAGTTTCTTGCGCTCGGTCATATCGTCGAAAACAATGGCTACTCCCTGGGTGGTCTGATCGGCATCCTTGAGCGGCGAGAGGTTCAGCCTCCAATCCACGGAGCCTCCATTCGGCATGGAATGGGTAACCTCCAGCCCCATCACCGACCTGTCGGTTTCCCGCACCGTGGTCAACTGGTCGCGGATATCTCCGGTACGGCTGGGCAGTACTTCATCCAGGTGACGGCCGACAATATCATCAGCTCCATACCCGAGGATCCCCAGGGCGGCGCGGTTGCACAGAGTGATCTTCTCTTTAACATCCGCCGTGATCACGCCGCTGGCAATCGACTCAAAGACATTATCCATCAGGTTCTTAAGCGCGGTGACTTCATCCAGCGTATGACGGACAGAGGCAAACAGGCGGGCATTCTCAATAGCAATCGCTGCCTGGTTGGCGAATACGTTCAACAGGTCCCGCTCGGCTTCGTTGAAAATACCGGAGCGGATGCGGTTGTCGGCATAGATGACACCGATCAGCTCGGTCTTGGCCTTAAGCGGTACACACAGGATGGAGAGCAGGTTATAAGCCACGATCGATTCCTGGCCGCCAAAGCGCGGGTCTTCCTGGGCGTTGGTGGTCAACACCGGTTCGCCTGTCTCGATGACCCGCTGGATGATGGTACGGCTGATGGCAGTCTCATTGGAGTTAATCGATTCCTGTTCCCAATTGCGGGCGATGCGTGTCACCATCTGTCCCTGACTATCGCGCAGCATCAAGAAACCGCGTTCGGCTTCCGTCAGGCGGACAATCGTATCCATGACCAGTTGCAGCACCTCATCCAATTCCAGTGAAGAGTTTACTGCCTGGGTGGTACCCGCCAACGCCAGTAGTTTGCTGCGCTCATCTTCCACGGCAGTCACTTTCCTGCTGACCTGGAAAAGCGTGTTTTCCAACCTGGAGAGTTTTTCCAGCGTATCCGGGGGTAGACTGGCGCGTACGGTTTGAAGCGTATTGCGCATTTGGCCGGTCAATTTACTGAGTGCCAGGAGTTGTTCGTTCAGGGGGACGGGGGGTTCGTTGCTCATAGTGGCCTAGTTTATCGTAAAGAAAGATTCCAATTATTTATTATCCTGGCTTCGAGAGAATAGTCTCAAGAATGCCGTTCGGAACGCCCTGGCACGCTGGCGGGAAGCGGTGCGCAGTGCCTGACGGCGAATCAATTCTACCGCATGTCGGGCGATATTCAAATCAATATGTCTCTGGCTGTAGAGAGCGTACTGATATTCCCGCAACAGGGAACGGGTCTCTTCCGCCACTTCGGGCAGGAGGTTGACCAGGGCTGCGGCGGCTTCAGCCGGGGTTTGCGAAGGCGACGGTTTGGCTCCCAACCAGAGCAGGCTCTGGTACACCATTCCAAAAGAACGTTCGATTGGTTTCAAACCGGCAAAGTAGCTCCAGCGTTTCAACCAGTCTGGCGGAGGAATGGTCAGGCTGGTGCAGGTAGCGGTTAATAGGATGGGGAACGGGGTCTGGATGGTTTTCTGGATACTCCGGTAGGGCTTGTCCAGTAAACCTTTCGTGTAGGCGAAGATCAGCCCAGCCATGAGGAGGACCAGCAGCCCGAAGAACAACATCAGTCGCACGAGCGAGTTCGGCGGCGCTCCACTCCCGGAACCGGATTCATTTCCATCAGGGGCGATGGCTGTCTGGTCTGCATTGCCGGCCCCGTTATCTGCAGGCAGGCTGGTTGCCTGCCCGGCTGGTGCAAGCTCTCCCTGAAGACGGGTAAGCACCGGCTGACCACTAGTGGGCTCGAACTCCACCCAGCCAACGCCGGGAAAATAGACTTCCGGCCAGGCGTGGGCGTCCTTCTCGAGAACGGTGTACATATCAGGTGGCTCAGACTCCCCCTGCGCAAAGCCGACCACCATGCGAGCCGGGACACCCACGCTGCGCAACAGGATCACTTCGGCAGTGGCATAATAATTGCAGAAACCTGATCGGGTGTTAAACAGGAACCAATCCAATGGATCAATCCCGTCAGGGGGGGTGGTGAATGTCTCCGAATAGGTGATGGAATTACGCAAATAATTGGTGACGGCATCCGCTTTTTCATAAGGAGTCTCTGAACCAATCGTAATTTTCCGGGCGAGGTCGCCGATCTGCGCAGAAAGGTCCGGAGGCAGTTGCAGGTAATGATCCTGGACCCAGGCAGGATAGATCTCCCCGGCCTGTTCAAGCTGGAGGATGGTCGGATTATAGATGTTGGCATGCACGACATACTGCTCGCCGACCAGAATGGGAGGATCGGCACGGAACATGAGCGGATCGATATTATTCTCCAGCGACGGCGTGAAACTCAGTATGGAAGGACGGCTGACCCAGATGGGATGGGCGGGAGTGACCAGCACGGCCAGATTCGCCTGTGGAGTGGTAAATATGAATTCACTCGAAAGGCCATGCATATCCACCAGGGGGATGGAAGGCTGGTCAGGTGTGAAAGACTCGGTAAAGGAATACGTGCTCTGCCACTTGTCATCCAGGTATTGGTCATAGGTGCGCACACGCCAGTAATAACGATCGGGTCTTCCAATCAACGGAACGCGAATACGCAGGAAAAGGATATTCCCAGATGAGGCATGTTGACCCAGGGGTAGTGTGTTGCCATAAAATTCAACAACCGTGCCCTGCTGATAACCACGCACCCCGGCGACTGCGTTGCCCAGGTCCTGGCGCAGCGTTTCCAGCGGGCGGGTAATATTCTCCCAGGCGACCCTGGCTGCCACCAACGGCCGCCCGGCGACCGGTGCAATCCAGGCCAGGAAGATCAGTACCAGGGCCGCGAACGGGATGGCAAGATTTAAGTCGGTCCACGATTCGGCTGAGAGAGAAACCCGCTGCTGCTTCCAGACCTGCCGTTTGCGGACATAGGTCAACCGCCCAAGCAAGACCAGGCACAGGAATGCATAGAGCGCCAGGATAATCACCCGATCCCCCACGTGCGAATCATACAACTGGATGATAAACAACACCAGCCCCGACGGTATTACCGCAATGGCAAAATCCCCGCGGCGCGCCAGGGCATAGCCGGCCAGCAAGCTGATGACCCAGAGACCGAGGCCTGCAAAGATGACAAACAGGCCCGTATCCTGCACTTTTTGGGAAGTGAAAACCAGGAACAGGGAATGGCCCAGCCGCCCGCCCAAGCTGAGCATGCGTTCCATCCACGGGGTTTTTTGATACAGGATCCAACCTGCCACCAGGGGGATGACTGCCAGGCTGTATCCGCAGGCAAGCCAGAAGACACCGGCTCCTTTGAACCGGCTGACACCGAGCGCCAATCCCAGCAGAAGACCGAAAACCGTCAGAAGCAGGGCAATTTCCAGGCCGGGAGCCCAGTCGGTGGCGTACAACCGCTGGGAGACGGTCAGCAGGACCAGCATCAGGATGGCCGCGGATGGGAAATCCCACGCACGCGCAGGCTCAGGTTTCATACTTTGAGTGTACAATACATAATACAAAAACGTCAATCTCAAGGAGCAGATCTATGGAGTCCATCTGGAACCTCGGCATAAACGTTAACCTCTTCTTTCAGAACCTGGGCAGCGGACTGAAGACGCCCATGGAAATTTTCTCTTTCTTCGGGACCGAGTATTTCTTCCTCCTATTGCTCCCGGCGCTGTTTTGGTGCGTGGAAGCCGGGTTGGGCCTGCGGATTGCCATCATCCTTCTCCTGAGCACGTCGGTGAACGATGCGCTCAAAATGGCCTTCCATGGACCGCGACCGTACTGGTACAGCCCGCAGGTAATCGGGTACGCCAGTGAGACTTCCTTCGGCGTGCCTTCCGGGCATGCCCAGATCGCAGCCGGTGTGTGGGGAATGCTGGCAGCCAGGATCCGCAAGAGCTGGGCGTGGGTGGTCGCCATCCTGGTGGTGCTGATGATCGGGATCTCACGCCTGTACCTGGGGGTTCACTTCCTGCACGACGTGCTGCTGGGCTGGTTGATCGGAGCCCTGCTGTTGTGGCTGGTGCTGCGCTTCTGGAAACCCGTGGCAGCATGGGCAAAGAAGATGAGCCTGGGCGGGCAGATCCTGGCGGCTTTCATTAGTTCACTGGGCATCATCCTGATCTCACTCATACCCTTCCTCTGGCTGAAAACTACGAACTGGCAGCCACCGCAGGCCTGGGCGTCGTTTGCTACTCAGGCCATCTCCATGAGCGGTGCCTTGACCACCGCCGGAACGTTTTTTGGGCTTTTGACAGGCCTGGCCTGGTTCAACCGCCAGGGTGGTTTCAGCACCGAAGGTCCTGTCTGGAAGCGTATCCTGCGCTTCTTATTGGGAGCCATCGGTGTGCTGGTCTTTTATGTGGGTCTGGACGTGCTTTTCGGCTTGATCGCCCCGGACGCAGACGCGCTGCTCCCCTATATATTGCGCTACATCCGTTATGTACTGGTGGGAGCCTGGGTTTCGGCCGGTGCGCCCTGGCTATTTGTCAAATTAAAGCTGGCCGGGAAGGCTGCCTGATTCTATGCAATTGCATGACAGATTTTCCGGAGGGTTTCCGGCTCTGATATAATAATCTAGCTATGGGTTCGAACCTCGAACGCGGCAGTTTACTGCACAAACGGTACCGGATCGTTGATATCCTCGGCCAGGGTGGCATGGGGGCGGTCTACCGTGCCGTGGACGAAAACCTGGGTGTGGACGTGGCGGTGAAGGAAAACCTGTTCACCACCGACGAATATGCCCGCCAGTTCCGGCTGGAAGCAGTTATCCTTGCCAACCTGCGGCATGCCAACCTGCCGCGCGTGACCGATCACTTCGTCATCGGCGATCAGGGTCAGTACCTGATCATGGATTTCATTGATGGGGAAGACCTGCGCCAGCGCATGGAACGCATCGGCTCCATCTCCGAGGAAGAAGCCATTCTGGTCGGCGCCGCCATGTGCGACGCACTCCAATACCTGCACACACGCAAACCATCCATCATTCACCGGGACCTCAAACCCGGCAATGTGCGCATCGCGCCAGATGGTCATATCTTCCTGGTGGATTTCGGCCTG
>CAIKOL010000380.1 GCA_903829085.1 uncultured Anaerolineales bacterium | reverse complement strand
TCCCCGCCCCAAGGCAGGGGAAAACGAGATCTTGGGGTGTTGCTGGGTGGCTTTGCCACCCTGCAACACCCCAAACCCCGACTTTGAGAAAGCCGTAGCGTTAGCCGTCTTTTCACTTTGATATGTTCAGGATATACTTTAGCTGGGTAGTAACGACTTAAGTCGTCATTACAGTTGTACAGTTGCCTACAAGGAGAGGACCGAGCGATGAAAGTAACCGTCTTGCAAGAAAGCCTGACCCGCGGGTTGAGCACGGTCTCGCGTGCTGTTTCCCCGCGCAGCACCCTGCCGGTGCTCTCGAACGTCCTGATCGCCAGCGACGAAGGCCGCCTGCGCCTGAGTGCCACCAACCTGGAACTGGGTATCACCTGCTGGATCGGCGCCAAGATCGAAGAGGAAGGATCGACCACCGTCCCGGCGCGGACTTTTGCCGACCTGGTTGGAACCCTGCCGCAGGAACAGGTCAGCCTGAACCTGAACACTTCCACCCAGACCCTGAACGTACGCTGCGGGGCCTCGAACACAGATATCAAGTGCATTGACGCCCAGGAGTTTCCACCCCTGCCCGTCCCGGACATGGAAGGCGCGATCCTGATCAACGTGGCCGATTTCAAGGACATGATCTCGCAGGTTGTATTTGCCGCCTCGGCGGATGAGGCCCGGCCGGTGTTGATGGGGGTGCTGGTGGTGGTGGAAAAGGATACCATCACCATGGCCTCTGCGGATGGTTTCCGCCTGTCGGTACGCAAAGGCACCCTGAGCCAGCCGGCGGCGCAACCGTTCACTGCCATCATCCCGGCGCGCGCTTTGAGCGAACTGGGGCGCGTAGCCGGCGATGGGAACGAGATGATTTCCATGGTCATGCCCAAGGGCCGCGGGCAGGTAATCTTCCGCATGAAGGAAGTGGAAGTGGTTTCGCAGTTGATCGACGGGACTTTCCCGGATTACCAGCAGATCATCCCGCGCTCGTACAAATCCCGCACCATCCTCTCCACCCCGGCCCTGCTCAAGGCCTGCAAACAGGCTGAGATCTTTGCCCGTGAGGGTTCGAATGTGGCGCGCTTTAACATCAAATCCTCCGGCGAACTGGAACCCGGCTCGGTGGAAATCTCCGCCCAGTCCGAGGAGACCGGCTCGAATGAGACAGTGGTGGCAGCCACCATTGACGGCGTGGGTCTGCTGATCGCCTTCAATGTGAAGTATCTGCGCGAAGCCCTGGAAGTGATCAAGTCGCCCAACGTGGCGCTGGAAACCTCCGCCCCCAATGCCCCGGGGGTCGTCCGCCCGGTGGGAGACGATAACTTCCTGCACGTCATCATGCCGATGCATCTCGGTTAGTTTTATCCATGTTCCCGTAGGGGCGCAGCTGCCTGCGCCCCTGTTCGTTTAATAGAGGCCCATGCCCGCATCCGCCCATTCCTCCGACCGCATCCTGGATATTTATCTCACCCTGCGCCAGTACCCCATCCTGCGCAACCGCATCCGCGCCCGGATGCGGCGCGAACTCTTCGAGCGCGGGATTGTTACGCCCGAGGTTTTCGAAGCCGTGGTACGCGAGAAGGCAATCGAGTCCCAAGGCCGTGAGGGGCTGCACAATCCGTATGTTGAGGAATTTTTTGACGTTTGGGAAAGAAGGCTGGAACGTGTGCGTGAAGCCCAGACAGATTTTTACTTCGCCTACAACCTGCTTTATGAGGATTTTGAAACCATCGTCAAGGAAATCCTGGCCGAACGAGGCGAGACTCCCGACCTGATCACTTTCAACCCCGAACTGGCTCCCCAGGATATGCTTTTCGAGCAGGCGGAGGATATCGAACGCATGCCTGTCGCCAGTCGTAAAAAGCTGGAAGCGCGCCTGCAGGAGATCAAGGTGGTGCTGATCCGCACCATGGTCAGCGACCAGCTGGCATATTTGAACATCGCCCGCAAGTGGTTCACCGTGGAAGACCTGAAAGAAATCCGCCGGCGCAAGATCGGGTACGGAAAGATCGGCGGAAAGTCAGCCGGGATGATGCTGGCGTACCGCATCCTTCGGAATGTGGCCTCGACTGAGGTCAAGGAAACAGTGCGCATTCCCACCTCGTATTTCCTGGCTTCGGATATGTTTTACGCCTTCATGTCAGCCAATGGACTGGTGCATTGGTCCGATCAGAAATACAAGTCCGAAGCCATGATGCGGGCCGACTATCCCAACATCGTGCACGACTTTGTCAAAGGGGTCTTCCCCGAGGATATCCTGGAGCGCCTGCGCCAGCTCCTGGACGAGGCCGGGAAGCACCCGGTCATCGTGCGCTCCTCCAGCCTGCTGGAAGACAACTTTGGCACTTCCTTCGCCGGGAAATATGACAGTTACTTCTGCCCCAACCAGGGCAACCCCGAAGAAAATGTGCTCGCCCTGACCGAGGCTATCGCCCGAGTCTATGCCTCGTGCATGAACCCGAACGCCCTGCTCTACCGCCACCAGAAAGGCCTGGTGGACTACGATGAGCGCATCGCCGTGCTCATCCAATTCGTGGAGGGGGAGCAATACGGGCGCTATTTTCTGCCCCAGGCGGCAGGTACAGCCTTCAGCCGCAACCTGTACCGCTGGTCACCACAAATCCGCAAAGAGGACGGTTTCCTGCGCCTGGTGTGGGGGCTGGGGACACGCGCCGTGGAAGCGGTCAGCAACGACCAGCCGCGCCTGGTGGCGCTCAGCCACCCGCTGCTGCTCCCATCCGGGTCGGCCGAAGCCATCCGCCAGCACTCCCAGCAATTTGTTGACCTTATCGACCTGGAAGAGAACACCCTGAAAACCCTGCCCATCCGCGAAGTGCTCGACCCGCAATATCCAGCCCTGCGGAACATTGCACAGGTGGACGAGAGCGGTTTCCTTGAGAATATCCGCTCCAGCCTGGTGAACCCGGAGAACCTGGTGGTCACCTTTGACGGGTTGCTGCGACACACGTCTTTCCCAGGACTGATGAAAAGCATCCTGACCACGCTGGAAACGCACTACGGGTCCCCGGTGGATACGGAATTCACCGCCGAAATCCTGAACCCACAGGAGGTGCATTCCGAGGTGCGGATCACGCTGCTCCAGTGCCGCCCGCAGAGCGCCCTGAGCGAGGGCGGCGAAGTGGATCTGCCCGCCCTGCTGGACCCGGCTGATGTTGTTTTTACATCCCAGCGCATGGTGCCGCGCGGCAAAGTGACCGGCATCCAGTGGGTATTGTTCGTCCCGCCGGAAGGTTACTTTTCCCTGGCTTCACCCGCTGAAAGGAACCGATTGGAACGTGCCATTGGCAGTCTCAATGCCACCTTGAAAGACGATTCTTTCATCTGTGTCGGTCCAGGTCGTTGGGGAACCTCGACGCCGGACCTAGGCGTCAGCATCGCCTATGGGGACATTTACCATACCCACGCCCTGGTGGAACTGACGGGTAAAGGCGTCGGTCCGGACCTGGAACCGTCCTTCGGCACCCATTTCTTCCAGGACCTGATGGAAGCTCACATCTACCCGTTGAATGTCAACCTGGACGACCGCGACTCCGTCTTCAACCATGACTTTTTCTACCAGACCCCCAACCATCTGCCCGACTTTCTCCCCGCCGACGCAAGCCTGTTACGCTGCCTGCACCTGATCAAAGTGGAGGACTTCCGTACCGGCGCCAGCCTGTCGCTGGTGATGAATGACGAGACGGGCAAGGCCGTCGCCTTTTTACAAAAAGTTGGAGAGATCATCCAGGAATAAAAAAAGGGGCTTGCCAAAAAGTCATCAAACATAAACGGAGACCACCATATCAGGTGGTCTCCAACTCTCTTCTACCCCAGTTGTGGTGGTGGGATGGAATTCCACCCCACTTTTGACAGCCCGGTAGGAAAACGGGTGTTTACCGTTTCATCGTTTGCAGTGTGGTTGTACTCAGGAACGGCAGAAGCACCTTGATGGTGGTTCCCTTGCCGGAGCCGGGGCTTTCCGCCCAGATTTTGCCACCATGCGCCTCGACCAATCCCTTGGCGATGGAGAGCCCGATCCCCATCCCGCCGTGCTTGCGCGTGGTGTGCGGTTCGATCTGGTAAAACTCCAGGAAGATTTTCTTCAATTCGCCTTCCGGGATGCCCTTGCCATTATCCTGCACCCAGGTCAATACATCGCCGCCCGCCCGGACTTTGGCTCCAATGATGATTTTACCGCCCTCCGGCGAGAAGCGCACGGCGTTATCCAGCAGGTTGATAAAAGCCGAGGTCAGTTTATCCGGGTCGCACTTGACCGGGATGGCAACGGCCGGCAGGTCAAAGGTTACCTTCTGCCCTTTGGCATCTGCCAGGCGTTTCACATCTCCATACGCCCCGCGTAAAATCTGCTGCACCGGTACGACCAGGCGGTGCATGATCATATCCTTGGAACGCAGCATATCCATATTAGTCATGGCATCCACCAGGACACGCATCTGCATGGCTGCGTTGAGCACCTGCTTGGCATGGTCGGAGAGTTCACCGGGAGATTCTTCCTGCAGGAAGGTGGCATAACCGATGATGACACCCAGGGGAGTGCGGAGTTCATGCGAAGCCAATGCCAGGAAATTGGTTTTCAACTGGTCGGCGGCGCGCAGGTCGTTATAGGCATCCTGCAGGGCTTTCACCAGGCGGGCATTATTAATTGCCACAGCGGCCTGAGAGGCAATCACCGAGAGGATGTCGGCATCGCTTTCGTCAAAATTTCCATCCCTTTTGTTCAGTGCTTCCAATACTCCGGTCGGCTTATCCTTGATACGCATGGGCACACCCAGGATGTTGTGAACTTCAAAATCAACATTCTTGGAAACCATGCCTTTATGGCGCGCGTCGTTCTGTACGTCAGACAGGCTGATGATCTTGTTCTCACGGAAGATGGTACCGGCCAGGCTGCTATCCAACGGGATTGGCGTTTCAGACAAGCGTTTTGGGTCCGACCCGGTGGCGGCCGCGAAAACCAACTGTCCGCGCTTCTCATCGTACAATAAAATCGAAACCGATTCACAGTCAATGATCTCAGTCGCGGTGCGGATAATAAAGCGCAACAGCTCATCCAGGTTGAGGGTTGAATTAAGGGTGACACTGACCTCGATCAAGCGGGCCAATTGCTCAGCCATGTAACGGAGGTCGGGTTTGTGATTCGGATTGGGCATATCCACCTGTTGCATAAGTTTAGCCCAAAAGTGAAGAGGGCACAATCCCCATTTATATTAGAACATTTGTTCTGTGAACAATATAACAAAACAGAGAGCCTGCCAAGCTCCCTGTTACCCGGGGTCAATCACCACGACTGCGGCATGGAATTTTGGCGCCGCGTGGCAGCGGTCACCTGCCGTTTCGCCACGAGGGTGACTTTTTGGCTTTGGCTGGGTGTATAGACATGGATCGCCTCCCAACCTTCCAAGCCCCATTCGTTCAAAGTGGCTTCGATATTTTCATCTTTTGTCCCAAAAGCAGTTCCGATGGTAAGGACACGATATTCCCATTGTATGGTCTGTTCCGCCATTTCAATCTCCAATGTTCAGACTTGTTTGTTTCACGTGAAACAAACAAGTTAGATTTCTTCGCGTTCAAAACGCAGGCAGGCGAAGGCAAGTGCCAGCACAATGATCCCGGCAGCAACGCCCAGCGCCGGCCAGGCAGTTACATCCCCTTTAAAAACCAGCGAGTTGCCCCAAGCCATCAATTGGCCGGGCATGTAATCGCTTACCCGCGGGATCGAACCAAGAATGATCAGCACGATCAATCCACCAAAGGCCCCGGCCGCGGCGATGGCCTGGGTGCGGGCCAGCGTACTCGCCATCAGTGCCACGGTCAGGTAGACACCCAGGAAAACAAACAGGAACAGGTTCAGGATCCAGAAGGTTCCAAAAGGCAGGGGTTCGAAAAGCACAACCGTGTAAGCCAGGCAGGCAAGACCATCCACCAGCAACCCGGCCAGGACGATGGTCATCCCGGTCAGCCATTTTGCCAGGACAACAGCACTGCGGCTGACGGGTTTAGTCAGCAGCATGGCCGCAGTGCCGCGTTCCTTCTCCTGCGCCATAACCCCCATGGTAAGCAGCACCACGAGCAGGACACCGAACTGTTCCGTGTTCTTCAGGTACTGGGCCACCGAATCGGCCATGGTAGGCGTGGGGATGATCCCTGCCAGACCAGCCGGCAGGTTGGGAATGCTCTTCAGCAGTTCCGGGGTGTATTTGGCCAGCACGGGTGAAATGATCCCGGTGATGAGGAATACAGCCATGAAAACGATCATCTTCCACGTGCGCCACTGCTCACGAAATTCTTTCGCTAATAATGTCCGAAACATGGCTAGGCCTCTTTCTCGGTCAATCTCAGGAAAACATCTTCCAACGAAGGATGAACCATCTCAAACCGGCGCACCGAGAGCGCCTGGCCTGCCAGGGATCCCAGCAAGGCTTTGCGCGCCCTAGAGACATCCTTAACCAGCACGCGGGCGGTATGCTCCAGAACAGTCACATTGGTCACAAAATCCTGACCCTTAACCCACTCCAACCAGGCCCCAAAGCCATTATCGGTTTCGATCTCGAACAGGGGAGTAACATAACGGGCAAGCAGATCGTCACGGCGAGCCTGGACAAGCATGCGCCCGCGGGCAATAATCCCAACCACATCACAAACCCGTTCCACATCCGCCAGGATGTGGGTGGAGAGCAGGATGGTGGTGTCGCCGCGCAGGGTATCGATCAGGTCAAGCACTTCCTTGCGCCCAGCAGGGTCCAGGGCGCTGACAGGCTCATCCAATAATAGAACGGGAGGGTGATGCACCAGGGCCTGGGCCAGGCCCATGCGCTGACGCATGCCACGCGAGAACCCGCCGATGCGGCGGTTAGCGGCTTCATTCAAACCGACAATCTCCAGCAATTCATCGGCGCGGCGGGCGGCCACTGCCCCGCGAAGGTTATACAACGGAGCCACAAAGTCGCGCAGGTATTCACGCGGCGTCATCCAGCCATAAAAAGCCGGTTCTTCGGGCAGGACGCCGATCAAAGAACGTATATCCGCACCCGGTTGGCCGGTTTCCTTATCCAGGATCCATGTCCGCCCGCTGTCAGGACGCGCCAAGCCGGAGAGGATGCGCATGCTGGTGGTTTTTCCAGCCCCGTTGGGGCCCAGGAAGCCATACACGACACCCGGTTCAACCTCCAGGCTGAGACCGTCAAGGGCACGCACCGATCCATACGTTTTTACCAGATTTTCAATGCGAATCATCTTATGCCTCAGCGTGGCGTCCCCAGGCCAGGTAAACCCCGGAGACAATAATCCCGCTCGGGACGCCCAGGGCGGTCACGATCAATCCCAGCGCCCAGGCCCAACGCGGGCCGCGCGTCTTTGCGCGACGTTTCAGGTCAACCAGGGCGTAAACAGCCATCCCAAGCTGGATGAGAAAGATGGGCGAGACAAGCAGAACAAGGTTGAGAATTTCCTTGGTGGACATATTTTTTCTCCTTGAACCATTGGCCTTGCGGCTCCCATCCTGAATATAGGAAGGGTGCGTGGTGCCGCAAGGCCGGTATGTTCCACGTGAAACATTGAGGAATTCTGTCTACTCTTTCTTTTCCGTAGGCAGGTTTTGCTGCGCCAGCGAGACCATGCCGCTCAGCCCACCCAGGTTCATCGTGTCGATGGCAGAGCTGGGGACAATGACCAGAGCACCCTTTTCCTTAAGACCTTCGAAGAGCATATTCATAGCGCGCAGGTGCAGGGCGGTGGGGTTATGGATGTAGGCTTTGGAGGCCTCAGCGAAGGAAGCGGCGATCTGCTCTTCAGACTCACCCAGGATAATACGAGACTGGCGTTCACGTTCGGCCTGGGCCTGGCGAGACATAGCATTCTCCAAGTCGGGCGGGATGATCACGTCCCGGATCTCCACGGACTGGACGGTGATGCCCCAGGGTGTGGTGCGTTCATCGATGATCTTCTGCAAGTCAGCATCCATTTTGGCCCGGCCAACCAGAATATCAGCCAGAACACTCTGCCCGATGATCTCGCGCAGGGCGGTCTGGGCAGCCCAGCCGATGGCAGCGCGGTAATCGGCGACCTCGAGAGCGGCCTTCTCGGCATCCCAGACCACCCAGAACAGAACCGCATCCACGTCCACGGGGACGGTATCCTTGGTCAGAGTTTTCTCGGCAGAGAAGGGCGTGACCATGACACGGTGGTCGATCCAGTTGGCGAGGGTGTCAACGAACGGCAGTAGCAAGAAGATGCCCGGTCCGGCCAGTTTATGGAACTTGCCCAGGCGCAGAATGACCGCTTTCTCCCACTGCGAGGCGATCTTGAGCCAATAAAGGAAAAACGTGCCCAAAAGGATCCAGCCAACGGTCCAGACTCCGGTCAAAGTATCGCTGGTGACACCGTTATTGGTCATCCAGAAGATGCCGAGGAAACAGGCAAGCATGCAAATGGCAAAAAGGGCTCCAGCCACGCTGGGAATATGCTGGTCGGGCTTCAGGCGACCCTGCATTCGCAGGCTTAGATCTTTGATATCAGTTTTGGGTCTCATATATTCTCCTATTAATTGTCAGAGTCAGGATTCGACAGGCGGCCAGTTTGCTGCCAGTGGGCCACCTGGTCTTTCAGGATCTGGTTAAATTCTTCCGGCGAGGCACCCAGCCGTTCTGCATCCGCAAAGGACCGCCGGGCCAGTTCTGTAAGCGCTTTTTGGCGGATTTTTTCCGAGGCCTCGGGCGGGGGTGTGTTCGTGACATACGTACCGCGCCCTTGCTGGGTGGAGATGATGCCGGTTTCGTCCAGGATGCGATAGGCACGCGCAATGGTATTGAAATTGACACGTAATTCCAGGGCCAGGGAACGAACCGTGGGGAGCTGGTCCCCAGGAGCGAGCTGGCTAGCGGCTATGCGCTCCCGGATGCGCTCCACCACCTGCAGGTAGATCGGGATACCGGAACGAAAATCAATTTCAAGATTCATAGGCCGTATTGTATCAATGTCTCATTGTATAATTGTATCATTGTACTAATTGTATACCAATTTGCAGGTTTGTCAAGAGGCCTGCAGGCAAAATTATCCCCCTTTCGACTGCAAAACGTCAAGGTATTTTTAGCTCAGACCCCTACATAGCTGTGTTTATGGTTCTTTGGGAGCTGCCGGGATGGACCTAAAGATATGGGGGTGTTGGGGATAGGATCTAATCGCCTTGCCCAGCCTTTTGATCCCTTCCTCGATCTCCTCCACCGATTGGGCAACAAAATTGAGCCGCATCCAATCCTGCCCCCCTGATCCTTCCGGGAAAAAACTGTTGCCAGGGGCAAAAGCCACCCCCTCTTCACAGGCCAGAGGCAGCAACTCCTGCGCTGAAAGACCTTCGGGCAGGCGCAGCCATAGGAACAGTCCACCCTGGGGTGGGTCGAAGGAAATACCGGCGGGCAGGTAGCGGTCAATGGCTGCCAGCATGGCATCCCGGCGTTTACGAAAAATCTGGCATGAGCGGCGCAAGTAGGCCTGGTAACGCCCAACAGTCACGTAGGCTTCCAACCCGCGCTGGATCAGGGTGGCAGTTGCCACATCGCTGAGACGTTTGAAGTTGAGCAGGCTGTCATAGACCGGACCCTCTGCCACCAGGAAACCCACCCGCAGACCTGGCATCAGCATTTTTGAAAAGGTGCTGATGTGGATCACTTGACCGCCCGGGTCCAGCGCCTTGAGAGACGGCTGGGTTCGGCCCTCGTAGCGCAGGTCACCCACAAAGTCGTCTTCCAGGATCGGAATATTGTAGCGCTCCGCCAGAACGATCAATTGGCGGCGCCGCGTGCTGTTCAGGCAGGTGCCGGTCGGGTTATGGAAGTTGGGAATGGTGTAAATCAATTTTGGATGGTGCTGCTGGAGGATTTTTTCCAGCTTTTCCACCTGCATGCCTTGAGAGTCCATTGGAATGCCCACAATGCGGAACCCGAGTGAGCGGAACAACTCCATGGCGATGGAATAGGTCGGGCTTTCCACCAGGATGACATCCTCCGGCTTCAAGATCACCTGGCTCACCAGTGCAATCGCCTGTTGCGACCCGGCGGTGATCAGGATGTTCCCGGGATGGGTCTGCAACCCCTGGCTGGCCAGAATATGGGCAATGCTCGCGCGCAGGGGTGCATATCCGTTGCGATCCCCATAATCCATAGATGCGATCCCATCCCGGCGCATAACGGTCTGGAGGGTTTTACGGAAGTCTTCGGCCGGGAACTGGCGGGTATCGCTGATCCCGCTGGCAAAACTGATTGGATTGGGATGCCCGGCGGCTTTAAGCATGGCTTCAGGGTTGGCAGGCCGGGAGGCTGCATTCCTGGCTTGCATGTTCTGCTGCCATAAAGGCCAGGGGACAATACTGCTGGTCTTGGGAACCTGGGGAAGCGGGTTGGGCGACAGAATATAAGTGCCACTACCCACCCGGGAGAAAACCAGTCCATCCGCCTCCAGTTCGGAATAGGCATTCTCCACCGTGATACGGTTTACACCCAGGTCATGTGCAAGTTGCCGGCTGGCAGGCAGGCGGGTATTGGGTACCAGGCTGCCCGAAAGAATACCCTGGCGCAAGTGACTTCTTATTTGCTGGTAAAGAGGCTCGGTACTCTGACGGTCCAACGGGATACGCATGGATTCACCTCGGATATATTGGTATGGTGAATATATCATTTTCCTGCCAACCCTAATAGAGCCAATCCGTGATTATTGGCGCCAAACCATTTAATTGGACTGGTATTTGTTTATAATTATTGGCTCTTAACATATACCAATTATCATCTAGAATTAGATGCGAAAAGATGGGTTGCAACACGTATGCTGCTGCCGGATCAACCGGCAGGATGGCCGCGTGGTAGAATCCCACCCACCCTGGATTAGGAGATTACATATGGAAGAACAAACTGGTACTTTTGCCGTTAAAAAAGGATTAGCTCAAATGCTCAAGGGCGGCGTCATTATGGACGTTGTGACCCCTGAACATGCCAGGATTGCAGAAGAGGCGGGCGCATGCGCCGTCATGGCATTGGAACGTGTCCCCGCAGATATCCGTGCCCAGGGCGGCGTGGCGCGCATGTCAGACCCGGACTTGATCCTCAAGATCATGGACACGGTCACCATCCCGGTCATGGCCAAGTGCCGAATTGGTCATTTCGTGGAGGCGCAGATCCTGGAAGCCATCGGCGTGGACTACATTGACGAGTCGGAAGTCCTGACCCCGGCGGACGAGGAGAACCATATCCTGAAGCACAACTTCAAGGTGCCCTTCGTATGCGGCTGCCGCAACCTGGGCGAGGCCCTGCGACGGATCGGCGAGGGCGCAGCCATGATCCGCACCAAGGGTGAAGCCGGCACCGGCGACGTGGTGGAGGCTGTTCGTCACGCCCGCACCGTGCTGGGTGAGATCCGCCGTCTGACCAGCATGGCTGACGAGGAATTGATGGCCTATGCCAAGACAATCGGCGCGCCTTACGAACTTGTCAAAGAGACCAAGGAACTGGGCCGCATGCCAGTGGTCAACTTTGCCGCCGGCGGTGTGGCCACTCCCGCGGATGCAGCCCTGATGATGCAACTGGGCGTGGATGGTGTGTTTGTCGGGTCCGGTATCTTTAAATCCGGCGACCCGGCCAAGCGTGCCTCGGCCATCGTCAAAGCCGTTACACACTTCCGGGATGCATCCATCCTGGCAGAAGTCAGCAAGAACCTGGGCGAGGCGATGGTGGGACGCAACATCTCCCAGATGCCGGAAGGCGAGAAGATCGCAGGCAGAGGCTGGTAATGTGAGCGTTTTATGAAAATAGGTGTTTTAGCCATCCAGGGCGATTTCGCCGAACATATCGTCATGCTCAGGCATCTCGGCGTGGAAACCGCCGAAGTACGCCTGCCCGCTCACCTTGATGGGCTGGACGGTCTTATTATTCCCGGCGGTGAATCCACCACCATCGGTAAACTGAGCGTGGATTTTGGTTTGCTGGAGCCACTGCGCGCATTTGGAAAAACGCACGCCATGTGGGGCACCTGCGCCGGGGCCATCTTTCTCTCGAAGGATGCCCGCCGCAACCAACCCCTGCTTGGCATCATGGATATCACCGTCGAGCGCAACGCCTTTGGGCGCCAGGTGGACTCGTTCGAAGCCGACCTTGCCATCCCCGAACTAGGCGAAGGCAACCCCTACCATGCAATCTTCATCCGCGCCCCGATCATTGAGTCTGTGCAGGCAGACGCCAGCGTCATGGTCAGCCTGCCAGATGGACGGATCGTGGCCGCCCGGCAGGGAAAATTACTGGCTACCTCGTTCCATCCTGAACTGACCCGGGATGCGCGCTTTCACGAATACTTCCTAACGCTGGCACGCTAGCAGGTCCATTTTTCACCCGGCGACGTGTCACTCTGCAGATGTGAAGCCTTTAAAACTCTTATGACCGTCCGTTCTCTTGATATTCTCGATTTAGCGAACCTGTCACGCTACCGCCGCGCTATATTACCGCTGTATAGCGCCCGCATCTTGACGCGTGGCAACCCGCTTGGTGCGATGGCCCTGCTCTCGTATTTGAATCCGCGAGGTTTTATTTACACCGCCATTACCTCCGAAAATGGCGACTCGCTGATGGGCCAGGTGATCATGAATGGGGACGAAACCTCCGCCCGGCTCACCTTTCTGGCCCCGAGCGAGAATATCAACGGTTTAACCTTGCCGCTCCTGGACCACCTGACGATACAAGCCGGGGAATGGGGCGCATTCCACCTGCTGGCCGAAGTGGATGAGAATTCTTCGGCCTTCCGGTCATTGCGAAATGCAGGTTTTGCCATGTATGCCTGGCAGCGCGCCTGGAAATTACCCAAGCTGGAAAAACCCGCTGAAGAAAGTTCCTGGCGCGAGGCGGAAGAGAGCGACTGGCCTGCCATCCAATCGCTGCACGGGCAGATCATCCCAGCCTTGATCCAACCGGTGGACTCCCTTCCAAAACAGGCTTCCGGCCTGGTCTGCCGTCCGGATGGGAATTTGCAGGCGTATGTTGCAGTCAACCGCGGGCCTGAAGGAGTCTGGATCCAGCCGCTTGTCACGCCCGAGGCCGGATGCGGTCCCGAACAATTGGCCGGGCTATCCGGCTGGGGTGACCGCCCGGTATACGTGTGCGTGCGTTCCTACCAGGCCTGGCTGGAGACCGCCCTCGAGGACATGGGAGCCGAAGCAGGCCCGCGCCAGGCCGTGATGGTCAGGCGGTTGGCCAAGGCTGTCAAAGAGCCGCTGGCAGTGTCGGTGATGGAGAAGGCGCTGGTCAAGGCAAAACCAGCCGCGCCGGTGAGCCGTGTGGAAAACGAAAAATAAACGCCAGGCTTAACCGGCGTGATACAATACCAAAAATAGAAACTGATCCCTAATCCTTATTATCAATAACTAATATTTATGACTCAACTCAGAATCACAGACGATCTCGATGCCCTGCTCGGTATCCTGCCCGGGAATATTGTCGAGGCCGTCCATAAAGCCAACGATTATGACAACCTGCTCGAGATCATCCTCGACCTGGGACGCGTCCCCACGGCGCGCTACGTTCAGGGCGAGACGGTCTTGATCAGCAAGGAAATCACACGCGCCGAGCTTGATCACGTGGTCGAGAGCATCGGCGAGTTCGACGCCGACAACCGCGCCGGTCTCGAGCGCACCCTGCACCGCATCTCCTGCCTGCGCAACCGGCGCGGGTATATCGTGGGTCTCACCTGCCGCGTGGGACGGGCTGTCTACGGTACGGTGGACATCATCCAGGACATCGTCGAGTCGGGCAAGAGCCTGCTCATCCTGGGACGCCCGGGGGTGGGCAAGACCACGCTCTTGCGCGAAGCCGCCCGCATCCTGGCAGAATCAAAACGCGTCATCATTGTGGATACTTCGAACGAAATCGGCGGCGACGGTGATGTACCCCATCCGGCGGTTGGCAAGGCTCGCCGTATGCAGGTACGAGAACCCATGCTCCAGCATGAGGTGATGATCGAGGCGGTGGAAAACCACAACCCGGAAGTCATCGTGATTGACGAGATCGGGCGTGAACTGGAGGCCGCCGCAGCCCGCACCATTGCCGAGCGCGGTGTCCAGCTCATCGGCACGGCGCATGGGCGCACCATTGACAACCTGCTGCTCAACCCCACCCTTTCCGACCTGATCGGCGGCATAGAGGCCGTCACCCTTTCCGACGAAGAAGCACGCCGGCGCGGCACCCAGAAAACCGTGCTCGAACGGCGCTCCCCACCCACCTTCGACGTGCTGGTCGAGATCCAGCAGCGTGACCGTTTCGCGGTCCACATGGACATCGCCGCCTCGGTGGATGCGCTCCTGCGCGGTTATCCGCTGCCTCCGGAGATCCGCAGCCGGGATGCCGAGGGCAGGATCCAGATCGAGAAATCCAAACCTAATCCGAAGTCCAAGCCGGATTCAGAATTCCGCATCGAGACCGGGAACACTGGCGGCCCGCGCCGAAATTCGATCCGCCCGGATCCAGCCCCCACCTCCAGCCCGTCTGCCGCGCCGGTCAGCGTCTCCGCACCGGCGGTCGAATCCCGGCGCACCCCACTTCAGAGCGTACGGGTCTACCCGTTCGGCGTGGCACGTGACCGGTTGACCCAGTTGGCCAAGCGCATGGGCCTCCCGGCGATTTTCGTCAAGGATGCCGGTGAGGCGGACGTGCTGGTAACCCTGCGTTCCTACTACCGAGACCGCCAGCAGACGGTGATGCAGGCCGAACAGCGCGGCATGCCAATCTTTGTACTGAGGGCCAACACGGTCAGCCAGATGGAACAATTCCTGAGCGACCTGTTCAACCTGTCAGAAGTGGTGCCCGAGGCTAGCGAGATGGATGATGTCAAGAACCAGGCCCAGGCTGCCATTGCCGCCGTGCTGAATGGCGAGCGCTGGGTGGACCTGCCACCCGGCCCATCCACCGTGCGCCGCCTGCAGCACGAGCTGGCGCGGGACGCCGAACTGGTCTCGCATTCGTATGGCAAAGAACCGCGCCGGCATGTGAGGATTTTTCGCGAATAACCCGCAGGGACACAGCCTGGCTTGTATCCCTACCTGCATGGACAAACATGTTCATCACCCTTGAAGGACCCGAAGGCTCCGGCAAGACCTCCCAGCTCCCCCCCCTGGTGGAATTCCTGCGCGGGAAGGGTTATACCGTCTTCCCGACGCGCGAACCGGGAGGAACCTCCATTGGCGAGCAGATCCGCACGGTGCTGCATAGCCTGAAGAACGCCGAGATGAACCCGCGCACCGAGACGCTGCTGTACCAGGCTGCCCGGGCGCAATTCGTGGAACAGGTCGTGCGGCCGCGCCTGGCAGCCGGTGAGATCGTGCTGTCTGACCGCTACGCCGATTCGACCATCGCCTACCAGGGCTATGGTCACCAGCAGGACCTGGAGCAGGTGCGCGCCCTGGTGAAGTACGCCACCGGCGGACAGGTGCCGGACCTGACCCTGCTGCTGGATGTGGATGTGGAGATCGGCCTGGAGCGCGGCGCCCAACGCCGCGCCAGAGGCGGCGAATGGAACCGGCTGGATGCCTATCAACTGGAATTCCACCAGCGGGTGCGAGCCGGCTACCTGGCAATGGTCAAACAGGAACCTGAGAGGTGGGTGGTGGTGGATGCGGGAAAAAAGTGGGATGAGGTGCAAAGCCAACTCCGTACAAATATCCTGAAAAGATTAATTGGGATATAATCTATCCCAATAGGAGAAAATAATATGCGTCGTATCCGTTTTTTTGCCATTCCTGTGGTAATGATATTTGTTTTGGCCTGCGGCCTATCCAACGGCATCCAGCAGGCAGCCACCCAACTTCCCGGGCTATTAACCAGTGCACCGACCGCTCTCGGAGCCATGGAAACTGTCGCGGCCGGGCAACCTGCCGTTGGCTCGATCGAAACGGCCGTCTCGGGACAACCATCCAGTAATTGTGCCTCCACCACGCCCGCATCAGGGGGCCTGGGGATTTCCATGGACACGGTAAAGGCTGTGCTGCAGGTCACCGGTCAATTCGATCTGACCGATGGCAGCGTGAATGGTCAGCCTGCCTCCACTGTCGCACTGACGCAAAGCGCGGCAGCTGCCTTCCCATCGGTCGCCAATGGTTTTTCCGCCCAGTTTATCGGCGATCCTTGTGACATTGGAAAAGTAATCGTCACCATTCCCCGCAGCGACCAGCAGGCCACTTCCGACCAAGGCATGGGATTGATCACCACGCTGCTCGCCGGGGTCATGCCGGCCGGCACGCAACTCCCCATCATTACCTGGCTGACCCAGGAATATGATTCTCTTCCGGTGGGAGGTCAACAGCAAAACACCTTTGGGAACATGCAGCTGACCCTTCAACGCACCCAGACCCAAATGATCCTGGAGATCCTCTCAGTCCAATAAAGGAAGAGGAAAGATCGAAAAAAAGGGTTTTGCGAGCTTCGCTCACAAAACCCTTTTTATATTCTCCCAGCCCGACTTTTAGTAGTCTTCGTCTCCACCCCCACCCATATCCGCTCCCAAGTCCGGGATTTCCTTTTCGATCTCCTCCGGGCTTTGGCCCTTCTCCAAGCGGTCAACCACGTCATTAAACTCCGGAGGCAGGTCCTCCCCCATCTCGTTCCCCATTTTGCGCATCATACGACCCATGGCCTGCGGGTCATTTTCAAGACCAGCCAGGGCGGATGGATCGGAGAAATCCCCAGCCAGCGAGTCCATGCGGCTCTCTTCCGATTTGGCCACGCGCACGCGCGGGATGCGCCGGCGCACGTTCCTGCTCCCGCAGATGGAGCAACTCAGCGGAAGAGTGCCGTATTGGGCATAGGTCATAAACACATCAAAACGTTTCTTGCAATCCAGGCAGAAGTAATCATAGAATGGCATGGGCATATTTTACCTCATCCGCCGTCTGGTACAATACAGCCATGAACGATTCTGAATTCAACCTCCACAAACCTCAGCCTCTTTTGATCGTCATCTCCGGGCCGTCGGGGGTGGGCAAGGACAGCGTACTGCACGGCCTGAAGGAACGCAAGCTGCCCATGCACTTCGTGGTGACAGCCACCACCCGCCCGCGCCGTGAGAACGAAACACAAGGGGTGGACTACTTCTTTTTCTCGAAGGATGAGTTCGCCCAAATGATCGAGCAGGAAGAACTGATCGAATATGCCATCGTCTACGACGATTACAAGGGCATCCCCAAGCAGCAGGTGCAGGAGGCGCTGGCCTCAGGTCAGGACGTAATCATGCGGGTGGATGTGCAGGGGGCAGCCTCGGTGCGCAAACTGGCAGATGAGGCCGTGCTCATCTTTCTGACAACCGAAAGTGAAGAAGCACTGGTGAAACGCTTGAAGGCCCGCCAGACCGAGACAGCCGAAAACCTGAACCTGCGCATTGCCACCGCCCGCCAGGAACTCAAACGCGCCACCGAGTTCGACTACCTGGTGGTCAATGC